>JAEDLP010000069.1 GCA_016295225.1 Oscillospiraceae bacterium | reverse complement strand
GAGGCCGCCCAGCGGCTGAAGCTCACCGCCCAGGACGCTCTGGAGCTGGGGGTCATTGAGAAGGTCCTCCACGAGCGGGATCTGGGGCAGCCCAGCTTCTACGGCCGTCTGGCCCAGGGGCTGGAGAAGGAGCTGAAGACCCTGCTGGCCCAGGAGGACCGCCTGGAAACCCGCTATGCCCGGTTCCGGGCCTTCGGCCAAGGAACCATTGACCCAAAGAACGAGGAAACCGACCATGCAGATCTATGAGACATACTGCCGGGAGGAGGTGGACCCCCAGGGCCGCCTCACCGGCTTCCGGGTGGACTATCCCGACGATTTCAACTTTGGCTACGACGTGGTGGACGCCGCCGCCCGGAAGGAGCCCGGCAAGCGGGCCATGGTCTGGTGCAACGGGGAGGGGGAGGAGCGTATCTTCACCTTCCGGGACATCAGCCTCCTGAGCAACCGGGTGGCCAACGTCTTCCTGTCCGCCGGCATCCGCCGGGGGGACAAGGTCATGGTGATTCTCAAGCGCCACTATGAGTACTGGCTTACCGCCGTGGCTCTCCACAAGATCGGGGCCATCCTCATCCCCATGACCCACATGCTCACCGAGGACGACATCGTCTACCGGATGGGCTGCACCTCCATCCAGGGGGTGGTCTGCACCACCCAGGACGAGGTTCCCCAGCGGATTCGAGGGGCGGCCCGCCGGTGCGGCCTGTCCTGTACCATGTGGACCGTCCAGCAGGAGGCGGAGGGCTTTGCAAACCTCACCGCCGCCATGGAGGGGGCCTCGGAGATCCTGGACCGTCAGCCCACCCAGGCCCACGACCCCATGGTGCTCTACTTCACCTCCGGCACCACCGGCTACCCCAAAGGGGTGGTCCACGACTTTACCTACCCTTTGGCCCACATCGTCACCGCCAAATACTGGCACCAGGCGGAGCCCGACGGCCTCCACTTCACCGTGTCCGAGACCGGGTGGGCCAAGGCCTCCTGGGGCAAGATCTATGGCCAGTGGCTGGTGGGCTGCGCGGTGATGGTCTTCGACTTTGACAATTTCGACCCGAAAAAGCTCACCTCGGTCATCAACCGCTACGGGGTGACCTCCTTCTGCGCGCCCCCCACGGTGTACCGGTATCTGGTGAAAAAGGGCATCCCCGATATGCCCACCCTCCGCCACGCCGCCACCGCCGGGGAACAGCTGGCCCCGGAGGTTTTTCGCCGGTTCACGGAAAAGACCGGCCTGCCTCTGGCGGAGGGCTACGGCCAGACCGAGACCACCCTGCTCATGGCCAACTTCAAGGGCTGTACCCCCGTGGAGGGCTCCATGGGCGTTCCCTCTCCTTTATATAATATAGAGCTGCGGCAGAAGGACGGCACCCCCGCCCCCGTGGGGGAGATCGGGGAGATCGTCATCCTGCCCCCGGAGAACGGGAAACAGGTGGGCCTCTTCTCCTACTATCTGGGGAACCAGACCCTCCAGGATCACGTCTGGAAGGACGGGGTCTACCACACCGGAGACGCTGCCTGGAAAGATGAGGACGGAAACTACTGGTTTCACGGCCGATTTGATGATATAATCAAAACAGGCGGTTTTCGCGTGGGACCCTTTGAGGTGGAAAACGTCCTCATGGAGCATCCCGCCGTGCTGGAGTGCAGCGTGGTGGGGGTTCCCGATCCCCTCCGGGGCCAGGCCATCAAGGCGGTCATCGTCCTGACGGCCGGCTGGGAGCCCTCCCGGGCCCTGGAGCTGGAGATCAAGGAGTTTGCCAACAGCAAAATGGCGGAGTACAAGTGGATTCGAAAGATCGAGTTTGTGCCGGCCATGCCCAAGACCATCAGCGGGAAGATCCGGAAAACGGAGCTGCGCAGGTGACCCGAAGACCGCCTCCAGAGAAAGAGGAGGACAAGAGAATGGCAGGGCAGACCAGACGGCGGAGCAAGCGGGAGGAACTCATCAAGGCGGGGATCGAGGAGATCAACAAGAACGGCATCGCCGGATTTTCCATGCGGCGGGTGGCCGACGCCTGCGGGGTCTCCTGTGGCGCGCCCTACAAGCACTTTGAGAACCGAAATGAGTTCATTGCCGCAGTGATCGAATATGTCAACGGCCAGTGGCGGGAACAGCAGGTGGGGACCATGGCCCGGTATGAGGGGGACGCCCGCCGGCAGATCGTGGAGATCAGCGTGGAATACGTGAAATTTCTCATGGATCATCCCCACTTCCGGTCCATCCTGACCCTGAAGGACGACGACTTCGACAACGTCTACCACCGCCTGCGGGGAGAGCTGAGCAGCATGACCCAACGGCTGGTGAAGGGCTACTGCGACAGCGTGGATATGCCCATGGAGGTCCGCTACCGGAAGATCTACGCCGTCCGGTCCTTTATCTACGGGGCCGTCATCATGTTTGACAACGGCGAGCTGGAGTACAACGACATGGCCCTGGAGGCCCTGCGGTTCAATATCGACCGGGAGTTCGACCTGCCCTGATATAACAAGAATCCCTGGCCCCGGAGCAATGGAAGCTCCGGGGCTTCTTTTTGTAAAATGCCGAAAAAATAACGTTGACAGGGAGAAAATGGATTACTATAATAAAAGTGGATTGGCGTCCTGCATAGAAAGGACGCCGGACAGAGACAATACCATATAGTTCGGATGATGGAACCGGGAGATACCGCGTGCAGCGGAGCCGAAGGGGCTGCGGAAACTCTCAGGCAAAGAGGACCGGTTTTGGACGAGACTCCGGAGAGCGAGCGTGCTCGCACCGATGAGGCAATCCCCACGCGGAGAATCTTTCAGGTTAATACTAATTCTTCATGGAACGCCTGCGCGTTTTTTCAGGATTTAGTATGGGTTACGGAGGCGCAGAACTTGACATGGGTGCAAGAACTGTGTCTCTGTTTTGTTTTAACCGATATTGCGACATTGCGACAGATATGAAAAGGAGCGAGTATTATGGAACTGAAAACCCCTCTCTATGACGTCCATGTGGAAGAAGGCGGCAAGATTGTCCCCTTTGCCGGCTATCTGCTTCCCGTCCAGTACGAGGGTTCCGGCGTCATCAAGGAGCACATGGCTGTCCGTCAGGCATGCGGCCTGTTCGACGTGTCTCACATGGGTGAGATCCTGTTCACCGGCCCCACTGCCCTGGCAACCCTGAACCACCTGCTGACCAACGATTACACCGACATGCCCATCAACAAGGTCCGCTATGGCGTCATGTGCACCGCCGAGGGCGGCACCATCGACGACCTGGTGGTCTACAAGTTCGGCGAGGAGTCCTACCTGGCCGTGGTCAACGCATCCAACCGCCACAAGGACTTCGAGCACATGGCAAAGAACGTCCTGGAGGGCACCAAGTGCGAGGACATCTCCGACTCCGTGGCCCAGGTGGCTCTGCAGGGCCCCAAGGCTCCCGCCATTATGAAGAAGCTGCTGCCCGAGGACCAGATCCCCAAGGGCTACTACACCGCCCTGCCCAACATCGTCATCAACGGTGTGAAGACCATGATCTCCCGCACCGGCTACACCGGCGAGCTGGGCTATGAAATCTACTGCGCCAAGGAGGACGCCGAGAAGCTGTGGAAGACCCTGCGGGAAGCCGGCGAGGAGTTCGGCCTGATCCCCTGCGGCCTGGGCGCCCGCGACACCCTCCGTCTGGAGGCCGCCATGCCCCTGTACGGCCACGAGATGGACGAGACCATCACCCCCCTGGAGGCCGGCCTGGACTTCGGCGTGAAGATGGGCAAGGACGAGTTCATCGGCAAGGACGCTCTGGTGGCCGCCGGCGCACCCAAGCGGGTCCGCGTGGGCCTGGGCGTCACCGGCCGCGGCATCGTCCGTGAGCACCAGGACGTCTTCATCGGCGACGAGAAGATCGGCGTCACCACCTCCGGCACCCACTGCCCCTATCTGGGCAAGGCCATCGCCATGGCTCTGGTGGACGCAAGCCACGCCGAAGTGGGCACCGCTGTGGAAGTGGAAGTCCGCGGCCGCCGGGTGGCCTGCGAGATCATCCCCCTGCCCTTCTACACCAGAGGCAAGTGATCTGCCCCATTCCATTCGTTTGTAAAATAAAATAATGATATTTGGAGGAACCTATTATGTCTAACATCCCTGCTGAACTGAAGTATTCCAAGTCCCACGAGTGGGTGAAGGAAGAGGACGGCGTCTTCACCATCGGCCTGACCGACTACGCACAGAACGCTCTGGGCGACATCGTGTTCATCAACCTGCCCGAGGAAGGCGACGAGGTCACCGCCGGCGAGTCCTTCTCCGACGTGGAATCCGTCAAGGCCGTCTCCGACGTGTTCTCCCCCGTCACCGGCACCGTCTGCGCTGTCAACGAGGAGCTGCTGGACGATCCCGCTCAGGTCAACGAGGCCCCCTATGAGGCATGGCTGATCAAGGTCGAGAACGTCACCGACACCGAGGAGCTGCTGGACGCAGAGGGCTACGAGGCAGTCGTGGCAGCTGAGGAGGCATAAGTATGGGCAGCTACATTCCCGCCACCCGGGAAGAGCGGCAGCGCATGCTGGAAACCATCGGTCTGACCTCTATGGACCAGCTCTACGACATCGTGCCGGAGGAGGCCCGGGTGAAGAACCTGGACCTGCCCGAGGGCATGAGCGAGCTGGAAGTGGCCCAGAAGGTCTCCGCCATGGCCGATGGCAACCGGCAGTTCCGCAGCATCTTCCGGGGGGCCGGCGCATACCGCCACTATATCCCCTCCATCGTGAAGACCGTCACCTCCAAGGAGGAGTTCCTGACTGCCTACACCCCCTATCAGGCTGAGATCAGCCAGGGCGTGCTCCAGTCTATCTTTGAGTATCAGACCCAGATGTGCGAGCTGACCGGCATGGACGTGTCCAACGCCTCCGTCTACGACGGGGCCACCGCCGCCGCCGAGGCCGTCTTCATGTGCCAGGAGAGAAAGCGGGCCACCGCCGTGATCTCCGGCACCGTCGATCCCCAGACCATCGCTGTCATCAAGACCTACTGCGAGAGCCGCGACGTGCCCGTGGTGGTCATCCCCGCCGACAACTGCTCCACCGACCTGGAGGCCCTGAAGGCCGCCCTGACCAAGGAGACCGCTGCCGTTCTCGTCCAGAGCCCCAACTACTATGGCGTGATCGAGGACATGGACGCTGTGGTGGCCGCCACCCATGAGGTGGGCGCCAAGGTCATCATGAGCACCAACCCCATCGCCATGGGCCTGCTGAAGACCCCCGGCGAATACGGCGCAGACATCTGCGTGGCCGAAGGCCAGCCTCTGGGCATGCCCCTGGGCTTCGGCGGCCCCTACCTGGGCATTATGACCTGTAAGCAGGCCATGATCCGTAAGCTGCCCGGCCGCATCGTGGGTCAGACCACCGATCACGACGGCCGCCGTGCCTTCGTCCTGACCCTCCAGGCCCGCGAGCAGCACATCCGCCGGGAGAAGGCCTCTTCCAACATCTGCTCCAACGAGGCCCTGTGCGCCATGACCGCCTCGGTCTATCTGGCCGCCGTGGGCCCCAAGGGCCTGCGCCAGGCAGCCGAAAGCTCCGCCGCTCACGCCCACTATCTGGCCGCTGAGCTGGAGAAGATCGGCTTCAAGCTGCGGGCCGACAAGCCCTTCTTCCACGAGTTCCTGACCGACTGTCCCGTGGCCCCCGAGAAGATCTGCGCCGCTCTGGAGGAGCGGGGCATCCTGGGTGGCCTGCCTGTGGACGGCGGCATCCTGTGGTGCTGCACCGAGCTGAACAGCCGCAGTGACATCGACAGCCTGGTGGCTATTCTTGGGGAGGTGTGCGCATAATGAAACTGCTGTTTGAACGGAGCTGTCCCGGCCGGGGCGCGGATCTGCTGCCCCCCTGCGACGTGCCTGCCGCATCCTTTGACGCCAGCCTGCTGCGCGGCGCGGCCCCCCGCCTGCCCGAGATCTCCGAGATCGACCTGGGCCGCCACTACACCGAGCTGGCCAAGCAGACCCACGGCGTGAACGACGGGTTCTACCCCCTGGGCTCCTGCACCATGAAGTACAATCCTCGCGTCAACGAGGAGATGGCTGCGCTGCCCGGCTTCACCCAGATTCACCCCCTGCAGCCTGTTGAGACTGCCCAGGGCTGCCTGGAAGCCATCTACACCGCAGAGAAGCTGCTGTGCGAGATCACCGGCATGGACGGCATGACCTTCCAGCCCGCAGCCGGCGCCCACGGCGAGTACACCGGCCTGCTGCTCATCCGTAACTATCATCTGTCCCGCGGCGACACCGCCCGGACCAAGATCATCGTCCCTGACTCCGCCCATGGTACCAACCCCGCATCCGCCACCATGGCCGGCTTCAAGGTGGTTTCCATCCCCTCCAACCCCGAGGGCGGCGTGGATCTGGACGCGCTGCGGGCAGCCGTCGGCCCCGACACCGCCGGCCTGATGCTGACCAACCCCAACACCGTGGGCCTCTTCGACCCCAACATCCTGGAGATCACCAAGATCGTCCACGATGCCGGCGGCCTGTGCTACTACGACGGCGCCAACCTGAACGCCGTCATGGGCCATGTCCGCCCCGGCGACATGGGCTTCGACTGCGTCCACATCAACCTGCATAAGACCTTCTCCACCCCCCACGGCGGCGGCGGTCCCGGCAGCGGCCCCGTGGGCTGCAAGTCCTTCCTGGAAGCCTTCCTGCCCACGCCCCGGGTGGCAAAGACCGAATCCGGCTATGCCTTCAGCACCCCTGAGGCCTCCATGGGCCGGGTCCGGAGCTTCTACGGCAACTTCCTGGTGGTGATCCGCGCCCTGACCTACGTGCTGACCCTGGGCAAGGAGGGGATCCCCGAGGCCTCCGCCGGCGCGGTTCTGAACGCCAACTACCTGATGAAGAAGCTGGAAGGCGTCTATGACATGTCCTGCGACGGCCTGTGCATGCACGAGTTCGTCATGTCCCTGGAGCGCACCGCCCACGACCTGGGCGTCACCGCCATGGACGTGGCCAAGCGCCTGCTGGACTTCGGCATGCATCCCCCCACGATGTACTTCCCCCTCATCGTCCACGAAGCTCTCATGGTGGAGCCCACCGAGACCGAGAGCCCCGAGACCCTGGACGCTGCTGCGGAAGTCTTCCTGAAGATCATGGAGGAGGCCAAGGCCGATCCCGAGAGCCTGCACAACGCCCCCCACGACTGCGCCATCAGCCGTCCCGACGAGGTCACTGCCGCCCGTTCTCCCATCGTGCGCTACGACTTCGACGCCTGATTGCGTAAAAAATCCAAGCCTTGACCCGTTACCCCGGCGGCGTGTACGCCGCCGGGGTACTTGCATAAAAAGAAGAGGTATCACGTGATTCGTTCTTTATTTGTGATCTACTCCCGGGAGAACGATCCCCGGCATAACCTGGCTCTGGAGGAGTACCTGCTGAAAACGGTAAAGCCCGGCCAGTGCATCCTGTACCTGTGGCAGAACCAGCGGACGGTGGTCATCGGCCGCAACCAGAACGCGGAGAATGAGTGCCGCATCCAGACCCTGGAGGGGGACGGCGGCCATCTGGTCCGCCGCCTGTCCGGCGGAGGAGCCGTCTACCACGACCTGGGCAACCTGAACTTCACCTTCCTGGTGACCCAGGAGGACTACGACGTGGCCAGACAGACCGAGGTCATCCTCCGGGCTGTCCAGCTGGTGGGCCTCCGGGCCGAGAAAAACGGCCGAAACGACCTGACCGTGGATGGTCAGAAATTCTCCGGGCATGCTTATTACCGGACGGGCGACCAGTGCTATCACCACGGTACCATCATGGTGGACGTGGACATGGCCCCCCTGGAAAAATACCTGAACGTATCCCCCTTAAAGCTCCAGGCCAAGGGGGTCAAGTCGGTGCGATCCCGGGTGGCCAATCTGCGGGACTATCTGCCCGACCTGACCATCTCCCGGCTGAACCAGGCCCTGGTGGAGGCCTTCGGGTCGGTCTACGGACTGCCCGTCACCGAGCTCCGCTATGAGGATCTGGACCAGGAGGCCATCGCCCGGGGCCAGGCCCGGTTCTCCGATCCCGCCTGGATCTATGGCGACAGCCGCCCCCTGGAGGTGAGCCGGGAGGCCCGGTTCGACTGGGGCATCCTGCGGCTGGACTACTCCCAGGCGGATGGGATCATCACCGAGGCCGCCCTCTGGTCCGATGGACTGGAAGCGGATTTCCTGAGCCGGGTCCCCGGCCTGCTCCGGGGCTGTCCTCTGGAGGCAGGCCCTCTGCGGGACAAGCTCATCGCCGACCCGGACAGCACCGGGGAAGCGGTGGAGAGCATTCTGGCCCTTTTGGGAGTCTGACAAAGAAGATAGAGACGGATAAAAAGGTCTCACAGAGTTCGCTGCCCGCAGGCAGCGGCCTGAAAATCCCTCGTGTCAAAACCCAGGCAAAGCCGGTTTTGACACGCTGAAAAGAAAAGAGGAACGTATGAATTTTGACATTGCTATTATCGGCGGCGGCCCCGGCGGCTACAACGCGGCGGAAAAGGCCGCCAAGCTGGGCATGCAGGTGGTCCTGTTCGAGAAGGAAGACCTGGGCGGCACCTGCCTGAACCGGGGCTGCATGCCCACCAAGGCCCTGATCCACAGCGCGGAGGCCTATGAGAGCATGCTCCACGCCGAGAGCCTGGGCATCAAGACCGGTGAAGTCACCTATGACTTTGCCGCCATGCACGCCCGGAAGGCCCAGGTGGTGGAGGAACTCCGCAAGGGCGTGGAGAAGCTCATGAAGGCCGGCAAGATCCAGGTGGTCTATGGCCAGGCCCAGATCGCCGGTCCCGGCGTGGTCACCTGCGGCGGCGAGACCTATGAGGTCAAGGACATCATCATCGCCACCGGCTCCAAGGTGGCCTATCCCCCCATCCCCGGCATCCGGGAGGAGGGCGTCTACAACAGCCGCGATATCCTGGAGGGCGAGGGCAAGATGTTCCGGTCCCTCATCATCATCGGCGGCGGCGTGGTAGGCGTGGAGTGCGCCTCCATCTACCGGGCTCTGGGCTGTGAGGTCACCGTCCTGGAGGCCGCCGACCACATCCTGCCCGTCATGGACAAGGAGATCGCCCAGCGTCTGACCATGATGCTGAAGAAGCGGGGCTGCAAGGTGGAGGCCAAGGCCATGGTCCAGAAGATCGAAGGCACCCCCGGCAGCATGACTGTCACCTACCTGGACAAGAAGGGCAAGGAGACCGTGGTCACCGCCGAGGGCGTCCTGGCCGCCGCCGGCCGCTGCGCCAACGTGGACGGCCTCTTCGCTGAAGGCGTGGAGATCGAGATGTTCAAGAACGCCATCGTGGGCGACGAAGTGGGCCGCACCAGCATCCCCAACGTCTACGTCATCGGCGACGCCAAGGCAAAGAACATCCAGCTGGCCCACGTGGCCGAGGCCCAGGGGGCCAACGCCGTGGCTGTCATCGCCGGCAAGGAACCCCCCATCGATATGTCCGTGGTTCCCAGCTGCGTCTACACCAATCCTGAGATCGCCGCCGTGGGCATGACCGAGGATCAGGCCAAGGCCGCCGGATTTACCCCCAAGGCCGTGAAGTTCCTGACCGGCGCCAACGGCAAGTGCCTCATCGAGAACACCGACAGCGGTTACGTGAAGCTGGTCACCGACAGCGCCAACGGCCGCATCCTGGGCGCGCAGCTGGTCTGCCCCCGGGCCACCGACATGATCGGCGAGCTGGCTCTGGCTGTCCAGAAGGGCATCACCGCCGAGGGCCTCCACGCGGTCATTCATCCCCATCCCACCTTTACCGAGATGATCTCCGGCGCAGCCGC
>JAEDLP010000003.1 GCA_016295225.1 Oscillospiraceae bacterium | reverse complement strand
ATTTCCCATGACCGATCAGGAACTGGTGGAGCTGGCCTTCACCACGCTGGACCGATCCTATGCGCCCTACTCCAACTTCCCCGTGGGGGCCGCTCTGGAGGGCAGCGACGGCGTTGTCTACACCGGCTGCAACGTAGAGAACGCCGCCTATGGCTCCTGTATCTGCGCCGAGCGCACCGCCCTGGTGAAGGCTGTCAGCGAAGGCTGCCGGTCCTTCCGCCGTCTGGCAGTGGTGGGCAACAGCGCAGATTACTGCTGGCCCTGCGGCTCCTGCCGGCAGATGCTCTATGAGTTTGCCCCCGACCTGGAGATCCTGGCCGCCAACAAGGATCATCAATTCGTCAAATACACCCTGCGCCAGCTGCTCCCCTGCGGCTTCGGCCCGGACACCCTGGGATAACTCCGGACCGACCACGACGCCGAGTGTTCCGTCAATCCCAAGTGATACCAGAAAAGGAGGTATCTTTATGGATCTGCAGGAATATTTGGATCGCATGAACAGCGGCGAGCCCGTCACCGGCGAAGGAGAGATGCACCACTTCATGCGTCAGATCAGTGAAGAGACCATGCGCCTCACCTGCGAGCTCAACAACCAGTACCACACCCAGGAGGAGGTCCGGGAGATCTTCTCCAAAATCATCGGCAAGCCCGTGCCGGATGGCTTTCGTCTCTTCCCCCCCTTCTACGCCAACTGCGGCAAGAACATCACCGTGGGCAAGGGAGTCTTCATCAACACCGGCTGCCACTTTCAGGACCAGGGTGGCATCACCCTGGGGGACGGCACCTTTCTGGGAAACAACGTGATCCTCACCACCCTGAACCACGACTTTGACCCAGCAAAGCGCCGGACCACCTACCCTGCCCCCATTGTCACGGGAAAAAACGTCTGGCTGGCCTCCAACGTCACTGTGGTCCCGGGAGTACATATCGGCGATGGCGCCATCGTGGCCGCCGGGGCGGTCGTCACCCGGGACGTCCCCCCCAACACCATCGTAGCCGGGGTCCCCGCCCGAGTCATCCGAACTATCGATCCCACGGAACGCCCCCGCCAGCGGCTGGACCTGGCCCGGCTCCGAGAGGCACTGGACACGGAACACGAAAAATGATCGGACTACCCTCGTATAAAAGAACTCCCTTGCCGGCTGGCAAGGGAGTTCTTTTATACGGTACCTCTGGCGTGATGCTCGTTGGTCTCCTCACGGAAGAACAGCGTGATGCACCAAATTGCCGAGATGCACACCAGGATATACACCAGCCGGCTCAAAACACTGGCAGAGCCGCCAAAGAGGGCCGCCACAATGTCCAGGCCGAAAATCCCGATGCCGCCCCAATTCAGGCCCCCGATGATGACCAGGGCCAGGGCAATTCGATCGATTATCTTCATACAGAAAACCTCCCAGAATCGAGTTTCGATCCTCTGGTGGATAGTATGTGCAGGGACGAGAATCTCTTCCCCGGAAAATTTTTCAACTCAATTGCCCTGATATAGGGAATGAAAAAGAAAGTAACCGCCCGGCGGAACCCCGAGCGATTACTAAATCTGATTTCGTCAATCATGAGCAACAGGCCGTGAAAATATCAGCATTGATTCCTCATTTATGAGTTCTCCCGGCAGGCCCGCAGGAAGGACAGGGGCGGAGCATAGCAGGGCAGTTGAATCTTGAACTTCATCTGTGGGTGGCGGGGCTCCCGGAGGGGATATCCCTCCATGTCCATCATCACCGGGGCCTGGAAGGTCGCCGGGCGGGTATCGGGACCCACCAGCTCAATTTCATCCCCGGCGGCAAACTTGTTCCGCAGGGAGGCCACGGCAAGACCGTTTTCATCGCAGGACTCCACCACGGCCACCACCTGCCAGTCCCGGATGTACCGAGCGTCGGAGGTGAACTGGCCGGGCTGGCCGTAGAAAAAGCCGGTGGAGTAGTGTCGGTGACTGACCTTCTCCACCTCATCCCGCCAGACCGGGTCCAGGGGACGGCCGGCCAGCACATCGTCGATGCAGTGGCGGTACGCTCCGGTGACGATGGCGGCGTAGTAGGCCGACTTGGCCCGGCCCTCGATCTTCAGGGAGTCCACCCCGGCCTCGATCAGGTCGGGGATGTGGTCGATCATGCACATGTCCCGGGAGTTCATAATGTAGGTCCCCTTCTCGTCCTCATAGACGTCGAAGTACTCGCCGGGCCGCTTTTCCTCCATCAGGGCGTACTGATACCGGCAGGGCTGGGCGCAGGCCCCCCGGTTGGAGTCCCGGCCGGTCATGTAGTTGGACAGCAGGCACCGGCCGGAGTAGGACACACACATAGCCCCATGGGCGAAGGTCTCGATCTCCAGCTCCCTGGGGGTCTTGGCCCGGATCTCAGCGATCTCGGGCAGACTCAGTTCCCGGGCCAGAATGACCCGGTCGGCCCCCAGGTCGTGCCAGGCCCGGGCGGCCTGATAATTCACGATGCTGGCCTGAGTGCTGATGTGGATCTTCACCGAAGGGGCATACTTCTTGGCCAGAGCCAGCACGCCCACGTCGGCCAGGATGGCAGCGGTAACCCCCGCCTCCTCCAGCAGCTCTAACCACTGGGGCAGGCGGGCCACCTCGTCGTTCCGGGGCATGGTGTTGCAGGTCACGTGGGCGTCCACCCCGTGGGCCTTGCAGAAGGTCACCGCTTTCTTCAGTTCCTCCGGGGAGAAGTTCCCGGCGAAGGAGCGCATGCCGAAGGTGGTGCCGGCCAGGTAGACAGCGTCGGCACCGTAGGCCACCGCCATCTCCAGCCGCTCCCAGTCCCCTGCCGGAGCCAACAGTTCTAATTTCTTCTTCATGGCCCCTCCCTTAGCTGTTCAGGAATGCCTGATGCTCAGAGTAGCTGGTGAAGAAGTGATGGACCTTATCATCGCCCAGGGCATAGTAATAGTAGTTGGTGCTCTCGGGGCTGATGGCCGCCATGATGGACTCCATACCGGGGTTGGAGATAGGTCCCGGGGGCAGGCCCTTGTTCAGATAGGTATTGTAGGGACTCCGCACGGTAGCGTAGTCCTCCTCAGACACGATCTCGCCTTCCGGCAGCACGTACTGGATGGTAGCGTCGATCTGCAGGTAGCCCTGGGTGCCGCCGCTGGGATTGTTCAGACGGTTGTAGATAACCGACGCGATGGTGGCCCGGTCGGTGCCGTCGGTCTCCTTCTCGATCATGGAGGCCACGGTGAGGATCTCGCCGATGGACTTACCCTGGTCCCAGATCTGTTGCCGGATGGCATCGGTGACCTTGGCGTCGAAGTTCACCAGCATCTTGTTGATGACGTACTTGGGGTCCTCGCCCAGATAGAAGGTGTAGGTATCGGGAAAGAGGTAACCCTCCAGCCGGGTGGCCTCGCCCATGGGAATATCCTGCAGGAAGGAGAAGTCATAGTCGTGATTGGCCGCCATGTCCTCCAGTTTTTCCACGGTGGAGACTCCCTTCGTCTCCAGAAGCTGGAAAATCTGGGCCATGGTGTAGCCTTCCGGTATGGTAACCGTGGTGGTCATGCGGCTGGCCGAGCTGGAGCTCAGGTTGTTCAGAATGGCGCTGTAGTCCATGCTGGTGTCCAGCTTATACTGGCCGGGTACGATATCGTTCGCCTTACCGGAAAAGGTGGCAAACAGGCGGAAGAGGAACTTGTAGTTGATGATGTCGTTGTCCTTCAACTGATCTGCCACCTTGCCGAAATTCTTCTCGTCCTGGATGGTGATGACAGCTTCCACCTCATCCTTGTTCAGAGCCAGCATGTCGTTGGCCATGGTCCAGCCCAGGGTAGCCAGAATGGCCGACACGCCGCAGACCATCAGAATATAGATCATCGAGCTGGAAAGGGCGGAGCGCTTCTTCTTTTTCTTTTTTCGGGGCGGCGGCGCGGCGTGCCGTCTCTCGTACTCCCGTTCCCGGTCCCAGTCGCGGTCTCTGCCTCGATCACGGCTCCGGTTCCGGTCGTAGTCGTCATAGTATCTTCTATCCCGTTCCATTTGTTGCCTCCAATCTGGTACAGACGTCGGGGGTCTGGTTTTCTTTCGTTATTCAGGCAGGTAGGGCCACACCTGGCCCTCCTCGGTGAGGACGTATTTGACCCACATGTCCAGGGGCTCCTTGGGTAGGTTGATCTGGAAGAAATCCTCCCGGCACAGGCCGATGGTCACGCCCTCGTAGTCCTCCAGGTAACGGTCGTAGTACCCGGCGCCCTGGCCCAGGCGGCCGCCGCGGCTGTCGAAACACAGGCCAGGGGTGAGGATCAGGTCAATGTCCTTCCGCTCCACCTTGGGGCAGGTGAGCTTGGGGGCGGGGATGTTATACCGGCCAGGCTCCATGTCCTCCATGCCGGTGATGGCGTAGGCCTCCATCTCCGTGTCGGTCAGGCAGCGGGGCATACAGACCGTCTTGCCCTGCTTGAGCAGCTCCTCCAGGATGGCGTCGGTGCGGATCTCGGTGCCCACACCGCAGTACAGGAGGATGGTCTGGGCCTTTTCCAGAGCAGGATGCTGGAGGAACTGCTGGCAAAGTTCCCGGTCGGACCAGGCCCGTTCCTCCTCGCTCAGCTCGCTCAGAGCCTGACGGATCTGGGTGCGCAGGATCTTTTTCACTTCAGAAATATCGCTTGCCATAGGTCAAGTCTCCTTTTCCGTCAGCAGGGGGGATACCGCCTGCCAGATTTCATGGTGTATATCGTCGATGGTTCTCAGATCCCCGTTGGCGTCCAGGCAGGAGATCCTTTTCCAGCCATAGACCTCCGCCGCTTCCATGGCGGCAGATCGGCACGCCGCCAGGTAGGCGGTGTCGGTTTCGTGGATATCCCCTTTGGTGTGGGTGTCCTCTTCCCGCTGGCGGAGCATTTCCACAGCTTTCTCCGTTGGCAGATCCAGATAGAGGACCAGATCGGGCTCCGGGAGCCCAAGCCGGCTGTACTCAAAATCGGACAGCCAGCGGAAATATTCCTCCCGCCCTGCGCTGTCCAGCTTGCTGGCCTGATGGACGGCGTTGGAGGTCGTGTACCGGTCAGCCAGAACCAGGCCGCCGTTTTCATAGTGTTCCTGCCAAATCTTTTTCCAGGAGGCGTAGCGGTCCACCGCATAAAACGCCGAGGCGGCGTAGGCGTTCACGTCCCCCGGCTTCTTCCCGAATTCTCCTTGCAGATACATCCGAATAAGGGCGGAGGATTCCTCCTGATACTGAGGGAAGACCAGCCGCCGGAAGGGGTGGCCCTCCTGCCCGGCCCGCTGGCACAGCCGGGCAAACTGGGTGGACTTGCCGGAGCCGTCGGTGCCCTCGATGACGATGAGTGTTCCCTTCATGCTTTCCCCTTTCTTCTGCTGGCCTTTTTGGCGTCCACCAGGAAGAGAGGGAGCTTGGCCATGCGGCCGATGCGGCTGGGTTGGTGGAGCAGGCGGTAAAACCACTCCATACCCAGCTTTTGCCAGATCTCCGGGGCACGCTTCACGTTGCCGGCGTAGACGTCCAGCACGCCCCCCAGGCCCACCATCAGGTGAGCGCCGGTATCAGGGCCGTATTGGGCCATCCACTTCTCCTGCTTGGGCGCCCCCAGACAGACAAAGACCACGTCGGCCTGGGCCGCTCTGATCTTCTCCACCACAGGGGCGGAGTCTTTAAAATACCCGTCGTTGACGCCGCAGATGGTCAGGTTGGGATACCGCTCCTTCAGGTTGGCCGCCGCCTGCTCCGCCACCCCGGGCTTGGCTCCCAGGAGGAAGAGCCGGCCGCCGCTGACTTCCAGCTTGGCCAGCAGGCCCGTGGCAAAGTCAATGCCCGGGACCCGCCCCTGCAGGGGACAGCCCAGGATCTTGGCCGCGTAGACCACTCCGATTCCGTCGGGCAGGACCAGACCTGCGCCATTCAAAATGTCCTCGTACTCCTTCGCCTGGCGGGCCATATTCACGATTTCAGGGTTGGGAGTCACCACGTAGGAAAACCCCGGTCCCTGGGCCAGGGCGGCTCCCCGCTCGACGGCTTCGTCCAGGGTGATGTTGTCAAAGGACACACCCATAATTTCATTTCGCAAGGTTCGCATCTCCAATGTACTCCCCCGGGCCAAATGGGCACAATGACGGAGTATAAAAGTATATTCTGTTGTATTGTACCACGGATGAAAGAGTTTGTCCATTCCCAGGAAAATTCTCATAAAATCTTCATCATTGGGGAACCGTGTTCCTCCTTCTCCCGCTGATGATTTTTATTGAAAATTCCCGGGATTGATGGTATCCTTTCCCTAAAGCAGCCACAGAGAAAGGACGTGAGGACGATGGTACGAAAGGCCACCCCCGCCGATCTGGACGCCATTGCTGCCATTTACGACGACATCCATACAAATGAAGAGGCGGGCCTGACCACCGTGGGCTGGGTTCGGAGCATTTATCCCACCCGAAAGAGCGCGGAAGAGGCCATCGCCAAGGATGAAATGTTTGTTCTGGAAGCTGACGGCGTTGTGACGGCGGCCGCCAAGATCAACCAGGAACAGGTCCCCGAATATGCGAACGCCCAGTGGGAATACCCTGCCCCCGACGAGAAGGTCATGGTCCTGCACACCCTGGTGGTCGCACCCAAGAGCAAAGGAATGGGCTACGGCTCCCGGTTTGTGGACTTTTACGAGACATACGCCCGGGAAAAGGGCTGCCCCTACCTGCGCATGGACACCAACGAGCGCAACCTGGCCGCCCGTGCCCTGTATAAAAAGCTGGGTTACCGGGAAGTGGGCATCGTCTCCTGTGCGTTCAACGGCATCCCCGGCGTCCGCCTGGTCTGCTTAGAGAAAAAGGGATAAACCAAAGAGAGAGGAAGGATTCCTATGAAGCACAGCCCCCTTCTCCCCCGGGTACTGAGCCTGGCCCTGTGTCTGGTTCTGCTCACCGGCCTGCTGGCCATCCAGGCCGGCGCCAGCTACACCATTTACGTCAACGCCAAAGACGGCGTTGGTCTGAACCTCCGGTCCGGTCCCGGCACCGAGTATTCCAAGGTGCGGTCTAACCCCATCCCCATGTACACCGCCCTGACCATCTCCCAAACCGAGACCTCCGCCGCCGGCAACTCCTGGGGCTACACCAGCTATGGGGGAACCTCCGGCTGGGTCTGCCTGGTGGAGACCACCACCTACGATCCGCGCCCCAGTCAGAGCCCCACCGCCTACACCGCTGCGGACTACCACATCTACGTAAACGCCAAGGACGGCCTGGGGCTGAATCTCCGGTCCGGTCCCGGCACCGAGTACTCCAAGGTGCGGTTCAATCCCGTTCCCATGTACACCAGACTCCACATCGTCCAGACCGCCTATTCCCAGGCGAACCTTCTCTGGGGCTACACCAGCTATGACGGGGTCTCCGGCTGGGTCTGCCTGGTGGAGACCACCACCTACGATCCCACCCCCCAACAGGCCGCACCCGCAGTGATCGAGCCCGAAACGCCCCCTGTCCAGGAGGACGCCGCCCCCGCTGTCCCCGACCAGGCCGCGCCGACAGTGGAACCTGCCCCCACCGCCGGGGAAGACGGCTCCGCCCTCACCACCATGGCCCTGGGGATTATCATCGGCCTGCTGGCCGCCATCCTCATCCTGCTGGTTGTCCTGGCCACCAGAAAAAAGAAGAACAACTGACCAGCAAAAAGCTCCATCGGAAGATTCCAATGGAGCTTTTTCTTTTATTCCGGCATGCAGAGCATGTCGCCCGCCACGGGGGTATAGAAGAGTTTGGCCACTTCCCCGCTGTCCTTGGTTTGGGCCAGGGCCCACATGAGCTTGGCCACCACGGATTCGATGGTCATGTCGTAGGATTCCAGCACCCCCAGGTCGCTCTTCAGCCGGTGGCCTACGTTATACACCGACAGGTCGCTGCCCTCGTTCTGGACCTGGGTGGTCATGGCCACCACCTTACCCTGGCTGCAGGCCGAGCGAATGAGGCCGTAGAAGCTGCCCTGATCCCCGGCGGGGATGCCGCCCACGCCGTAGCTTTCCACGATGACCGCGTCGCTCTCCAGCAGGGCGAAGGAGAGGTACGTGGGGGTGATACCGGGGATGAGCTTCACCAGAGAGACCCGGGTGTTCAGGGCCTCATAGAACGTAGGCTCCTTCCCAGCCGCCGGCTGGATATATGGCACCAGACGGCCGTCCTGGACCACCCCCAGGATAGGATAGTTGATGCTGGAAAAGGCGCCGTAGCTCTTGGAATAGGTCTTTCTGGCCCGGGTGCCCAGGATGACCACACCGCCGAAGACCACGGACACCCCAGGGATGCGGCCGTCGCAGGCCACAGTGAAGCTGTCCATCAGGTTGGTCTTGGAGTCGGTGACGTCCATGTGGATGGGCTTCTGGCTGCCCGTGAGAACAATGGGCTTGGGGCTGTTCTGGATGAGGTAGCTCAGGGCCGCCGCCGTGTAGGCCATGGTGTCGGTGCCGTGGCTGATCACAAACCCGTCGTATTCCTGGTAGTGCTCCTTCACCGCCCGGACGATCATCAGCCAATGCTCGGGGGTCATGTTTGTGGAGTCGATGTTGCACACCTGGAGGCAGTCCACATGGCAGAGCTTCTCCACCGCAGGGACGTATTGCAAGAAATCCGCGCCGCGAAGGCCGGGGCTTAAGCCCGCGTCGGTCATCTCTGAGGCAATGGTGCCGCCGGTGCCGATCATTAAAATCCGTTTCATGGGTTCCTCCTTTGTCCTGCCGGATGCGGCAGGGAAACGGGGACACTCGACGCGCGAATGTCCCCGTTGATATTGTGTGGTATGGTATGGGATAGACGGCAGGTCAGCTCTGCCAGCGTTCCACCAAGGCCCGCAGCTGGCTGGCCATCTTTTTCAGGTCCTTGTTGGCGCTGCCCTTGCTGGCCCGGATGAGGGTCATGATATCCATGGCGGCTTCCTCCAGCTCGTGGTAGGCGGCAGAGACATGGCCGGTGGACTCATAGCTGAGCTTCTTGGGGGCCAACTCCACGCCGGCAGCCAGCATCTTGTCGGCGGCCAGATCGTAGACCTCTTCATACAGAGGGGCGTGGGCGGGAATGCCCTTCTCCCGCAGGGTGTTGGCAAAGATCTCGGTCACCTGGGCGTCGCCGTGGACCACGAAGACCTGCTGGGGAGCGGGGTCCTTCACATGGTCGATCCAGTCCAGCAGGTGATCCCGGTCGGCATGGGAGGACAGGCCCTTGAAGTTGTGGATGGTGGCGTTGACCGCGATATCCTCGCCAAAGAGGCGGACCTGCTTGGCGCCGTTGAGCAGATGGCGGCCCAGGGTACCTTCCCCCTGATAGCCCACGAAGACAATGGCGCACTCCTCCCGCCACAGGTTGTGCTTCAGGTGGTGGCGGATTCGGCCGGCGTCGCACATGCCGGAGGCCGAGATAATGACCTTGGAGCGCTTATCCATGTTCAGCATCTTGGACTCCTCGCCGCTCTCGGTCATGGTCAGGCCGGGGAAGGTAAAGAGCTTCTCCCCGTCCCGCACCAGCTCGATGGCCTCCTCGTCCAGATAACCCCGCAGGTCCCCGGAGAAGATCTTGGTGGCCACGTTGGCCAGGGGGGAGTCCACCACCACGGTGAAGTCGGGGTTGGACTTGACCATCCCGTCCCGCTTCATCTCCCGCATGAAGTACAGCAGCTCCTGGGTGCGGCCCACGGCGAAGGAGGGGATGATGACGTTACCGCCCTTGGAGAAGGTGTCGTCAATGATCTTGGCCAGCTCGGCGGTGTAGGAGGCCACAGGCTCGTGGTTCCGGTCGCCGTATGTACTCTCCATGACCACATAATCCGCCCCCTGGACAAAGGAGGGGTCCCGGATGACGGGCTGATTGATGTTGCCCAGGTCGCCGGAGAAGACGATCTTCTTCTCCACGCCGTTCTCGGTAGCCCAGACCTCCACGGAGGCGGAGCCCAGCAGATGGCCGGCGTCCACAAAGCGGATCTTCACCCCGGGGAACAGGTCGATGATCTGACCGTACTCGAAGGTTACCACCTGGGTCATGGCCTGGCTGGCCTCCGCCACGGTGTACAGGGGCTCCACCGGCTCCCGGCCGGCACGCTTGCCCTTCTGGTTCTTCCACTGGGCCTCCATCTCCTGGATGTGGGCGGAGTCCTGGAGCATGACGGACAGGAGCTCGCCGGTGAGGCGGGTGGTAAAGATCTGACCATGGAAGCCCTGCTTGACCAGCAGCGGAATCCGGCCGGAGTGGTCGATGTGGGCGTGGGTCACGATCACATAGTCGATGTCGCTGGCATTAAAGTCCAGAACGGCGTTGTCTCGTTCGTCTCTTCCCTGCTGCAAACCGCAGTCGATGAGGATCTTTTTCCCGCTCACCTCCAGGCAGTGGCAGCTGCCGGTGACCGCTTTGGCTGCGCCGAAAAAGGTCAGTTTCATAACAGGACCTCCCTTAACAGAATATGGTTTCCTGGTTCTGGAAAGCAAAGGAACCAGGAGTTGGATTTTACTTACTTTACCTTATATCATACCCCATTTTTGTCTATTTGCATAGAGGGATTTTCCCTTTTTCTGAAAAAAGGATCGGCCTTGTCCTCCCTCCGGCTCCGTGGTAAAATGGGGACAGAAATCAAGCAAAGGGAGGAACATCCTATGATTACCATGAACCATGTCTGCGTCCGGGTGCTGGATCTGGCCCGCAGCGCTGCATTTTATAAGGAGGCCTTGAACCTGACCATCCAGCGGGAACTGGACATGCCCGACCGGGGCTGGAAGCTGATCTTCTTGGGGGACGGCGTTACCGACTTCCAGCTGGAGCTGTGTAAGGAGACCGCCCGTACGGAACCCTATCAGTTGGGGGACGACACCCCCCACGTGGCCCTGGTGGCCGAGGAGTTCGACGGTCTCAAGGCAAAGCACCGGGCCATGGGGATGGTCTTTGACGAGCTGCCTTCCGGGATTTATTTCATCAAGGACCCGGACGGCCATATTCTGGAGATTCTGCCCAAGAACCGATAACGCGGTTTGACATACTGACACCCCCTGATGCAGTGCGCTTCTTTCTTGCATCAGGGGGTGTTTTGTCTAGTGTCCGTTTTTGCTGGACCTGTTCACACATAACAGGGAGCTTTTTTATTTTCCTCATCGCCATAGGCTTTTTTGAACCACTGGCCCAGCCAGTGGTTTTCGCAGCACAATAAGAGGGCTGACCCGGTTTGGGTCAGCCCTCGTTTGTACCTTATCATAATGTAATTATTCGTGGTCCACCTTATACATGTACTCCAGCAGATCCACGGTCTTGGCGGAGTAGCCCATCTCGTTGTCATACCAGGCAACGACCTTGCAGAAGTGGTCATTCAGGGAGATACCGGCCTTGGCGTCGAAAATGGCGGTGTGGTAATCGCCCAGGAAGTCGGAGGAGACCACAGCGTCCTCGGTGTAGTCCAGCACGCCCTTCATGGAGCCCTCGGCGGCAGCCTTCATGGCGTCGCAGATCTGGCCATAGGTGGCAGGAGTCTCCAGCTCGGCGGTCAGGTCCACCACGGAGACGTCCAGGGTGGGGACACGCAGGGACATGCCGGTCAGCTTGCCGGACAGCTCGGGGATAACCTTGCCCACGGCCTTGGCTGCGCCGGTGGTGGAGGGGATGATGTTGCCGGAAGCGGCGCGGCCGCCTCTCCAGTCCTTCTTGGAGGTGCCGTCCACGGTCTTCTGGCTGCCGGTGATGGAGTGCACGGTGGTCATCAGGCCTTCCTTGATGCCGAAAGCGTCGTGGAGGACCTTGGCCACGGGAGCCAGGCAGTTGGTGGTGCAGGATGCGTTGGAAACGAAGTCCATGCTCTTGTCATAGGATGTGTTGTTGACGCCCATGACAAACATGGGAGTGTCGTCCTTGGAGGGGGCGGTCAGCAGGACCTTCTTTGCGCCGCCTTCCAGGTGGCCCGCCATCTTGGCGGCGGTGGTGAACTTACCGGTGCTCTCGACGATGTACTCAGCGCCAACGGAGCCCCAGGGAATCTCGTTGGGTTCCTCGCAGTGGAACACGCGGATGCGGCGGCCGTTGACGATCAGATCGTCGCCCTCCCAGCTGACCTCGCCCTTGAACCGGCCATGGACGCTGTCATACTTTAATAAATATGCCATGTAGTCGGGGGTCTGGCTGTGACTGTTGATACCCACAAATTCGATGTCGGGACGCTCCACGCCCAGACGAAGCACTAAGCGGCCAATTCTGCCAAATCCGTTGATACCGACTTTGATACTCATGTCAACCAAAATCCTTTCCAATCAAATCTCTTTTTCACGTGATAAACCGGGCATTGCCTCGGCATAGTCACCATTATTATACTCCTCTTTTCTCCCGGATGGAAGTCCCTATATTTAAAAAATCCCAAGAACGCACCAACATTTTTCGACAAAATTCTTGTCATCCCTGCCAGCATTTGTTAAACTGTGTATTACCCAGTTATGACATGATATTTCCCGGTTTGTCCGGGAATCCTAATCCCATTTTCCAAGGAGTTGACGCTATGGATCCTATCATTTCCCGCCTGGAGCCTATATTTGGCAGCTTCCCCGAGGCTGTGATCTACCTGTCCGGCGGCCGGGCGGCCTATTCCAACGAGCCCGGGTCCCTCCTGCTGCAGAGCTGCCCCGCGGATCTGCTCTTCGCCATGGCAGAGCACCCCGGCGGGTCCATGGAGATCGCCTTGGGCCAGGACCTGTATCGGGTAACGGTTTCTCCCTTTGACGGCGGCGAGCTGCTGGTGCTGCGGCCTCTGCCTCAGGGTGAGGAACAGAAGCATCCCTTCTCCCATTCCGTGTATCGGATGCGGGAGTGCCTATCTAACTTCAACGCGGTGCAGTTCCGAATGAAGCGGGTCCTGGAGGAGAAAAAGATAGCCGCCGAGTTTGAGCAGGACTTGGCCAACCAGAGCCGATTGATCTACCAGATGCTGCGGCTGACCCGTCAGGCAGAACTGACCCAGGAGCTCAACAACAAGGTCTTCCCCCGGGAGGAGGGCTTCGACCTGGCCATGGTCTGCCAGGGTATGGCCGCGGAAGCCGGTTGGCTGGCCGATCTGGCCGGCGTGCGGTTCTCCTATTCCAGCAATGTGGAGAACCTGGGGTTCCAGGGGAGCAAATCTCTGCTGACCCAGATGCTCCTGGCCCTGGTGTCCAACAGCATCCGTGCCGCCGGCAAGGGCGGCATTTCTGAAATGAGATTCCATGCAGAGAACGGCCGGGTGATCATTTCCCTGCGGGACAGCGGCATGGGAATCCCCGAAGATCGAATGGCGACCCTGTTTTCCGGGGATGCGCCGGAAGAGATTCCCCGTCCCGGCGAGGGGGCTGGTCTGGGCCTGTACAATGCCCAGCGGATCGCGGCCCTCCACGGCGGCGTGCTGATCGCCCAGAGCGGCCAGGAGGGCGGGACCAGCCTGGTGGTTTCCCTGCCCATCGTGACCCCCGCCAGCGTGCCGGCCAGAAACAATCCCGGTTACGATAACCTGGGCGGCTATTCGCCGGTACTCATTGAGCTGAGCGACGTACTGCCCTGGCAGGCCTTTGTTCCGGCCAGCAAGGACGAATAAGTCAAAACGCCCCGAATTGGGGCGTTTTTCTTTCGATTCCGCTGTTTACTCGCTCCGCAGTTTCAGTAAATCCCAGTGGGAGGACACCCCGCACTTGCGATACAGGTTCTGCAGGGGTTTCAGATGAAACCTAAAATCCTCCCCCCTTATATTGTTTTTTCTTCTTAAAATCAAGATATATAGGATTAAATTTAAGTACTGCCCGCAAAATTCTCGGGCATTTCTCCCAAAAGCAAGAATTGATTTTTGCTATTTTTCGAGATATGATATAAATAACGTGGAGTATTCTTACTTCTCCATACTTCATTCAGAGTCAACCGCAAACCTCCGTCTTTCTTCTCTTCCTTTTGATATGACCATCCCCCGCCGGAAATGTTCCCGGCGGGGGATGGCATTTTTGGTGCCGCAGCTATTATGTGGATACAAAAAGGAAGAACACTGCTCCACTTCCGGCAGTCGATAAGTGTTCCGCTGCCGTGCCGATCTCTCCCCTCGTCTCGCTGTATAACGCAGTCCCTCTTTACAAAAACGCATCCACCGATGTAAAATGAATATGTATATGCACTCTCAGGAAGGAGCGTATTCGTCATGCCCGAACCCAAAATTTTGGACATTCACGCATATCTGCCGGTGCTCATTGATCTGGTAAACCAGGGCGAGTCGGTCTCCCTCACCATTACAGGTGACAGCATGACCCCCTTCCTGGTCCATGGCCGGGATCAGATCCGCTTTCAGAAACCGGATCGTCCCCTGAAACGCGGAGACATGGCTTTCTTCCGGCGGCGAAACGGCGACTACATCATGCACCGCATCCTCCGGGTCTCGGACGATGGCTATTACTTTGTGGGCGATGGGCAGCAGGTCATCGAAGGGCCCATTGCCCCGGAACAAATCTTCGGGCGCATCACCCAGGTCTGCCGCAAGGGCAAATGGATCGGGCCGGGCGACTTCTGGTGGGATTTCTTCGCCGGGGCCTGGCTGACCCTTCTCCCCTGCCGCCCCTTCCTGCGGAAACTCTATGGCTTGATCGGAGGTGGTTCCCATCACGGAAAACACGAATAAGACAGAACGGACCGTTTTGGGCTCTGCCGCCCTGGGGACCCTCTTCCACAAATGGCGGGACGGTACCTTCCGGGAGCTTCTGGCCGACTGGAAATGGATCTTCACCTACACCAAGCAATATAAGTGGGCTGTAGCCTGTTACATCCTGCTGGGTATCCTTAGTTCCTCCTTCGGGCTGGTGTCTGCGGTGGCCAGCAAATACACCATCGATATCATCACCGGGTACGAGACCTCCAAGCTGTCCGTCGTGATCGTCATTATGGTGGGTTCTGCCCTGGTTGGTATCCTGCTACGGTGCCTGACCTCCCGAGTGTCCACCAAAATCAGCCTGCATGTGAACAATGACATCCAGGCCTCGATCTTTGACAAGGTCCTGGACGCCGACTGGTTGTCTCTGAGCAAGTACCCCAGCGGCGATGTTCTCAACCGCTTCAACAGCGACGTAAACACCGTGGCCTCCAACGCCATCAGCTGGCTGCCGAACATCGTCATCGGCGTGTACACCTTCCTTGCCACCTTCTGCGTGATCTTATATTATAATGTGGTGATGGCCCTGATCGCCCTGGCCAGCGCCCCCTTCCTCATTCTGTCCTCCCGGTACTTCCTGCGGAAAATGCGGAAGCACAACGAGCGGATGAAGGAGATGGGCAGCAGGCTCATGGCCTATGAGGCCGAGGCCTTCTCCAACATGGACACCATCAAGAGCTTCGGCCTGATGGGCCGCTACAGCAAGGGTTTGCGGGATTTGCAGAAAACCTGGAAGCAGTTCAGTCTGGACTACAACCTCTTTACCATCCAGACCGACGCCGCCCTCTCCCTGCTGAGCTCCCTGGTGCAGTTCACGGCTTTCGGCTACTGTCTGTATCTGCTGTGGACCCACCAGATCGCCTACGGGACCATGACCCTGTTCCTGACCCAAAACGCGAAGCTGTCCTCCACCTTCAGCAGTTTGATCGGCCTGGTGCCTGCCTTTCTGAACAGCGCCGTGTCCGCCCACCGAATCCGGGAGCTGGTTCAGCTGGCAAAGGAGCCCCACGATCCGGACAGCAGCCAGCTTGACCCCCTGGCGGACAAGGGGTATCAGGTAAAGATGACGGATTTGACCTTCCAGTATGAGCCGGACGCCCCGGTCATCACAGACGCGGCTTTCCTGGCACAGCCCGGGGAGATCGTGGCTTTGGTGGGCCCCTCCGGTGAGGGAAAAACCACCCTCATCCGCCTGATGCTGGGGTTGGTCCGGCCCAGTTCCGGCCGGGTATTCCTCCGGGCGGAAAACGGGCTGGAGATCGAGATGAATGCCGAGACCCGTCGGCAGTTCTCCTATGTCCCCCAGGGCAACACAGTCATGGCGGGGACCATTGCGGACAACCTGCGGATGGTGAAGGAGGACGCGACAGACGAGGAACTGATGGAGGTTCTGAACCTGGCCTGCGCCTGGGACTTTGTTTCCCGGCTCCCGGAGGGGCTGAACAGCTCCGTGGGGGAGCGGGGCCGCGGACTGTCCGAGGGACAAGCCCAACGCATCGCCATTGCCCGGGCCATCCTGCGGGACGCCCCGGTGCTGCTGCTGGACGAAGCCACCTCCGCCCTGGACGCAGCCACCGAGCGGCAGGTCCTGCGGAACATCATCCGCAGCCGGCCCAACAAGACCTGCATCGTCACCACCCACCGGCCCAGTGTACTGACTCTGTGCCAGCGGATGTACCGCGTGACGGAACGCCAGGTGCGGGAGCTGAGTCAGGAGGAGGCCGCCCGGCTGGCGATGGATTTTTAATTGGCAAAAAATATCCGTGGTAAGCGCTGTGCTTACCACGGATATTTTGTTTGCAGGGGGCTGCTTACTTGGCGTAAGCTTCGCAGAAGCGGGCCAGGATGGCGGAGACTTCCGCGCGGGTGGCGCTGCCCTGGGGATCCAGGACGCCGCCGCCCTTGCCGTTGATGAGGCCGGAGCCCACCGCCCACTGCATAGCGGGGACGGCGTACTCGCTGATGGTCTCCGCGTCGGCATAGCTGAGGATGTTGGTGTCCTCACCCACGGAGACGTCATAGTCCTTGAACTGGGCGTAGCGATACAGGATGGCGGCCATCTGCTCCCGGGTGATGTTGTTCAGAGGAGCAAAGGAGGTCTTGCTGATGCCGTTGACAATGCCGTTGGCCGCAGCCCAGGCCACGGGGTTTGCATAGTACTGGTCGGCAGCCACGTCCGCGAAGGGGGACTGTGCGTCCACGGCGGGGCTATGCTCCAGGCGGTGGAGGATGGTCACGATCATGGCGCGGTTGGTGGTCTGCTTGGGAGAGAAGGTGGTGTCGCTGGTGCCGTTCATGAGGCCCTTTTCGTAGACATACTTCACGTTCTCCAGGAACCAGTCGCCAGGGCCCACGTCGGTGAAGGGCAGGCCGATGCCGGTGGGCGGGGTGGTGGGTTCGGTGGGTTCGGTGGGCTCAGCGGGGGTGTTTCCGCCGCCACCACCGCCGGAGGAACCGCCGGACTCATCGGGGGTAGTCTCAAAGCCCAGGCTGACCAGGGCGGGGATCAAATCCTCGGCGGTCAGGGTGCCCAGGGTGGCGTTGGGATCGTCGCAGATCTTCAGCTTGGTGATGGACAGAATGCCGGAACCAGTGTTGGTGATGGTAACGGTAAGGTTAGTTGCCGTACCCTTATTGGCGACCGTGTAGAACATGTCGGTGCTGGAGTTGAGGGTCTGATCGCCGGTTTTGCCAGTAATGGTGTAAGTGGTTGCGGCGTTCAGGGCCTTCAGGCCGATCTGAACCACGCGGGGAGTGGTAACCTTAAAGACAAGAGCCTGACCCGGCTGGAGATAAATCTCATTCTTCGGGCCGTTGTCCAGGAGGTCTTTCAGTTCTACATTGTTGTACCTGGTATTACCGCTAAGAATGATTGCTCCCTCGGTGGTCTCAGTAGAACTGTTAAAGACCTGAGAATATACACTCTTTGCAATCTGATCGGCATACTTGCTGTCCGCAGTGCTTACATTCTGTGCAGTCAGGACTTCGTCGCGCATCTCAATGAAGGTGGGGTTGTCCTCCAGATCGTTTCTATAAACCTCATTGTTCTGATCCTGCAGGGTGCCATAGACCCGGAAACCGTCGATGAAAACATCCTTCAGACCCTCGCTGCCGGATTTCACGTTGGTCAGTTCAATCGTATAGTTGCCGTATTCCAAACCTGTGATGCTTGCCACGGGAACATTGTAGGCCTGATTGGGAACTGCGGTAGAGTTGCTAGTACCAGCCTTAAGCTGGGTATCCACAGCAATCATTTTTTTCAGGGTTCCATCCTTCTTGACCTTGATCATCAGGCTGCCGGTATCTGCCTTGTTATTCGTGTAGATATCCACTCCGGTGCCGGTAAACGCAAAGGTTGCCTTTTCCGTCAATTGGGTACCATCCTGAGACTGATAGGTCGCTCCGGTATAGGCCGCATCATAACCGTAATTCGCTTTTTTGCCGGCCTCGGACGCGGTCTGTGTACCAGTCCCCTTGAAGTTGCCAAGGTTCGAGGCAAACCCTTCCTCGTAGTACACAGTGGTGGCGGGGTAGATGTTGACGCCGTAGCTCTGTCCATTGGTAAAGTGCACCGTAACATGGTCCATGCCTTTGAGCACTGTGTTGGGGGTGTAAGTAAAGGATGTGCCATTCGGGGCAATCGTACCGTAGGCAGCAGTACCGCTACTAATGGGGGTGTTACCAGCCACACCACTCAAATCAATGCTAACCGGCAGGCCGAAGTCAATCACGTACTCGGGAACGCTGACCGTAATATCCGCAACTGCGGAGGCATCCGACGTCAGGCTGCCAGCGCTGTACTCGGAGCTGTAGGAATAGCTGAACTCCGCCGTGTTGGTGATCTTGCCGTCCTTGACAACATCGGCAAAGTTATTCATCGTCAGCGTCAGGCTGGTGGTGTAGGTATATTTTTTGTCCGAAGTGGTGGATGTGCCCATGTCCGGATCGCTGATGTCTTTGTTGTTGGTCAGCGCATCGGTCAGTTTTTCGTTGTCATAGGTGATGGTGCCATAGGTGGCGCTGGTGGCATACCGGGTCACAACAACGGAATAGGTAATAGTATCGCCAACCTCAACCTTCATGCCATCGGTATAGGGGTTCGTTGTTCCATCATGGGTGACGCTCGTGATGGTCTTAGCCACTGTGGGCAACTTCTGGGCGACGAACTTGCACACGGTGGGGCTGCTGGCGCTGCCCATGCCGTCATTACCGTTCTTGGTGATGGTTGTCGCGCCGTCACAGCCCAGGGCGATGGCCTTGGAGAACAGGACCTTCATCTGGTCGATGGTCATGTTGCCCTCCAGAAGGGCCCAGCGGAAACCGTGGAGAGAGCCGTTGACGGTTTTCCAAGCGGAATCGCTGCTGCTGCTGGGAATTGTCGATGCGTTCGCGTCTTTAAAGGGCCAGGCGTCGCTGCCGGTGCCGTCAGGGTTGCCGTTGGCAAGGGTGTAGTACTGATCGGCAGAGCCGGAAATGCTCATGTAGGTCAGGGCATAGCCCTCATCCGGGGCGGCGAAGAACATGATGTTAAAGTGGCCCTTGTAAGTGCCGTTTTCGGTCCAATTACCGGTGGTAACGCCGGTTCCGTTCACGGGGATCAACTCACCGCCGTTGATGGAATAGTAGACCGTGCAGTGCTCAATGGTGCTGATGTTGAAGTAGATGCCCTTGGACGAGGTGTTGGTATCCGCGTCGCCCTCGGTGACGGTGACCAGCCACTTCTGGGTGCCCACCACGCTGCCGTCGGCGTTCTTAATGGTGGCGGTGACGGTCACGGGGCTGGAGGTCACATTCTGACCGGCGAGGATGGCCTCGTTGGTGTAAGCGCCTGCCGTGGTGTCGTACTTACCGGCAACGCCTACGTAGTTGCCGTCTGCGGAGGACCACTCCACAGTCTGGCCGTTAGCCAAATTAACACCGATGGTTCTGGTTTCGTTTTCCTTGATGGAGATAGCCTGGCCGTCCGAAACGGTGACGGTGTACACCGTGGTGTTGGTGGTGATGGTGGTGGTGCCGTCCTTCAGACCCTTGATGGTGAGCGTGCCACCAGACAGGGTAGCGGAAGCGACCGAACTGTCAGCAACAACGGGAGCACTGGTGCTGGCGTCCGTATAAGTTGCCGTGCCGCCAGCAGTCAGGTTCACGGTTTCAGTTTTTCTCTTGACCGTGATGTTGTACTTGGTGTTGCCTACAACCACGGAAGTGGTGCCGGCGGACACGCCGGTGAAGGTGATGGTGGTGGACGCAGGAACAGCTTCCGTTGGAGCCTCCGTGTAAACGGTAATGTTGGGGGTGGTTCCGGTGTCGGTGGTGCTCTGAGTGCCGATCTGGGTCACGTTGCCGGTAGCGTAGTACCCCCAGGTGTAAGTGTAGGTTAAACCGCTCCAACTGATTTTCCAACTTCTCTTCGCATAGACGGGATAATATTTGTTGCCGTCCGGTGTGTAGTAGTAGCCGGATGCAGCCGTCCAATTTTTCGAGTCACTGCTGATCAGATCGTTGCAGGTGACGGAGGCCGCTTCATAGCCCACGCCTTCTTCTTGCCCATCGGTGCCTGTCACCTTCACCTTGGCGATACTCTCGTTCAGCCCAGTGCTGGTGTAGCTGTTCTTATAGTTGCCCGTGGGGTCCGTGAAAGGTTTAGACTCGCCCACGGTGAGGGTGATGTACTCCTGCTTTAGATCAGGGTCACTGTCGCCGGTTTCGCCGCTGCTGGAGGTCAGGCCCAGGTCAGCAGAACTATAGGTCTTATAGGACATGGTGTAGTAGCCGTTGCCCCAGTTACTCTCGTAATCCTCATAGAGGATAGCCATGCTGCCGTCAGTCAGTTCAGTAAGGCAGGAGTACATGAACTGGTTAGAGGAATTTACAGAGGGAACAGAAATCGTTTTGTTTGTTTGCCAGTCCATGGTCTTGTCGCTGTTGACATAGCCCACGAAAATCTTGCCGTTCAGGCGGGCGTTGGCGCTAGAATCGACGGAACCCGCGCTGTTGGAGCCGGTGGGACAGGACACCAGGATAACCTGCTTGCCGTCCACATCCTTGGAATAGCTGATAGCAGAAATCTGGGTGTTGGAGTTGGTGGCGATGCCGGTGTTCACGGCGCTGCCCCAGCCGGTGCCCCAGGTATAGTCCGCATAGTACAGCTTGGAGTTGCCGTTGCGGTAGAAGAACCGCAGGGTGCCGTCAGTCAGCTCCACCACAGCGGACTCGGAGCTCCAGGAATCGCCGTTAAAGTTGGCGGAACGGTTCCAAGTCTCGCCGCCGTTGGTGGAATAGATGAAGCCCATCTGCTGGCTGCTGCTGTCTCCGTTATAGCTGTAAACCGGGAAGATAATCTTGCCGCCTGTCACCAGACCGCGGCCGGGACCCACCAGACAGACCTGCTCGCTGCTGGTCTTGACGTTGGGGATCAGGGTGGGCGCAGACCAGGTCTGGCCGCCGTCGGTGGACTTGGTCAGGTAGAGATACCCGGTGCGGACCACCTGATAGGGGGAGTCAGAGAAGAACAGGTTGGTGTCATAGCCGTTGCCAGTGATGTTGAAGTAGGCATCCACGGTGTAGCCAGAGACTACGTTGTTGCTGGAATCGTAGATCTGGCCGTCTTTGAGATAAAAACTATAGTCAGAAGACCCGTTGGCGGCAAGCTTCAGCGTACCGTCATCATTAAAGCCGACTGCGGTGGAGGGCGCGGTGTTGCCACTGCCGTTCAGCGCCACGCCGTAGGGGTACAGGTCGCACAGCATGTAGACCGCTTTGCCGTCCGTAGCCAGGGCAGGGTCAATGAAGGCGGTGGAGCCGCTGCCGTTGTATACATTGCCGTTGTCGCCCAGGTAATTGGCGAAGGTATAGTTCCAGTTCGCGCCGTTGTCGGTGGAATAGGAAACGATAGTGTCCAGACCGCCGCCGTCATAGGTGGTGTTCCACCGGGCATCTGCGGCGGCCACGATGGTGCCGTTCTTTAAGGTGACCATCGCAGGAATCCGGAAGCTGTTGCTCCCGCCGGTACCCTGGGCAAAGGGATTGCCGGTGGTGGTCCCATTCACGGGCTTGGTTCCCATGGTAAGTGCCGCTGCACTCGGTGTGATCACCGGCATGAGAGAGAGCATCATGCAGAGGGTCAGAACCAGGGCCAACCCTTTTTTGAGTCTACTCATTACATTACCTCCTCAAATCTTTTCTCCTTTTATTTTAATATAAAAATATTAACAGGTTATTCCGGCCGGGCCGCCAGGGCGTCCAGCTGGGCTTGGGCCTGGGTTTTCATGGCCAGGGCCATTTCACACAGGTACTTGGGAATCCCCGCCGCGTCTCCGGTCTCCGCCATAGCCATGGCGGCGCAGGAGTGGCAGATGTCCCGGTTTTCGCACTGGGTACACACGCCGGAGAGGGCCAGGGCTTCGCTCTCCTCCACCAGCCGTTTCCAGCTCTCCCCGAAGGTCCGGCCGGTGAGGTCGACCTTCGGTTCCGGCATCATGCCGCAGGGGGTTAAATACCCGTCCCAGGTGACCCAGAAGGCCGCTTTGCCCGCCCGGCAGAGGATTCTGCCGTCCTGGGGGTCCACGCAGGATTCGTCCAGACCGGGCGGCGGCGCCAGGCCGGCCGCTATATCGGTCAAAAACTTCCGGTAGCGTTCCTCCCCGTACTGGATCCGGTACCGCTTCAAATGGTACCGGGCCGCCTCCTGGGGGGTGAACCGTTGGTTCTCGCCCACTTGGCTGGGATCCCGGCGGAGGGGCGGAAACATATAGGTGTTGACCTCCAGGATCAGGCCCCGGTCCTCCGCGTAGCGGTTCATGGCCTCCAGATCACCCGCATTACAGGGGGTGAGGGAGCAGTTGAGCTTCACCTGGATCCCCGCCTCTTTCAGTCCCGTGATGGCTTCGTCCACCCGGGAGAACATGCCGCTGACGCCGCAGAGGTCCTCATAGGTTTCGTCCGACGCCCCGTAAAGGGTGATGTTAATGCGGGTAGGGGGACGATGGCGGAGTTTTTCCATCGCCGCCCCGTCGATGCAGGAGCCGTTGGAATTGATGCTGACCAGGAATCCCATCTCAATCAGCCGATCATACAGAAGCCAGAAGTCCGGCCAGAAGAAAGGCTCTCCTCCGGTCAGGAGCAGATAGAGCATCCCGGCCTGTCGGGCTTCCTCCGCCAGCTCCAGCCACCGGTCCAGGGTCAGCATGGGGCGGGGGTGGTCCGCCACCTGCCGGGCAGTCTGCCGGATGTAACACATGCGGCAGGAAAAGTTGCACAGAGGGGTCAGCTCAAAGGTGCCGCTGAGAGGAATTTTTCCTTGTGTGACTTTGTGGAACAGGAACTGGGTCAGCGGTGCTTCGTATCGCACCTCTCTCAGGTCCATTTATCCGCCTCCTTGCTGCAGCCGGTCCCGCAGGATTTCAACCGCCCGACGGTCCGGCGTACAAATGAGATGATAAATCGAAATCTCTTCCGCCAACCGGGTGAGCAGGGTGCACACCCGCTGGACATAGGATGGGTTCCAGGCGTTCACCGTGGTCTGCGCGTACAGCCGCTGGAAGGCCGCCGCCACAGGCAGGCGGGTCAGCCGGCAGGTTGTCCCCTGGTCCAGCATGACCACCGCCCGGATGGGCGCGCCTCGGTTCAAAAAACACCGGGACGAACCGGCGTAAGGCGAGCCCCAGGCGGTCCAGCCATTGGAATCCCGGCTCAGGATCGGCCGGTCGCCGTTGATCTGCACGGCGCCTTCCTCCTGTTCCCACAGCGCCGCCTGGGTGGACTTGCCGATCCCCGGCGGGCCGGAGAAGAGCAGGCCGCCCCATTGGGCCTCCACCAGGGAGGCGTGGAGGATCAGACGGTCGAAGTGCAGCAGAATCTCCTCCAGGGCGATGTGGGAAAAACAGTTCGCGGTTTCGGAGAAAAATTGCTGATCTCCGGTCAGATAAGCCACCGTTTCCCGGTTCCCTGCGATTCGTCCGATGGCATAGGGCCGGTCGTTTTCTTTCCGGTCGTGGTAGCGGCGGAGATAGGTTTCTCCATCCCGATAGACCGAAAAGGCATAGTTGGTGAAAAGCGGCGGGGTATGGAGGGCCGGCAGCTTGTCCGCTTCCTGGACGGTCACATCAAATCGGCAGGAACCGGTTTCCCCCAAGAATGGGCGGAAATTGTCCGTGACTTTAATAGGATGGATCGTGTGCAGGCCTATGGTGCACCCAGCCAGAGTGACGTGGGTCTGGGACACGTCAGGAATTGATGGTGGTCACGTTGAACGATGCGTTGTTGTAGCAATAGCTTTCGGTTTTTACCGTACAAAGCATATTTGCCTCAACAAACCAACTTCCACAAGTCTCGTCTCCAATTGTGCCACTTGCAACACAATTCATTGGATCCATTGTGCTCATTGTCAAATTGCACCCCGCAATATGCTGTGACAACTCGAAGCTCTCATAGTAGAGCTCGGGTTTTACGTATTCTTTCATAAAACGTTTCTCCTCTCGTTTTATCTCTCCAACCGGGGCGCGCCCCGACTGATTCTATACATTTAATAAATTAGCGACTTTCGCTGATGCGGACCACCGCGGCCTCGCCCAGGTAACAGTCCTCCGCTTCCAGGGTGACGCTCTCCCCTGCCGGGAGCCGATCCACCGGGTAGCTGTACGCCAGGCCGCCGAAGTAGGCCTCCTCAAACAGGGTGTGGCAGCGGACGGTAAGGTCCGTAAGGTCCTCTCCGGACACGTTGGTCAGGGTCACCGTGGTGCCCTCCGCCTGGGTCTGCACCTTGTCGCTCAGCATCGTATCCTCTTTCTCCAGGCGAGCGGTACTGGAAATGGACCGGACCACCACGTCAGAAGCACAGCTCATATTGTCCGTGGAGAACATCCAAACGGTCCCATTGGCGGGAACATCCGTGGTCTCAAAAACCAGCTTTTCGCCGGTCTCCAGCTTCAGCACCAGCTCCAGATAGGTCAAATGCTTGCCGGACCGGTTCACCACAGAAAGGGCCGCAATGTCCTCCCCCATCTCATCGCCACAGTCGGGATTGGCCCCGGAGTACTGAAAGAGGGTGGTGACCTCAACCTTATCCCCCTCAACAAAATAGGGGAAGTTGACGATCCGCTCGTCCTCCGACAGGCGCCAAAGAATAACCGTCAAAACAATGATCGCCACAATAAGGATCGCAAGTATGGTATACCGCTTCTTGCGGTTTGGATCGGGACGCTTCGGCATCTTGGTCATTCACTCGCCTCCTCTGTATCCTTACAGAGGATACCAACCTCATCCATCCGCGCCAAAAAGGCTCTGACGTCTGCCGCCGCCGTCTCCCTGTCGATCTCGTACTCCGCCAGGATGGCTTGCACCAAGTCCTCCTCGGTGCACTCCTCCTGCAGGCGGTTCCACAGAAGCAGGCCGCTTTCACTGAGGGTAATCATTCCGTGGACTCTCAGAGCCATCTGCCCCACCGGAATGAGGATATTTTCTCCTGCTATTTCTCGCAAAATCATTTCTTGGGTTGCCCGCAATGCTTCCCCTCCTCTCGCTTTGGTCAATGCGACGAATTTGTTCTTGCAAGAATCATCGTTTTCTCTATTCGCATAGCCAATTTTTCATTGTGAAATGAATCTTGAGGTTCCATCTCGCTGCCTTTTTCCTGGTAGGACGACGCCCTGTTCGATGTGCAAATATCTCCAGATCAATCCATCTGGGCGTTCAAAATGCCTTGTATCCTAAAAAAGGGCAGACTAAACCAGCTTTTTGCCAGTATACCATAGCCTCCTTCTAAATTCAAGGATTCCCACCTCAGAAAAGCGACGAAAAAACCATTGATAAATAAGGAAAAATACAAGATTTCCTGGTGTTTTTCGGTTGCCGTTCCGAAAGGGCTATGTTATAATAATTGTATCTATATGTGCCGATGTGCGGCAGATTTTGGTATGTGACTTGGCGGGCAGACGCATCCCCCAGACCTGCCAGCCCTTCCAAGCAAGTAATATAATGGAGGTAGTATTATGCGCAAACACAGACTTTTGGCCTGTATGATGGCTGTGATTATGGCGGTTAGTTTGATTCCTTCAACTGCGCTTGCGGCAGGGACAAAAACCGCAAATCCCAAACCTGATCCTATTTCTTACCCGAATGGTGTTTCCTTGGGGAAAACTGTAACTGACCAGAGCGCCTGGCGTTCCAATAAAGAGGCCCAGGTAACTTTGACAGTCGCTCCTCCCTCCCCCAAGAAGCCCGTTGCTGTGGAGTTCGTGCTGGACGCTACGGAGAGTCTGTTGGTTGACGAAAAAACTGGTGATACGCTGATTGAAAAATATGCTGGTGCTGTGGCAACGCTTCTCTCTAACAAAAACCTCTACGTTGGCATTACCGTTTTTGCTAGTCAGGCAAAAACCGTACACGCAATGAGCAACTCTACTATCAATACGAACGACGTTAGAAATCAAACAGTTGCCTTTGCTGCAGCTAATGTCGGCACAAACGTCCAGGCGGGTATCCGTGCCGGTTTAGCTGATCTTAAAAACGCCCCCTCTGGCGTCAAAAAGTATATGGTTTTGATTACCGACGGCGGCAGTTTCTTCTATTACAGCGATGATACCAGCTATTCTGGCGAATCCAATCGTTTTGGCACTTACAATGAGGCTGCTGATAATCCCTCCGAGGTAAGTAAAACGATCGCCGAATTAAGAGCTGATACTTCTTTAGCTAACACCAACTTCGAAAATGCTATCGTTGCTTCTGCTGACGCAGTTGATTTAATTCCCACTGATATCAACCTGATCACTTTTGGTTTCCCCTATTACAACGAAATAGGCGCGCTGGAAAACCTCACTGATTTAGCCGGCGACTTCGTCTCTTACGTTGCAAATAAGAGCAACTGCAAGTACAGCAATTTCCTCTCCGCTATCTCCGATTTGAGCGTCGTTGTTCCCTCCGGCAGCGTCATCACTGACGTGATCGGTTACAACGCCAACAAGGCAGATGGCGAAGTGTATAACTTTGATGTTGTAACGGACAAGGAATTCGTCCTAAACTTCGACGGTGTTAATATTATCGGCAAACTTGATTCCGGCAACTCTATTGTCTTTGCATCCGGCGAAACAACATATGCCACCCTGAAGTACGTTCCCGCTGGAGATGGCAGCGAAAAATTCACTTTAACGCTTAATCAGGATCTGCTCATTGGTCAAACCCTGACGCTTTCCTACTATGTCAAGTTGACGGACCCCGACCTTTCCAGCGGTACGCATCTAGTCGACACCAATGTTGAAGCAAACTTGACCGTCCCGGACAATTCTGCTTCCTCCATCGAGGAAATGTCGTTCCCTGAACCTTCTCTTTCCTATACCGTTTCCTCCGGCGGCGGTAGCGACGGCGAGTATACCCCTCCTCCCCTGTTGAACACTGAAGATCATTTCGGCTATATCATCGGTTATCCTGTGGACTACTACACCGGCGAAAAGACCGATGACCAGACCAAGATGCCCGTGAAGCCCCAGGGCCAGATCACCCGCGCCGAGGTCGCCACCATCTTCTTCCGGATGCTCACTGACGAGGCCCGCAACGAGTATTGGAGCCAGACCAGCAACTACACTGACGTGTCGGTTAACAACTGGTTCAACAACGCCGTCTGCACCCTGTCCAACGCCGGCATTATCTCCGGCTACCCCGACGGCTCCTTTAAGCCCAACGGCAAGATTACCCGCGCTGAGTTTGCCACCATCGCCAGCCGGTTCTTCGACATTGAAGCCAGCGGCGTGGATGCTTTCCCCGACATCAGCGGCCACTGGGCAGAGCAGTACATCAACGAAGCTGCTGCCGCCGGCATCATCAACGGCTACGAAGACGGCACCTTCCGTCCTCAGAAGCTCATCACCCGCGCCGAGGCCATGACCATGGTCAACCGCACCTTGGGCCGCGCCCCCGAAAAGGATCACCTGCTGTATGACATGCTGAAGTGGCCCGACAATATGGACACCACCCAGTGGTATTACGCTCAGGTGCAGGAAGCCACCAACTCCCACGAATACGAAATGAAGACCAACTCCGACGGCACCAACTACGAAGTCTGGACCAAGATGCTGCCCATCCGTGACTGGCAGGCATTTGAGAAGGAATGGTCCGATTCCAATTCCTCTGAAAACCCCGGCGAAGTGGTCTGAGCCTTTATCCGCACATTCTGATTCTTCAAAAAGACGCTGTAGCAGAAGCTGCAGCGTCTTTTTCAGCACTCAAATGGAAAGGCAAAAAGAGAGCGGGCTCTCGAAACTCAATCCGAGGCCCGCTCTTTTTACTCTTTCGTATCCCGTTTTTTTCTGTCCAGGCCGTAGCCCTTCGTTCCATATCCGCCGTATCCATAACCGTAATGATATCCGTATCCATAGTACCCATACCCACTGCGGCTGCCGTGGGCGCCGTTAAGAACACAGCCCATGATTTTTGCGCCGCTCTCTCCGAGGAACTGGAAAACGTCCAGGATATGGGAGACCTGGGGAACGCCGGAGCGAATCACATAGATGGTTCCGTCCGCCAGATGCGCCACCGCGCCGCTGTCAGCCAGCAGGCCGCTGGGCGGCGTATCCAGGATAATGTAGTCGGCCTCCTGCCGCAGCTCCTTCAGGATGGCGTTCAGCCTGCGTGAAGCCGCTTTCGTGCGAAGGGACCCTGTTGACTCATCATCCGCCAGCAAACGCAAATCGCTGTCTTCCACAGAGAGCAGATATTCCTGTGCGTTTCCGCCTTTGGTCAGCAGGTAGCCCACTCCCCTGGACTGGACCGAGATTCCTAGATTCTTTTTCACCGAGGGTTTTCGCAGGTCCAGATCTACTAAGATGACCCGTGCTCCGTTTTGACTGAGGCTCAGCGCCAGGTTAGACGCCACGGTGGTCTTGCCCTCTCCAGGGAGCGTGCTGGTAACCATGAGAACCTGCGCGGTTTTCGTTTCATTTTCCCGCAGGAACTTCATCCGCAGACGTCGGATGCTCTCCTGGAACTCTCCGGAAATTTTTTCATTTTGAATCGAAACGATAGGTTCCGTCTCCTTGGAGCGCCGTTTGAAAGAAACCTGCGGTATCGTTCCCAGACAGACCTGATTCAGTTGGCTGCGCACCTCTCTGGGGTCCTGAATGCTCTTACAGGTGGCAGCATACAAGAGAACAACAGCCAGACCAATGACACAGCCCAGAAACGCGCCTTTGATAGCCGGACGCAGAACAGACAGGTCGTTATACGGTTCCGTCGCCACCACCGGCTCAGTGAGAATATACATGTCCGTGCTGCCGATCACGTAGTCCGCCACCTTGGGATAGACCTGCATCACTGCGCTCAGCATATCATAGGCGGCCTGGGGATCGGAACTGGTGGCCACCAGGGAAAACAGGTTTGTGTTTTCCACAGTGTAGGCCGTGACAGAGCCATTCAGGGAATCTACCCCCAGCTCCTGCCGTAGCATACTCTGGAGCAGTTCCGAACTGATGATATAAGGAAATGTTTTGGTGAGCTGTTCCGCTGCGGCCTTGTCGTAATAGGTATTGCTGCCGCTGATATCGCCCGTGGAACCGCTGTTGGAAGTCTGGATGGTGAATGTGACCTCAGACTGATACATGGGGGTATACCTCCACCATGCACGGGCAGCAAACAATGCACAGCACAGCACAGCCAGAGCCACAGGGATCCAAAACAGCCGCTGAACAGCCTTCCAAAATTCATGTAACAGGCGGAAAAGATCGATTTTTTCCGCATCAGAAACCACATCCTCCGCGCGCTCACGATCCAGGTTATGCTCGTCCATGGTCTCCCCCCTGTCCCGAAGTTTTTTCCTTCCCGCGGCTCCTGTGGCCCTTATCATAGCCGCCATAGCCGTACTGATAGCCGTAGCCATGCCCATAGCCGTAGTAGCCGTAGCCGTGGTGGTCGCTGGTGAAGGGTGCGCTTCTCACATCGTTGAAAACGCATCCCAGGAAGTCTGCTTTACATTGCTCCAGCACATCAACCGTGTCGTTGATCACCCGGGCGGGCACACAGTCCTGCCGAACCACAAGGATGGATAGATCCGCCTGATCCGCCAGAACTTCCACATCGGAGAACATGGCCATGGGCGGCGTGTCGATGATAATATAGTCCATATCCTTCCGACAGGTCTCCAACAGCCGGGTCATCCCCTCTGAGGCCAGAAGCTCAGCCGCCTTCTCACTGGCCGTCGTGGAAAAGAGGGTATGCAGATGATACCTCTCCAGATAGTCCGGCGTGCAGGGTGCTTTCCCTTCCAGTATGGATGCCATCTCCTGTTTGGGCTTATGCCCCAACAGCTTAAACTGTGCCGCCTTATGGAGGTCCCCATCAATCAGCAAAACCTTATGATCGCTCTGTGCCAAAGAGAGCGCCAGATTGGCCGCTATCGTGGATTTCCCCTCGTTTTCTGCTACGCTGGTGACCAAAATAACTTTTCGATCTGCCTTTTTTGCCGCGTATCCCACTTTCAGCGCCAGCTTGCCGATCTCTTCCGTGAAATGGAATCCTGCCGCCGGCATGGTGATCAGCAGTCCCTTATTGGACTGTTTCAGTTTTGCCTTTATGGTCTTATTCTTCTTCTCATGGTGGATGGTCGCAAAAAGCCGCGTATCCAGCTTGCGGCGGAAGGCCGCCGTACTTTGGATCGTATCTGCCTGAAGCGCAGCGGCCAGAAGGAGAAGAACCATGATCCCCGCGCCGACTACAAACGCCTTCTTACAGACCGAGCCGAAATGCACCGGATTGGATGGAGCCGTCGGAACCGACGGACTGTTGAGTTCCTTCAAAACGATATTCTGAAACGCATGTTCAGACAGGGTATCGTAATTGTCCAGCATCAACTGCAGGGTACAGAAGGCATCTTCAGGAGACAAAGCCGTAACGCACAGAGTAAGCAGGTTGGTTTCCGGGATGACAGATGCAGATAAAGTGCCCGGCAGGCTGGAGACCCTCAACTGGCTGGCAGCCACCTCTCCGAACATGTTGCTCTCAAAAAGCTGCGTGAATGTTGTGGCAATCTCTGACGTAGCGGACAAATCAGACAGAACCGCAGAATAGCCGCTGCTCTTCACGTTGACAGCCAGGGTCGCGCTGGCCGAATACTCATCCTCGTGCAGCAACTGAATGCCGGTAAGGGACAGCATCACCGCAATGAGCCCCGCCATCAGGATCAGCAGGATATTCCGTCCCAGCCGAAGGAGCAGACAGACATAATTCAGTTCAGACCAGTGAAATATCTGTTCTTTTTCCATGCTCCCTCACCTCATTCAACCACAACATAGAGCGTCGTCGTTCCGATGGCTCCGTTGGAACCCGCACAGTAAAACGTAACCGCATTGACGCCGGGACCCAATCCGCCGACAGGCATCTGAACACTGACGTTGGATATGTTGCCGCCGCCGACGGAATCCAGATATTTCATCGCATCAAATTCCTCTCCTTCAGCGGCATAGGTCAGATATTGATTCAGATAGATACGGGGAGCCTCCGAAGCAGTTTGGCTCTGGATGACCACGTCCAATGTAACCGACGCAGTGTTGCCCAAGCTGTTGGTGACTTCAAATGTCACGGGGTAGGTACCGGCCAGATTCGTGGACAGGCCTCCGCTCAGAATGCGGATCTGCGCGCTCAGATCTCCGTCTACCGCATCCCGAGCCTGGAGACGATCCCGGATCGTAACAGGCGAACCAACGGTATACTTCAGCGCCTGGGACAAAGAGAACCGGGGGCCGCTATAGTCTGTGTAATGCAGTTCTCTCGTGGCGGTGGCAACATGGTTTGCGCTGTCCACAACTGCGTAGGTCACTGTGGTCGAGCTTCCCTGCACGGAGGTTCCAATGCCCTGGATAAAAATCTGGTCAGTCAGATCCCCGTCCTTCTCGTCGCTGGCTGTCACACCGGCCAGGATCTTTTCTTCCCCATCATAGACGGACAGGTACAGTGGGGTTTCCGGACATTGAATCGTGGGCATCGTCCGGTCCGCCGTCAGCAGGTTCCAGCCGGTGGCCAGAGCCAGCAAAACGGCGGACAGCACGAGCAATGCGGCTACAGCAATTCGAACTCGTCTCATAGGACTCCTCTCCTCGGACTCTCAAAATTCAGCCAGGACAGCGCCAACCGGTCTGTCCTGCAAGATGCGTTCGGGGTTTTCCTTCAGCAAAAAGTCTGCAATTTCCGGGTTTGTATACGCAGACACAAAATCCCAGGCATCGGACAGCTGCGGCGTCCTTTTATATGGGCTGTGGGCGTCGCTCCCTATGAGATGGACGCAACCCTCTTCCAGACACCAATAGGCAACCCGGCGTGCGCTCCGACCGAAAGCCCCCAAAAGACTGCCTTTGTTCAACTGGAGAACGATTCCTTTCCGGACCCACCGGTGGAGGCTATTCGGGTCCTCCTGAACAAAGTAGTACCGCTCCGGATGGGCAACGACGGGGATCAATCCCTCCCGCTGGATAGCGTCCAGCATCCGCTCGGCAAAGACAATGGATTCATCAAAGGCGAACTCCACCATCAGATATTGGCTTCCCGCCAGAGTCAGGAGCTTTTTCTCCCGAAGCAACCGAGGAACCTCCGGCGTAACAAAAACCTCCGCGCCTGCATGCAGCCGAATCGGAATCTTCTGTTCCTTGATGAGCCGGGCCATCCTGAGAAATCGATCCCGCAGGTCATTGGACAGATAGTTATTCCTCTGTCCGGGAATATTGCAGTGGGGCGTGGCTGCAATAGCCGTTACGCCGCTGTCCGCCGCCATCTGCGCCATCATGCAGCTTTCTTCCTCAGAAACCGCGCCGTCATCCACGCCGGGCAGGATGTGGCAGTGCAGGTCGATCATGGTATCGCCCTCCCCCGATCAGCCTTCCTGGAACTTCTGGATGTAATAGGCCTTCTTCATGCTCTTCTCTGCCTGATAGGTTTCCTCCACCTGGTCAGCCAGATCGGTGTCCTTGCCGGCCTGGGTCAGCAGGTCGCGCAGGCGGGACGTCACTTCTTCCACCTGCCGATCGCATTCCTTTTCCAGGGCAGTCAGTTCATTCATCTTGCCGTAGACAATTTCTTCCCTGCTCCGGCTGCCGTCATTGGCCGCATACTCATCCAGGGCAGACTGGACGATTGCTTCCAGCTTACCCTCGTAGGTGGCACGCAGAACGTACATGGTTGCGATCTCCTTTTGGATGGATTCTTCCACGTCTGTCGTTGGATCTGTGCTTTCCTCCTGTTGCCCCTGGGCGTTGGAAGGTTTCTCTCCCTGGAGCATGGAATCGGCCATCTCACCAGTGCTCAGCACGCCGCTCACCAGCTGATCAATTTCTTCCTGGGTGAATTCCTTATGGGGAACCTGGTATTCGTCCATCACTGCATCGAACTGCTCCTGCTGTTCCTCAAGTTCCTCCTGGATAGCAATGGGATCCATGGTCAGGCCATCATGCAGGGCCATCAGATTGTTCCACTGCCACACGACAACGGCGCCGATCGCAATCGCCAGGAGGGCTAAAATGGTAAGGATAACTTTTGTTCGAGTTCTCATACAATATGCCTTTCTTATTTCGCTGGGATGGGCTGGCAGCAGCGCGTCGTTTCAACTGCCAGATCTTTCAGCTGTACCGTCTCACTCTGAATCGCTCGGATCGCTTCCGCATTGACCTCTTCCGGCGGGCGGAAGGTGGGAACCAGCCGGTGGAGATAGCGGAAAATGTCTTCCCGGCTCCCGGCAGCAATGGTATCCGACAAGTATTGCAGGATATGTTCCAACTGAGACGCGGGGATAGGAAGCGTTTCCTCCACATAGATTTTTTCGTTTTCCGTGCGGCTGAGTGCTGCATTGTTGGTAAGGAGTTCCTCATACAGCTTCTCACCAGGCCGCAAGCCGATCTCCTCAATTTTAATATCCACATTGGGCGTATAGCCGGACAGACGGATCAGCTTTTCCGCCAGGTCCAAAATCTTCACAGGTTCTCCCATGTCCAGGACAAAGACTTCGCCGCTTTTGGCAAAGGAGCCGGCTTCCAGTACCAACTGGACAGCTTCGGGGATGGTCATAAAGTAGCGGATGATCCGACGATCCGTAATGGTGACCGGACCACCGTAGGCAATCTGCTTCTTGAACAGAGGGATCACGGATCCATTGGAGCCCAGAACATTGCCAAACCGGACGGCTGTGAATTCCGTGTTTCCCTCATTCCTCAGGCCCTGCAGGACCTGCTCACACAGCTGTTTGGTCGCGCCCATGATGTTGGTGGGGTTCACCGCCTTGTCCGTAGAAATCAGGACAAACTTCTCCGCCCCATAGGTTCTCGCTGCAAGAGCCGTATGGTACGTACCAAACACATTGTTTTTGACCGCCTCTTCGGGGCAACTCTCCATAAGCGGAACATGCTTATGGGCCGCGGCGTGAAACACCAAATCCGGACGATAGTGGGCAAACAGCCGGTCCACTTTCTTTTTGTCTCGGACCGAGGCAATTTCCACAGACAAGGGAAACTCCACGCCATACTGATGGATGAGATCGTGCTGGAGCTCATAGGTACTGTTTTCCGCAATATCCACAATAATAAGTCGGCGAGGAGAATAGCCGGCAATTTGGCGGCAAAGCTCTGAGCCGATGGAACCGCTGCCTCCCGTGACCATAACCGTCTTGCCCCGGACAAAGTCCATAATACGGGGATTGTCCAGCGTGATGGTCTTTCGCCCCAACAGGTCCTCGATTTGAACTTCACGGACATTGGAAGCTACAGAACCGCTCCGCTGCAGTTGAGAAACGGGATCTGCCATGACATGCAATCGACAATTGGTTCTGGCGCACTGATCCAAGATCCCTTTCCGGCGCTCAGGCGTCAGATTAGTAATCGCCAGGATGATCTCCGATACGGGGGTATTCTGGAGAATCTCCTGCATTCGATCAATCGGCCCAAAGACAGGAATCCCCTGAATTCGCTTGTTCTGTTTCTCCGGTGCATCGTCCAACATACAATAGGGAATGTATCGTCCTCCCGAGTTTCCCAGGAGTTCTACCATCAGGGACGTTCCAGTGGAACCTGCGCCGATGATCGCCACATAGCTACGCCCTTCCGCGCTATGGCTGATGACACGATATCGATACAACCGATACGCAAAACGTATCGCCAGCATCAGGAGCAAAGCCAACATCGTACCAGTAATTGCGCTGGTGCTCCAAATTATACTTGCACGAATGACCAGGTTGATCGCCGCATATACACCGACACCCAACACAAGGCCAGCCAACATCGTAAGATACTCCCGGCTTTCCGCATAGCGCCAGAGGCTGTCGTATGTCCGAAACATCAACTGAAACACCATCACACACATGGTCAGCAGCCCAATGTGAACGCACAAGTTCAGCAGCCGAATGTCGCTCCGAACAAGACTCGGCAAAAACAGGATAAAATTACAGAAGAAAATCAGGAGCAAATCCATGGTCAATATAATTTGGCTACGGAACCGTTTCAAATCCGTTCATCCCTTCGGTTTGTTTAAAAATGTCGATTTAATTTATTATACCTTTATATTGTGGGGAAGTCAAATTCGCATCATTCTCAAAACCATTATCATGGGTCATTGTACCCATGGGGGTTCTTACTCTGCCAATTCCAAGAGCTGGCACACATGGCATCGATATCATACCTGGCCTGCCATCGCAACTCCCTCTGGGCTTTGGCAGGGTCTGCCCAGCAGGCGGCAATATCCCCGGGCCGGCGAGGATCGATCACATAGGGAAGCTTCTTTCCGCAGGCTCTCTCATAGGCATGGAGGATATCCAGCACACTGTACCCTTTTCCGGTCCCTAAATTGCAAACAAATAAGCCGCAGCCGGCTTCCAGCTTTTTCAGCGCGGCCACATGGCCCTGGGCCAGATCCACAACATGAATGTAATCCCGGACGCCAGTTCCATCCGGCGTCGGCCAGTCGTTGCCAAACACATGGAGTTTGTCCAACTGTCCCATTGCAACCTTGGCAATGTAGGGAACCAGGTTATTGGGGATCCCCGTGGGGTCCTCGCCAATCAAGCCGGAAGGATGGGCCCCAATGGGGTTAAAGTAGCGCAGCAGAGCTACATTCAGCCCAGGGTCCACCGCACAGCAATCGGAAAGGATCTGCTCAATATAGAGTTTGGTCCGGCCATAGGGGTTGGTCGCCGTTTGCCGAGCGTCTTCCTGAACCGGAACGGTTTCCGGGTCCCCATAAACGGTGGCAGAGGAGGAAAAGACAAAGCTCTTCACGCCATGGCGTCGCATCGCGTTGAGAACGGTAAGGGTATTCACCAAATTGTTGGTATAGTACTCCAGAGGCTTTGCCACGCTCTCCCCCACAGCCTTCAGGGCAGCAAAGTGGATAACCCCATTGATATCCGGGTAATCTTGGAAGAGTCTTTCTGTTTTGACGGAATCACAGAGATCCATTTCAACGAAAGGCACCGCTTTTCCCGTAATCTGTTCTATCCGCTGAATTACCTTTCTGCTGGAGTTTACCAAGCTGTCCGCTACGACCACATCATAGCCCGCCTGAATCAGTTCCACGCAGGTGTGACTACCGATATAACCGGCACCGCCGCTGACTAAGATCGACATATCCTTTTCTCCTCACCAAGGGTGTCATCGAATCACCCGATATTTTTTCATAAGAGCCACCCGCCGTTCCCCAATGTCGATGCTTTCTTTTGCTCCAGCGCTGCCTCCGCCCTTACGGGCATAGGCCAGAATGCGCTGTCCCCAAGCCGCCGGCAAAAGCCAGCCGTGTTTGTCCAAATAGGGATAGACGCTGATCAGTTCTTCCTTTCGGGGAAAAATCGTCCGCAGTAAACGGTAGTCTTTCCCGCTCTCTTCCCGGTTTGCGGCTGCATTCAATGTGATCCGGCTGCTGTGGCGTCGTTCTTCCCTGTTTCCGCCATAAATGCCCCCAGCCAACAAATCCGCCAGGAGATCATCGCAGTCCAGCCAGTCTCTCTTACCAGACAGCCAGTTCTGAACCCGCTGGGGATATGGATGGAATCCCAGGTACCGCCGTCCGATTTCCAGCAGGTTGGCGCCAAAGATATCGGCCCGGGCGCTTTCCAGCGACTGCCCCACCGTCTCCCACTCTATGTCCTGACTGTAGGTTTGAGCAAACAGGCAAATATCGCAGACCTGACGAATCCCGAATCCCGAATGCAGAAAATGCTTGAAGCTGTGCAGGATCAGATAGAGGAAATGGTCTTCAGGATGCAAGGTATGTATCTCACTCTCTCCCACTTTTACCGCAACAGAACGTGCAAATACCTGGGAAAAGAGCCCATTCAAATCGCCGTATGCCCGGGAAGATCGAGAGAACAAGCTGCGATGGAGCTCCAGATACAGGCCCGTCTTTTCATCCCGGCAGGAAACAACCTGTTCGTCATCCTCATTTTCTATGGTCAGTCCCTTCTCTCGAAGGATCTTCAAAATGGCGGGCATCTCATCCGCAGAAACCAGGAGGTCCTCGTCCGCAGAGGGCCGAAGGTCCGGTTTCGGATACAGCTCGCGGCACAGGATTCCTTTCACGACCAGGGGCCGAAAGCCATGGCTGCAGAGCGTTTCATATAGGGTCAAAAAAGCATGGGTTTTCTGAAGCTGCGCCGCTGTGCTCTGGAGCACATGCACGCGGACCATCGGCAGTCCTGTCGGCATTCGGTCCTTTTTCGCTGCGGCAGGTATAAGCACGTCCAGAACCATGGGCAGCACCTTTTGCTCCATACAGAGATTCCACAGCTTCTGCCACGCCTCCTCAGACTCCAAAAAACAATCTGCTGAATCACTGGTGAGGAAAGCCCGCAGACCTTCCAGCATTTGCAGTTCATGCAGTTCCATGGCTTCCCTTCCCTTCGACAGATTTGATTATTATACCATGTCAAAAGACAGATGTCACCTACCTGGGGCTTGTTTTAAAAATAGCCCATGCCATATTTTTGATAACATAAAATATTCTGCATTTTTCTCACCTGCCCAATGTGACGATGGTTTTCTAGAACTCCTCACTGTATTTGGCTGGACTGTTTTTCGTGGACATAACCCTCTTCCTTTCTTTGTCGTCTCTTGTCTACTACTTTAGCATACTTGTCCACTTTTTTAGAATACATCCAAACATCAGATATCGATGAAAGAATACATTGACCCGTTTACGGGTGGCAAGTATCCAAAAGCATAAAACAGGCCCTTGAAGGGCCGTGCAAACCATGCGTTTAACGCGTGGTTTTGATTGATTAAATCGTGGTGGTATGATAAATTATAGGCAGAATCAAACATGCAAATACGGGGGGATTGGTTCGATGAACGCAGATGTCCTGTTCTTTTTCAGTGGCCATGAAGCGGTAATTCCTATATACGAAAAGCTGGAAGCTCGCATCCTTGCCGCAATTCCCGATGTGAAAGTGAAAGTCAGCAAAACCCAGATCAGCTTCTCTAACAAGCGAGGCTTTGCGTTCGTTTCCTTTAACCCCTGCCGCAGGGTGAAGGAGCGTCCCGAGATCTGGATGACCGTCAGCTTCGGTCTGGGGTATCAGAAGCAATCTCCACGCATTGATGTAGCGACGGAACCCTACCCCAACCGCTGGACACACCATGTTATGGTGGGTAGCCCTGAAGAAATCGACGAGGACCTAATGGCGTGGCTGATGGAAGCTGCTGCGTTTTCTGCCAGCAAGAAATAAAGTGAGGTCAACCTGACTATGGCTTTTGATTTTAAGAAAGAGTATAAGGCATTTTATAGCCCTAAGAATAAACCGGAGATCGTTACTGTTCCAACTGCAAATTATATCGCAGTCAGAGGCAAAGGGAATCCCAACGAGGAAGGCGGGGCCTATCAGCAAGCCGTCAGCGTTCTGTATGCCATAGCGTACACCTTAAAAATGAGTTATAAGACAGACCATAAAATCGAGAGCTTCTTTGAGTATGTGGTACCGCCTCTTGAGGGATTCTGGTGGCAAGATGATGTGGATGGTGTAAACTACTCCGATAAATCCACCTTTCACTGGATTTCCGTGATCCGTCTGCCGGATTTCGTTACCAGGAAGGACTTTGATTGGGCAGTGGAAACAGCGTCCAAAAAGAAAAAGCTGGACTGCTCCTCGGCGGAGTTTATGACCATTGCAGAAGGGCTGTGTGTTCAAATCATGCACACCGGCCCTTTTGACGAGGAACCTGCAACTGTTGCGTTGATGGATGCCTACTTGGAACAGAACGGATATTGCAATGATTTCAACGAAAACAGATTGCATCATGAGATTTATCTGTCCGATGCAAGAAAAGTTCCGCCCGAAAAATGGAAAACGGTGATCCGACACCCCATTAAAAAGGTGTGAGCGAATCATATGGGAGGAAACCATGAAAAAGCCTAA
>JAEDLP010000068.1 GCA_016295225.1 Oscillospiraceae bacterium | reverse complement strand
GGGAGGGCTGGGTCACCGCCGAGTACTCCATGCTCCCCCGGGCCAACCGGGAGCGGAGCCGGAGAGATATCTCTAAGCTGAAGCTCTCTTCCCGCTCTGCCGAGATCCAGCGTCTGGTGGGCCGGGCCCTCCGGGCGGCGGTGGATATGAAAAAGCTGGGGGAGCGCACCATTACCATCGACTGCGACGTTCTCCAGGGAGACGGCGGCACCCGCACTGCCTCGGTGACCGGGGGCTTCGTGGCCCTGTCCTACGCCTGCTGGAAGCTGGTGGAGGAGGGGGTCATCCCGGAGATGCCCCTGACCACCTGCGTGGCCGCTGTGTCGGCGGGAATTGTGGACAACGTGCCCATGCTGGATCTGTGCTATGAGGAGGACTCCTCTGCCATGGTGGATCTGAACTGCGTGATGAACCACGAGGGGGAACTCATCGAGATCCAGGGAACCGGCGAGGGCCGGGCCTTCACCATTGAAGAACAGCGGCAGCTTGTGGATCTGTGCGCCAAGGGCATCCGGGAACTCCAGGCCATCCAGAAGACTGTCCTGGAGGGAGGTACCCAATGAAAGCCGTATTAGCCAGCCACAACAAGAAAAAGATGGCCGAAATGCGGGCCATCCTGTCTGAACTGGGGGTGGAGCTCCTCTCCCAGGCCGACGTGGGGGTGGACATCGAGCCGGAAGAGACCGGAACCACCTTTGAGGAGAACGCCCGCATCAAGGCGGAAGCCATTATGCAGGCCACCGGCCTGCCCGCCATCGCCGACGACTCCGGCCTGGTGGTGGACGCCCTGAACGGGGAACCCGGGGTCTACTCCGCCCGCTACGGTGGCGAGGGCCTGGATGACACCGGCCGGTGGCAGCTCCTGCTGAAGAACATGAAAGGGACGGAGAACCGGGCCTGCCGGTTCGTCAGCGTCATCTGCTGCGCCTTCCCCGACGGCTCCCAACTCATGACCCGGGGCGAGTGTCACGGCGTGGTGGCGGAAGGTCCCAGAGGAGAGGGCGGCTTCGGCTACGATCCCGTGTTCTGGCTGCCTGAGAAGGGCAAGTCCATGGCGGAACTGTCCCCGGAAGAAAAGAACAGCATTTCCCACAGAGGCAACGCCCTGCGGGTATTCAAAGAAGAATTGGAGAAGAAACTGAATGGAACTGACCAGTAAACAGAGAGCCCAGCTGCGCGGCATGGCCAACAGCCTGGACACCATCCTGATCATCGGCAAGGAGGGCATCGGCGAGAACCTGCTGAAGCAGGCCAACGACGCCCTGGAATCCCGGGAACTCATCAAGTGCCGGGTCCTGGAAAACTCTATGCTCACGGCCCGGGAAGCCGCCCAGGAACTGGGCAAGCTGAGCCGCAGCGAGGTGGTTCAGGTCATCGGCACCAAGTTCGTCCTCTACCGGGAGAGCCACAATAAGGAGAAGAAGGACAAGATTGTCCTGGTCAAGGATAAGAAGAAGGCAACCAAAGCGTAATCACCACGGAAAGGGGTGATCCTGCCCCTGCACAGCGTGATTGTGCGAAGGAAAGGAACAGGTGGAAAAACGACGTGAAAATCGGAATTTATGGCGGGACCTTTGACCCGCCGCATCTGGGACACATGGAAGCGGCCAAGGCCGCTATGGACCAGCTGAGCCTGGATCGGCTCATCATCATCCCCGACCGTGAACCGCCCCACAAGGGGCTGCCCACCGACGCGGCTTCCCCCCAGCAGCGCCTGGAAATGGCCCGGCTCATGGCCGACGGCATTGGTCCCCGGGCGGAAGCCTCCGACCTGGAACTGAAGCGGGAGGGCAAGAGCTACACGGCCGACACCGTGGAGGAACTCCATGAGGCCTTCCCCGATGACGAGCTGTGGCTGCTCATGGGCACTGACATGTTCCTGACGGTGCAGAACTGGTATCAGCCCGAGCGCATCTTCCAGTACGCCGGCGTGGCGGCCTTTTCCCGCAGCCACGACGACACGGGTGAGATGTTTGAGGAGCAGAGCCAGTACCTGTCCGAGCGGTTCCACGCCCGGACCACCATTGTGAATCTGCCCCAGATCCACGAGATCGCATCCCGGGATTTGAGACGGATGCTGGCCTCCGAGTGGACTGGCGGCAACGTGGACCCGGCCCAGTACCTGTGGTTGCCGGTCTACGGGTACATCCTGAAAGAAGGACTGTTTGGCACCAAGGCCGACCTGAAAAAACTGAGTGACAAGCACCTCCGGGCTATCTCCTATTCTATGGTGAAGGCCAAGCGTCTGCCCCACATCAAGGGCACCGAGGAGACCGCTGTGGCTCTGGCTAAGTTCTGGGGTGTGGACCCGGACAAGGCCCGCCGGGCGGCCATCCTCCACGACTGCACCAAGTACTGGGAGCTGGAGCCTCAGGTGGCGGCCTGTGACAAGTATGGCATCGAGCTGGACGAGCTGGAGCGGCAGTCTCCCAAGCTCCTCCACTCCAAGACCGGCGCGGCCATGGCCAAGTACATCTTCGGGGAACCCGACGACGTGTACAATGCCATTTTCTGCCACACCACCGGCAAGCCCGGCATGACGACCTTCGACAAGATCATCTACCTGGCCGACTACATGGAGCCAAACCGGGACTTCGACGGGGTGGAGGAGATGCGCCGCCTGGTCTGGGAGGATCTGGACAAGGCCATGCTCCTGGGTCTGGAGATGAGTGTGGAGGACCTGACCCAGCGTGGGGTCCCCGTCCATCAAAACACCCAGGGAGCCCTGGATGAACTGAGGGGGCGGTCCCAGTGAAGGGACGCCGTCTTTCCGAGGAAGAGCGCCGGCAGAGGGAAAAGGAAGAACTCTCCCGCCAGCGCATCCAGGACCAAGCCTACCGGGAGGCCCAGCGGGCGGTCCACGCCCGGATTTACGGCGAGCAATATACGCCCGAGCCTGAGGAGGAGTGGACCCCGGTGTGGGAGGACCCCCGGAACCGCCATCAGGAGGCCTACCACGATTGGGAGGACCCCAGAGACCGGTATCGGGAGCTGCCCAGGAACCGCCGGCGGCAGGAGGAATACGACACGATTCCCAACCGTCCACCCATTCGGGAGAGGGACGACCGGCTGCCGCCCAGGGAGAAGAATCCCAAGACAGCCCACCGGCAGCAGCAGAAAACACGGCGGAAGGTCCTGCTCATTGTGCTTGTGGCCATCGCGGCCCTGATGCTCCTGGGTCTTGCCCTCCATGGCATCCTGGTCCGACGGCCAGAGCTTCCCGGCGCGGAGAGCCAGGGAGAGGGCGTCCACCCGGCCCTGCTGGAAGCAGGACGGCGGGAGGACGTGTACACCTTCCTTCTGGTGGGCCGTGACGACGGCGGCGGCGGCAACACCGACACCATCATGGTGGGCTGCTACGACGTGAAGAACGGAACCCTGGACGTGATGAGCATTTATCGTGACACCCTGGTGGACGTGCCCTGGGAGATCAAAAAGATCAACTCGGTCTATAACCGGGAGGGCATGGAAGGCCTGATGGACAAGGTGAAGGACCTCATCGGCTATGCCCCCGACTATTATTTCCTCATGGAAATGGACATTGTGACCCAGCTGGTAGACGCCATCGGCGGGGTGAACTACGAGGTGCCCTTCGGGATGCACTACGACGACCCCACCCAGGACCTGCACATCCATTTTGACCCGGGTATGCAGCACTTCAACGGCGAAGACGCGGTAAAACTCCTCCGCTGGCGGAAGAATAACAGCGGCGAGAGCCGTTCCGTGGGCGACGTGGGCCGGGTGGAGATCCAGCATTCCTTCCTGAAGGCCATGATGGGACAGGCTCTGAGCATCAGCACCCTGACCAACATTGCGGACATCGCCCATATTGTGGACAAGAACCTCACCAGCAACCTGAGCTACGGCGAAATGATGTGGTTCGGGGAGCGGTTCCTCCTGATGGACAAGGAGGGACTCCGGTTCCATACCATGCCCGGCGACGCCACCGGTTCCCTGTGGAGCTCCACCTATCAGAACTATCAGAGCTATGTCTTTGTCAACGACGGGGCTCTGCTGGAGCTGGTCAACGCTTATATGAACCCCTATACCACGGAAATTACCGCCGACATGCAGCATGTGATCCACGGCACCACCGTGGACAACCTGTCCGGCGGCGAGTATGTCCCCGTGGAGTAACCCATATACAATAGAACCGTGGGGCCGGAACCAACCGGCCCCGCAGCAGAAAGGAAGATAGCATGACACCCAAAGAGATGGCCCTGACCATAGCAAAGGCTCTGGACAGCAAGAAGGGAAAGGATATCCTGGTGCTGGAGACCGACGGCCTCACCACCCTGGCGGACTATTTCGTCCTGTGCTCCGGCTCCTCTGCACCCCAGCTGAAGGCTCTGGGCGACGCGGCCGAAAAGAGCATGAAGGACAACGAGATCCTGCCCCACCACATTGAAGGACACCGGGGCGGCACCTGGATTCTCCAGGACTACGGCGACGTGGTGGTCCACCTGTTCTCCGAGGAGGCCCGTGAGTTCTATGACCTGGACCGCCTGTGGCAGGACGCCAAGGTGGTGGATCTGAGCGAGATCCTCGCACCGGGAGAGTAAGGGAGAAAAACAGTCAAACCATCTGCCGGGAAGGGAAATTCTTTCCCGGCGGGACAAAAATAGGAAAGTGTGATCAGAGTGAAATACGAATTTAACCGCATCGAGAAAAAGTGGCAGGATCGCTGGGCCAAGGAGAACTGCTACCACGCAGAGACCGGCGGCGACAAGCCCAAGTTCTACGGCCTGGTGGAGTTCCCCTATCCCTCCGGCCAGGGCCTGCACGTGGGCCACGCTCGCCCCTACACCGCCATGGACGTGGTGGCGAGAAAGCGCCGCATGGACGGCTACAACGTTCTCTTCCCCATGGGCTACGACGCCTTCGGACTGCCCACCGAGAACTACGCCATCAAGAACCATATCCATCCCGCCCAGGTGACCAAGGACAACATCGCCAACTTCACCAAGCAGCTGAAGATGCTGGGCTACTCCTTCGACTGGGACCGGGTGGTGGACACCACCGATCCCAACTACTACAAGTGGACCCAGTGGATCTTCCTGCAGCTCTTCAAGAAGGGCCTGGCCTATAAGACCTCCATGCCCGTGAACTGGTGTACCTCCTGCAAGTGCGTCCTGGCCAACGAGGAAGTGGTCAATGGCGGCTGCGAGCGCTGCGGCTCCGAGGTCATCCGCAAGGAGAAGAGCCAGTGGATGCTGAAGATCACGGAGTATGCTCAGCGGCTCATCGACGACCTGGACGATGTGGACTTCATCGAGCGGGTCAAGATCCAGCAGAAGAACTGGATCGGCCGCTCCACCGGTGCGGAAGTGACCTTCAAGACCACCCAGGGCGACGACCTTGTCATCTATACCACCCGTCCCGACACCCTCTTCGGCGCCACCTACATGGTTCTGTCCCCCGAGCATCCCTACATCAACCAGTGGAAGGACGCCATCGGCAACTGGGACGAGGTCACCGCTTACGTGGAGGCCGCCGCCCGCAAGTCCGACTTTGAGCGCACCGAGCTGGCCAAGGAAAAGACCGGCGTGAAGCTGGACGGCGTCCGGGGCATCAACCCCGTCAACGGCAAGGAGATCCCGATCTTCATCTCCGACTACGTCCTGGTGTCCTACGGCACCGGCGCCATCATGGCTGTTCCCGCCCACGATGACCGTGACTGGGAGTTCGCCAAGAAGTTCGGCTGCGAGATCATCGAAGTGGTCAAGGGCGGCGATGTGGAGAAGGAGGCCTTCACTCTGAAGGACGACACTGGCATCATGGTCAACTCCGACTTCCTGAACGGCATGACCGTCAAGGACGCCATCCCTGTCATTACCAAGTGGTTGACGGAGAAGGGCATCGGCCACCAGAAGGTCAACTACAAGCTCCGTGACTGGGTCTTCTCCCGTCAGCGCTACTGGGGCGAGCCCATCCCCCTGGTCAACTGCGAGAAGTGCGGCTGGGTGGCCATCCCCGAGGAAGAGCTCCCCCTGCTGCTGCCCGAGGTGGAGAGCTACGAGCCCACCGACACCGGTGAGTCCCCCCTGGCTCCCATGACCGACTGGGTCAACACCACCTGCCCCTGCTGCGGTGGCCCCGCCAAGCGGGAAACCGACACCATGCCCCAGTGGGCCGGCTCCTCCTGGTACTTCCTGCGCTACATGGATCCCCACAACGACAAGGCCCTGGCCTCCGAGGAGGCCCTGAAGTATTGGGGCCAGGTGGACTGGTACAACGGCGGCATGGAGCACACCACCCTGCACCTGCTGTACTCCCGGTTCTGGCACAAGTTCCTGTACGATATCGGTGTGGTTCCCTTCCCCGAGCCCTATAAGAAGCGCACCAGCCACGGCATGATCCTGGGCGAAGGCGGCGAGAAGATGTCCAAGTCCAGAGGCAACGTGGTCAACCCCAACGACGTCATCGCCCAGTACGGCGCGGACACCATGCGCATGTACATCATGTTCATCGGTGACTTTGAAAAGGCTGCCGCCTGGTCCGACAACGCCGTGAAGGGCTGCAAGCGCTTCCTGGATCGAATCTGGAACCTGGCCGAGCAGGCGGTCCCGGGCGAGGCCTACAGCAAGGACAACGAGGCCCTCATCCACAAGACCATCAAGAAGGTCTCCGACGATATCGAGAACATGAAGTTCAACACCGCTATCGCCGCTCTGATGACCCTCACGAACCAGTTCTACGATAAGGGTGTGAACAAGGCCGAGTTTAAGGCCCTGCTGCAGATGCTGTCCCCCTTCGCCCCTCACATGGCGGACGAACTGTGGGAGCAGTTCGGCTTCGAGGGCTTTGCCAGCACCTCCCAGTGGCCTGTGTATGACGAGAGCAAGACCGTGGCCTCCGAGGTCACCATCGCCGTCCAGGTGGGCGGCAAGCTGAAGACCACCGTCACCGTCCCCATGGGCAGCGAGCAGGACGCCGTCCTGGAAGTGGTTACCGCCGACAGCAAGATCGCCAAGCTCATGGAGGGGAAGGAGATCGTAAAGGTCATCCACGTGCCCAACAAGCTGGTGAACCTGATCCTGAAGCCCAAGGCCTGAGGCCAAAAGATAAAAAAGGGTAAAATAAATGAAGATTCTATCTTGACAATATCGTGGGAATTGCATATAATACCACTGTTGAAGCCATATATTAACGATGGCCCTTTGGTGCGTGAGATGCGAACTCACCACTTCGGAGGGAGGGAAAACGAATGTCTGAAGTCCACGTGAGAGAAAATGAATCTCTGGAAAGCGCTCTGAAGCGGTTTAAGCGTAGCTGTGCCAAGTCTGGCGTCCTGGCTGAAGTGCGGAAAAGAGAGCACTATGAGAGCCCCAGCGTGAAGCGCCGCAAGAAGTCTGAGGCTGCACGTAAAAACCGTAAAAAGTATTATTAATGAGTTAAAAGACCTGCCCACTGGGCAGGTCTTTTTTCACGTTAGAAATTCCAGGGTCCGCGGGGGTCACTGGACCACGCCGCTTCCGAACTCCTCCACCTCTGGGTACAGCCAGAAGAACCGCTGGATGCCCACCTCCTGGGCGAGCTCCCGCTTTTTCCGCAAGCTGTTCTCGTCGTCGAAGAGGATGAAATGGGCGCCTGTCTCCCGGCTCATGTAGGTGAAGTAATGGGCGCACAGGTCCTGGGAGAAGTGGACCCGGGGTTCCAGCCGGGTCATTCGCCGCCGAAGCTCCTCCCGGCTGATGGGGCGGCCCTCCCCGGTGGGAGAGGGCAGGAAGAAATCCGCCCTGGACCGGTGGAGGCTCAGAGCCAAGCGGTCGGCTCCGTAGGTCTCTACTGCGGCCTGCAACCGCTGGCGGAGGGACCCGCCGGAAATGGCCGAGGACAGGTACAGGAAGGCCTGGGGCGAGAAGTTGGCATAGGACTCCGGCAGGAAGAGTCCCCGGCGGTTTCTGCTCAGCCCTGTCTGCAGCCACTCAATGAGCCGGGTGATGTACGGGGAGGGCGGCTCCTCCAGATCCAGAACCACCCCCAGGAAGGACCGGGCCTGGCACACCGACAGGATCTCCTGGACGGCTCTGCGGGGGTCCGCGTTCCCTGCGGGCGGCTCGGGCATGCCCACCAGCATCAGGCCCCCTGTGACCTCCGGCGGCAGGGCCGCCTGGTGCAGGCGGCCCTCCGGTCCGATCTGGAAGGCTATGTGGGCCAGCGGCAGGTCCCAGCTCCGGGCGGCGGCCAGGCAGTTGGGCGGCGTGAGAAGATACTGCTTCATAAAGGAATCCCCCTTGTTCATCGTTTGTTCTCCGTGTATAATGAATATCCAAGTGGTTCCATCCTATGCAATTCCAACCGATCGTAGAAGAGGTGACGCCATGCATTTTCCCTTAATTCCTGATTTTCTCTTTGAGAGTATTTATACCATTGACATCCAGCGGCTCCGGGCCCGGGGAGTCAAACTCCTGCTGGCCGACCTGGACAATACCCTGGTACCTTATTCCATCAAGGTCCCCACGGATGAAGTAAAGGCCTGGCGGGACAAACTGAAGGAGGCGGGGATCACCCTGTTCATCCTGTCCAACAGCCGCAAGCCCGGCCGTGCCCAGCGGTTTGCGGAGGCTCTGGAGGTCCCCTACCAGGGCCACGCGGGCAAGCCCAAGTCCAAGGGCTTCTATCAGGCCATGGAGCGTATGGGGGTCAAGCCCCAGGAGACCGCCATCGTGGGGGATCAGATCTTCACCGATATCTGGGGGGGCAACAATGCGGGGGTCACCACCCTCATGGTGAAGCCCATTGAGTTCGGCACCATTTTCCGGGTCCTGCGGTACGGGATTGAAACCCCCTTCCGGACCCGGGGGAAAGGAGGAGACGCCCTTTGAGAGCCTTGTTTGGAACGGCGGGAAACCCGGATAACTTTGGCCAGGAGGGGTTTAAAAAGTCCAGGGACATGCCCCTGTGGCTGAAGGGAAAGGGCCTGGATGCCTATGAGTACCAGTGCGGCAAGGGGGTGAACCTGGGGGAGGATACCGCCCGGGAGATCGGCCGACAGGCTACCCTGGCGGGGATCACTATGTCCCTCCATGCCCCCTACTTCGTCAATCCTGCCAACCCCGACCCGGAGAGCCAAGAGAAGACGGCGGGCTATGTGCTGGCCGCCTGCCGGGCGGCCCGGTGGATGGGGGCAGGCCGGGTGGTGATCCACACGGGAGCCCTGCAGAAACGCTCCCGGAAAGAGGCCCTGGCCACCGCCAAGGTATCCTTCCGCATGCTCCGCCGCCGGTGCGACGACGAGGGGTATGGGGATATCCTCCTCTGTCCGGAGACCATGGGCAAGCTCAACCAGCTGGGGGATCTGGAAGAGGTCCTGGAGCTCTCAACAGTGTGCGAAGGGCTGCTGCCCTGCGTGGACTTCGGACACCTCTACGCCCGCTCTCTGGGGACCCTGGAGGGCCTGGAGGAGACGGCGGGGATGCTGGACCGGATGGAGGCCGTTCTGGGCGCAGAGAAGGCCCAGGGCTTTCACAGCCACTTCTCCATGATCGAGTTCACCCCCAAGGGGGGCGAGGCCCGGCACCTGACCTTTGACCAGGAGGAATTCGGCCCCGACTACCATCCCCTCTGCCGGGAGCTGGCCCGCCGGGGCTGGGGTCCTACGGTTATCTGCGAAAGTGCCGGAACGCAGGATGTGGATGCGCTGGCGATGAAACAGGCTTACGACCGGGCTTGCCGGGAAAACCGGGTATGATTCCTCCGATTATCCGGCCTGATTTGCAGAAAACCGTTGCAAAACGCGCCGAGGTATTGTACAATAAGAGAGCTTATTGAATGAAAAACCAATTTTGTTTGGAGGATGAATATTATGATTTCTGCCGGCGATTTTCGAAATGGTATGACCTTTGAAATGGACGGCCAGGTCATGCAGGTCATCGAGTTCCAGCATGTCAAGCCCGGTAAGGGCGC
>JAEDLP010000067.1 GCA_016295225.1 Oscillospiraceae bacterium | reverse complement strand
TTGCTTGCACTGATTTGCCTCATTTTGCCGCATTCGAGAAAAATGTGTGAATGTAGGGGTTTGGAAGCGAAATGCAAGCTTGTGCAAAGCGATGCAAAATGTTGCAAATTATTATTTAAAAAGAGGTAAAATATGAGTTTTAGAGTGCTTTTTGTGTGCCACGGCAATATTTGCCGCAGCCCTATGGCAGAGTGCGTATTGAAAAACATGGTGGCCCAATCGGGCCGTTCCAGTGAGTTTTATATCGACTCTGCCGCCACCAGCCGGGAGGAAATCGGCAACCCCATCTATCCCCCGGCCGTTCGCAAGCTGAAAGAGGAGGGAATCCCCCTGTCCGGCCACCGGGCCGTCCAGATGACCAGGGAGGACTATGACAAGTATGACCTGCTCCTGGCGGCCGACAGCGCCAACCTTCGCAACATGCGGCGCATCGCCGGGGGAGACCCCCAGGGGAAAATCCGCCGCCTGCTGGATTACAGCAGCCACCCCCGGGACATTGCCGACCCCTGGTACACTGGCAACTTCGACGTGACCTACGACGACATTGTGGAGGGCTGCCAGGCCCTGCTGGCCCACCTGGACAATCAAAGATAAGAAAAGGAAGACACACCCGAGAGGTGTGTCCCTTTTTTTGGAAATGGCAGCATTACTCAGAAACGGTGATCTGAAAGACATTGATCACGTCCGCGTCCGGGCAGCAGAAGCGGAAATCACCGGCGCTGCTGGGAGGGAGCTTGCCGCCGTAGCGCAGGATATCCACGTAAGGGAAGGCCACATGCATGGCCATGGGGCACAGGTCGCCCCGCTGGGTGTCAAAGTCAAAGGAATCTCCGATCTTGTGACCCCGGTGGCATCCTTGGCTGCCCAGTTGGTCCACCAGGGTCAGGGTGATGGTTGGCTTTTTCATGGGCATATCCTCCTTGTCATTTCGCATTTTGTTTCAGTATATCGGAAGGGTGTGGGAAGGGATGTTGCAGGTGCAACCAAATGGAATTTTTCTTTTTCCAGCAAGTCCTATCGGCCCTGTATACTTTCCTGCACAGACGGCAAACTAACCCAGAAGTCTATCAATGGGAAGGAGAACTGCTATGAAGGTCACTGTCGTGGACGGCTGCATCAGCTGCGGCCTGTGCACCGAGGAATTTCCCGACCTCTTCCAAATGAACGACGAGGGGATTGCCGAGGCTGTGGGCCAGGTGCCCCCGGGAAAAGAGCACGAAGCCACCCAGGCAGCGGAGGATTGCCCGGTGAGCGTCATCAAAACATCCGAATGAGGATAGAAACACCGCTCCTTTGTGTTGGGCAAAGGAGCGGTGTTTCTAAAAGAAAGGAAAAACTTTTTATTCGGAAAACATGGGGGTGGAGAGGTAGCGGTCGCCGGTGTCGGGCAGGAGAACCACGATGGTCTTGCCCTTGTTTTCGGGACGTTTTGCTACCTGGATGGCTGCCCACAGGGCAGCGCCGGAAGAAATGCCCACCAGCACTCCTTCGGTTCGGCCAATGAGACGGCCGGTTTGATAGGCGTCCTCGTCGGTGACGGGGATGATTTCATCATATACATCTTTATTCAGGACTTTGGGCACGAAGTTCGCGCCAATGCCTTGGAGTCCATGGGGGCCGGCCACACCCTTGCTCAGCAGAGGAGAGGAGGCGGGTTCCACGGCTACGACCTGCACGTTGGGATTCTGGCTCTTGAGGAACTCGCCGGTTCCGGTGATGGTACCGCCGGTACCCACGCCGGCCACGAAGATATCCACCTTGCCGTCGGTGTCGGTCCAGATCTCAGGACCGGTGGTCAGCCGATGGGCGGCTGCGTTGGCAGGGTTGGCAAACTGGTCGGGAATGAAGGCGTTGGGAATCTCCCGGGCCAGCTCCTCGGCTTTCTCGATGGCGCCGGACATGCCCTTGGCGCCGGGGGTGAGAACCAGTTCCGCGCCATAGGCGGTCATCAGCAGACGACGCTCCATACTCATGGTGTCGGGCATAACAATGATGGCCCGATACCCCCGAGCGGCAGCCATGACGGCCAAGCCAATGCCGGTGTTGCCGGAGGTGGGCTCGATGATGACGGAACCTTCCTTCAGGGCGCCCCTAGTCTCTGCGTCGTCGATCATGGCTTTGGCCACCCGGTCCTTGGCGGAGCCAGCGGGATTCAGAAACTCCAATTTGGCCAGCAGTCGGGCTTCCAGCTGCTCCGAGGCCTCAATATGTTTCAGTTCCAGCAGGGGAGTATGGCCGATGAGCTGCTCGACAGACGTATAGATTTGGGACATGAAGGAACACCTCCACAACAATGGGCGAAATGACCAAGGAAGCTTATTTTTCGCCTGAGATATTGGCATTATACGTCCAAAGGATTCCTTTGTCAAGGTGAAGTTTTGGGATTTTATGAAATTTTTCCGTCGTGGCCGCCCTCTTGACAGACTGGCCTGGTAGATTTACAATGTTTCCATTATGCAAACTCCCTCCGGCGTACCCCGGAGGACTGGGAGGCAGATACCATGGAATTTCAGGTGCGAATGGTTTACAAGCCGGAGGATATCGCCGCGCTGGTCAAAGCCTTGGACTACCGGCGGCAGCCGGATAAAAATCTCCGCCGGGCCACGAAGATCGGCTATCCCGTCTTTGGCATCCTTCTCATTGGTACGGGCCTGTCGGTGCTGGCCGCTATGGTCACCGGGGGACTGTTTTCCATCGCGACCCTGCTCGTCACCATCGCCAGCCTTTTGGGCGGTGTGGCCCTGCTCCGCCGGGCGGACACCAGAGGCATGGCCAGGCGATCCTGGAAAAAGTACCCCAACAAGGGCCTGACCCTCACCTATACCTTTTATAAGGATCACTTTGAGGAAACGGACGAAGTCTCCGGAGAGAACCGGTTTCAGTACGTATCTATCACCAGTGTCAACGAGGACGAGAATCATTTTTTCCTCTTTACGGCCACCAACGCGGGACATATGCTGCGTAAGGACGCCTTTATCCAGGGAGACCCGGCCGCCTTTAGGAAATTCATTCGCATCCAGGCGGCGGTCACTGTGGACCCCATCGAATAACCCCTCGCCCTTTTGAGAGGGGACACGCAGAAAGGAGCGACTCCATGAGCATTTTCAATAACGAGAGTATTCTGGCCTGGCTGAAGTATTTTTCCGATAACACCACCATTGATCTGTCCTCCATCCGTATCCTGGACATCACCGGAGACAACAAGAATCTGATGGCAACCGTCCAGGGCAACCGGTCCGTCCTGGTCTTTACCGACGGCAACCACCCCGAGGTCTTCTATAACATGTGGGATAACGGCATGGGAGACTGCGAGGTCTGGTACAACGAGGGCTCCGAGCCCGAGGGCCCCATGAAGCACAACCTGCTGTCCGAGATGATCGACCGTGGCGTGAACGTCTCTGCCGCCATGCTCATCAACAACCCCAATGCCCACACCGGCTACCGCACCGGCCTGGACAACAGTATGTTCTCCCCCGGCTCCATCCGCTATGTGGCCCCCGAGATCCGGGCGGTCATTATGAACAAGCTGAACCTGGACGAGGCGGACAACATCTGCGTGGTCTCCGGCGAGAGCATCGCCGTGGAGGCCGCCATCGCCGCCCGCAAAGGCAAGGTGGTGGCTGTGGAATATAAGGAAGGCGACTATCAGACCATGGAGGAGAACGTCCTGCGGTTTGGCCTGCGGAATGTGATCATCGTTTCCGACATGGAGGGCTGGTCCCACCGCTGGCCGGTGCCCGATCTGGCCTTCCTGGTGGCGTCTCCCAAGCTGGACATGGAGCTCCAGACCCTGGTCCGGGTAAACCCCAAGATCCGCGTGGTCATCTACACCCTGGAGTTCAACTACATGAGCCGGATTCCCGGCATGCTGTGGGACAACGGTATCAAGCCCACCGAGATCATGCAGCTGGAGGTCTCCAAGGTGGGCCGCCGGGACGAGATCGAGGTTCAGCCCGCACCCTGGATCTTCTCCGGCCAGGCAGGTCTGGACGAGGAATAAACCGAACAAAAATCCCTGCGTTTTTCGGAAAAAAAAGGAACATTTGCTGGTTGACAGTCCTTTGACATGTGATATAATAATGTCTAACTTAACAGCCAATCAAATGGCGATGATGGAGACAGTAAGCACTGCGGAACCCCTCAGCGATCCGGGGACGGTGAGAGCCCGGAGGTAGTAGCGCAGAGGGCTGAATATCCCTCCTGAGCTGCATGCCGAACGGCCGAAGGGCCAAGTAGGTCTTGCCGGATTCCCCCGTTACAGGGAGCGCGTATGTTGGTACGCAGGTAACAGGTGGTACAACGAAGCTTTTTCACAGCCTTCGTCCTTTTACAGGGACGAAGGCTTTTTTCACGAATTCGCCGTGTCATACGAACCCTTGATGAAACCCACAAGAATTCGGATCAGACGGCAAGACGCTATGACGTGGAGGTACATACCATGAAAAAGAATGGACTGGTAGAATTCCGGTGGCACGGCCGGGGGGGACAGGGGGCAAAGACCGCCTGCCTGCTGCTGGCTGACGCTGCGTTCGCCGCGGGCAAGTTCGTCCAGGGCTTCCCCGAATATGGCCCCGAGCGCATGGGCGCGCCCATCACGGCCTATAACCGCATCAGCGACACCCGCTGCACCGTCCACTGCAACATCGAGAACCCCGACTATGTGGTGGTGGTGGATGAGACCCTGCTGGACTCCGTGGACGTGACCCACGGCCTTCAGACCGACGGGGCGGTCATCATCAACACCCCCAAGACTCCCGCTGAGATCCGGCGGAAGCTCCGGGGCTGGAAGGGAAGGGTGTGCACCCTGGACGCCCGGAAGATCTCCGAGGAGACCCTGGGCCGGAACTTCCCAAACTCCCCCATGCTCAGCGCTGCCGTGAAGGTCAGCGGCGTGCTGGAAAAGGAACAGTTCTTGGGCGACATGGAGGAGAGCTTCCACCATAAGTTCGCTACAAAACCCCAGGTGGTGGCCGGCAACATGGCCGCCCTGCGGAAATCTTGGGAGGAGGTACAGGCAGAATGAAACTGTCCGCAAAAGAGATCAACGAATTCAGCACCTGGCAGGAGATGACCCTGGGCGGCGAGATCTATGAACCCGCCACCTCCAAGCTGACCAACACCGGAGCATGGCGCACCAACACCCCCGTGCTGGACGTGGCCAAGTGCCGCCACTGCCTCCTGTGCGTTCCCTACTGCCCCGACAGCTCCCTGCCCGTCCTGTACGGCCGGCTGGTGGGCATTGATTACTATCACTGCAAGGGCTGCGGCATCTGCGCCGAGGTCTGTCCCTTCGAGGCAATCTCCATGAAAGAAGGTGGCGAGGTATGAACTACAACGAACGTCTCTCCGGCAACGAGGCCATCGCCTTCGCTATGAAGCAGATCGATCCCGACGTCATGGCTGCCTTCCCCATCACCCCCTCCACTGAGATCCCCCAGTACTTCGCCCAGTACGTGGCCAACGGCGAGGTGAACACCGAGTTCGTTCCCGTGGAATCCGAGCACAGTTCCATGTCCGCCTGCATCGGCGCGGAAGCCGCCGGTGCCCGGGCGGTCACCGCAACCTCCTCCTGCGGCCTGGCCCTCATGTATGAGATGATGTACGTGGCTTCTTCCAGCCGCCTGCCCATCACCCTGGCCTGCGTAAACCGCGCCCTCACCGGCCCCATCAACATCAACAACGACCACTCCGACTCCATGGGCATTCGGGACGCTGGCTGGATTCAGATCTATGCCGAGAACAACCAGGAGGCCTATGACAACTTCCTTCAGGCCATGCCCATCGGGGAGCACTCCGACGTGCGCCTGCCCGTGATGATTTGCCAGGACGGCTTCATCACCAGCCACGCTCTGGAGAACATCACCCTGCTGGATACCGAGTCTGTTAAGGCTTTTGTGGGGGAGTATACCCCCGAGAACTATCTGCTGAAAAAGGAGAACCCCCTGGCCATCGGACCCTACGACCTGGGCTGTCACTACATGGAGCACAAGGTCCAGCAGGCTGAGGCCATGAAGGGGGCCAAGAAGCGCATCCTGGAGGTGGCCGCCGAGTTTGAAAAGCTCACCGGCCGCAAGTACGGCCTCTTTGAGGAGTATCAGATGGAGGATGCCGAGGTGGCCCTGGTTCTCATTGGCTCCAGCGCCGGCACCGCCAAGGCCGCTGTGGACGAGCTGCGGGCCCAGGGCGTGAAGGCCGGCCTCATCAAGATCCGCGTGTTCCGTCCTTTCCCCGCCGAGGAGATCGCCCAGGCCCTGTCCCATGTGAAGGCCGTGGCCATCATGGACAAGGCGGAGAGCTTCTCCTCCCAGGGCGGCCCTCTCTTTGCCGAGGTGCGCAGCGCCCTGTACGATTTGGAGCCTCGTCCCCGGGCTGTGGGCTATGTCTACGGTCTGGGTGGCCGCGACATCACGCCCCAGCACTTCGAAGACGTCTACCGGCGTCTGCTGGACATTGCCGCCGGCGGCGAGCTGGGCCCCACCTACACACACCTGGGACAGAGGGGGTAAACGACCATGGAAAGAACCTATAATTTCAAGAAAACCTTAGAGAAGAAGGAGCGTTTTGCCCCTGGTCACCGTCTCTGCGCCGGCTGCGGCGCGGGCATCGCCGTCCGCGGTGTTCTGCGGGCCTTGAAGGAAGAGGACCGGGCGGTCATCGGCAACGCCACCGGCTGCCTGGAGGTCAGCTCCTTCCTGTATCCCTACACTGCTTACGAGGACAGCTACATCCACACCGCCTTTGAGAGCGCGGGGGCCAGCCTGTCCGGCGTGGAGGCCGCTTACAACGCCCTCAAGCGCAAGGGAAAAGTTCAGGACACCGTGAAGTTCATCACCTTCGGCGGCGACGGCGGCACCTATGACATCGGCTTCCAGTCCCTGTCGGGGGCCATGGAGCGGGGTCATGACCTGACCTACGTCTGCTACGACAACGAGGCCTACATGAACACCGGCATCCAGCGCTCTTCCTCCACCCCCCGCTTTGCCAACGCCACCACCTCCCCGGTGGGCACGGCGGTTCCCGGTAAGAGCCAGAACAAGAAGAACCTCACCGACATCATCGCCGCCCACAACGTGCCTTACGTGGCTCAGACCACCTTCATCGGAAACTTCCGGGATCTGTACACCAAGGCGCGCAAGGCCATCTACACCCCCGGCGCCACCTTCCTGAACGTGATGGCTCCCTGCCCCAGAGGCTGGGAGTACCCCGCCGAGAAGCTGCCGGAGATCTGCAAGCTGGCGGTAGAAACCTGCGTCTGGCCCCTCTTTGAGGTGGAGAACGGCGTGTGGCGGCTGAGCTATGAGCCGAAAAAGAAGCTCCCCGTGGAGGAGTACCTGCACATGCAGGGCCGCTTCCGCCACATGTTCAAGCCCGGCAACGAGTGGATGATCGAAGCCGTCCAGCAGAGTGTGGACGAGAACTGGGATAAGCTCCTGGCCAAGTGCCTGGGCTGAGAAAACAGCATAACAACCATGACGCCCCATCGGGAATTCCCGATGGGGCGATTTTCGTTTCAGAAGGTGAGAACCAGACCAGTCTCCATCTGCCGGACCTTGTCGCCCAGCATGTCTTTCAGAATGTCAAAGGCCTCCTGGCCGGTGCAGTGGCCGGTGACCACGTGCTCTACGCCAGTTTCCTCCAATCTGCGGGCAAACTCCTTGACTTGGCTGGCGGGGGTCTGGAACAGGTGGAAGCCGCCGACGATGGTGTAGACCTTCCTGCCGGGGAAGGCGTCCAGAGCCTCCTGGATGATGAGATCCGCGCCGCCATGGCAGCAGCTGTTGAAGATAATCAGCCCTTTGTCGGTGTCAAAGATCAGGCTCTGCTCGTGGCGGAAGTCGTCATACATGAACTGGTCGGCGATTTTCAGAAACATCTGATACCGCTGCCCGCAGTAGTCCAGATCCGGGGTGGAGTGGCCCAGCAGGTACACGCCGGGGGCCAGCTCGGTTTTGCCCTCGACGTAGCGGATGCGGTGGGCAAAGGTCTCCAAAGTCCCCTTTTTGATGCCGATGTACTCCAGAACTTCATCCTTGCAGTCGTAGCAGTTCTCCTTGCTGTCCGCCTGCAGGTAGAAGGGAGCGGAGGCGTTGCGGGTAAAAAAGGTATCCATGCCGTTGGCGTGGTCATAGTGGGCGTGGGACAGAACGCCGAGCTCCACCTGGGAGAGATCCACCCCCAGGGCGTCCGCGTTCCGGACAAAAGCCTCGCCGGCTCCGGTGTCCAGCAGGTACTTGCGGCCCTGGTACTCGATGTGGATGGACAGCCCCCACTCGGCGGTGAGGTCGGGGTTGTTGGAAATGTTATCAATGAGGATCGTGGCGATCATGGTATGGCCTCCCAAGGGTAAAAATTTCATCCACCATTATAAATAGGGCGGCGGGCTTTCGCAAGGGCCCTGGCATACTTTGGGGACAGCCCCTCATAGAATGGGAGGGAAAGGAGGGAAGCGTATGCCATCCTTCGAGTCTGCGCTGCCCCGCTTTTTGCGGGAAGCCCTGTCTCAGGTATCGCCTCAGATTCGGGATTCCATGGAGGAGCTCCGTTTGCGGGAGGGCTATCCCCTGTCCGTGGTTCGGGCAGGGGAGGAGTGGACCGCTCCGGCCTGGCGAACAAGGCCCATCACAGAGGAGGAGCTGCGCCGCACCCTGGAAACTGCGGGGCGCGGGTCGGTCCACACCATCCTGGACCAGGTGCGAAACGGGTATGTCACCGCCTTCGGCGGCGTGCGCATGGGCATCTGCGGGGAAGGGGCGGTGAAGGAGGGGCAGCTGCTGTCCTTCCGGCGGGTGACCTCTCTGGCCATCCGAATTCCCCACGCCATGCCTGGGGTGGCGGAGCCCTTGCTCCCGAAGCTTCAGGACCGGGGGCGGCTGGAAAACACCCTCATCCTCTCACCGCCGGGCATGGGGAAGACCACCCTCCTGCGGGATCTGATCCGCTGTATATCCCTGGGGCAAGGGGGAATCAAACCCCTCCGGGTGGGGGTGGCCGACGAGCGGGGGGAACTGGGGTCCGGAGCCCTGCGCTATGATCTGGGCCCCCGGACCGACGTGCTGGAAAACTGTCCCAAGGCCGTGGGCCTCACCATGCTCCTGCGGGGTATGAGCCCCCAGGTACTGGCAGCGGACGAGATCACGGCCCCGGAGGATATCCGGGCCGTGGAGGAGGCGGCCGGGTGCGGGGTGACCCTCCTGGCGACAGCTCACGGGGGCAGCTTTGGGGAGCTGACCCTTCGCCCCCTCTATCGGGACCTGCTGGCCCAGGGGATTTTTCGGCGTTTTGTGTTCATTTCCCTGGACCGGGGAAACCGTGTGTATCGGGTGACCGATGGGGAGGGGATGCCATGACCAGCATTTGGTTGGGGAAGATCCTGCTGCTGACCGGCTCGGCGGCCATGGGCCTGCTCCGGGGCCAGGAACTAAAAAAACGCACCGCCTGTCTGGCGGATTTCCGCCGGGCCCTTGGCGCTCTGTCCCGGGAGCTGGCGTTTTCCCTGCGTCCGCTGCCGGAGTTGGTGGCGGGGGTTCAGAGAGAGGGCCCTGCGGGGGTGTTTTTTGCCCTCTGCCGGAGACAGTTCCAGGATTCCGGCGGAGAGAGCTGGACGGACAGCTGGCAAAGGGCCTTGGAGGACAGTCCCCTGCCACTGAAGGAGGAAGACCTTCAGATTCTCCGGGAAACCGGGGAGGTGTTGGGCCGCTACGACGGGGATAGCCAGCGGCAGGCCATGGAGGGGCTGCTGGCCCGCCTGGAGGAGAACCTGGCAGAGGCCAGGACGGAGGAGCATCGGCTGTTCCGGGTCTATGTGACCTTGGGGGCTGCGGCGGGGCTTTTTGCCTGCATTCTCTTGTAAGAATTGGCATACCCCGGCTCGTCCCCGCATACAGTTGTGAAGAACAAAAGACAGGAGGACAAGCAGTT
>JAEDLP010000066.1 GCA_016295225.1 Oscillospiraceae bacterium | reverse complement strand
TCATCCCTCGTAATTCGTGGGTGCTTTGCGCAGGAGGGCCACCGTCTCCACATGGTGGGTCCTGGGGAAGAGGTCGGCGGCTTCCTCAATCATCCGTGTTACGAAGCCCTTCCCCTGACAGTGAAGGCAATTCCCAGGATGTGAATGACCGCCACCTCATCGTCCCTGGCCGCCACGGCCCACTGAATCGGATGGTAGTCCTCCCCCTGGCCCATGGTCACGGCCATGGCGCCGATCAGACAGCCGTCATCCAGACAGAGATACATGACTCCCCGGTTGAGATACGACCGGATCCCTTCGTCGAAGGGATCCGTCCCGTGCATCCACCTGGCATAACGCTGGATATCCGGCGTATGGTCAATGATATCGTCGTAGAAGGCTCTGATCTTCTGATAATCCTCCGGTCTTGCCTGTATCAGTTCCATGCCTCTCCTCACAACTCGTTTTTTCATCGAGTTCGTTTTAACGTTTGTCAAAAACTATCGCTAAATGTCAACATGTATCAGCTATTTAATATTTCTTGCTTTTTCTTATCAAATTCCTCTTGTGTCAAAACGCCGACATCCAACAAATTTTTAATCTGCTGTAACAACTCCATCTGTTCTTTAACGGACATTTTTGTTGATTCTGAATCCGGCTGTTTTGGTTCCGCCGAAGTACTTTTCTTAGCATTGATCATAGATTTTTGCTGGTTCACTTTATCTTGGAATACAGAATATTTTTGTTTCTGAATTTCCTGCTTTCTTCTTTTTTCTTCTAATTCTTCAAGTTCCTTTCGTTCAGCGTGCGTCATTTTGGTTTTCAGTCCAAATTCCTCTCTGAATTCATTTCCCATTTCAGTAAATTCATCCTGCAAGTCTTTGATACCAATGTCATCTAAGAACTCGTCCATTATTCCAGAGAAGATACCCTTTTTCTTCTGTTTACCAGTAGCTTTTGTAATAGCTTTAGTAACACCTTTAGCGCTGAAATCTCCAGACTTAAGTAGATTTTTCGCAGCTACTCCTGCAATTTCTAAACCTGAGCTGCCAGAAACTGGTACTTCATCTTGTGCCTTTGCTCTGAGTTCCAAAATTCTATCAGTATCTTTTGCTTCAGTTACAATGCTCTGATAGTAGTTGAAATCATAGTATTCTGCATCTGGGCCCATTTGGTCATTGACAGCCATAACCAAAACTTTCAGTTCGTTTTCATCGCCAGACTGCAAAGCAAACTCTTCCACTTTGCCACCTATGTATAATTCCAACTGTTTCTCGCCATTAGATGCTTCGCTCTGAATAGCTTGACTTATAACGGAATAATCGAACCTTTCAATCCCTTTGAAATTATTTAACATTCCGTACTTTTCTAAAATGACACTCTGATTTGTAATTGTCAAAGCATGAGTATATGCTCCCCAAAACCCATGTCGGACGCAAGATGTCTTGTAGACTATCTTTTCCCCAGGGTTTAATGCATATTTCTGCTTAGCCATATAAACCTCCAGAATATATTTTATTGAACCTATCAAGTCCCTATAAGTCCTTGTAATTTTCGCGAATTAAATTTATTCGATGAATGGGTCAAAATCATTTTTTCGCATAAAACAGAGTTAGTTTCTCTTCGTCAGCAATGCCACCGTCTCCACATGGTGGGTCCTGGGGAAGAGGTCGGCGGCTTCAGCTTGTTCCAGGCGGTAGCCCCGCTCGGCCAGAAGTTTCACATCCCGGGCCAGGGTGGCGGGGTCGCAGGAGACATAAACCAGCCGCTTGGGATTCATCTGGACGATGGCCTCGATGACCTGGGGGGAGATCCCCTTCCGGGGCGGGTCCACGCAGATCACGTCGGGGCGGATGCCCTGCTCAGCCAGCCGGAGGGCGGCCTCCCCGGCGTCGGCGCAGAAGAACTCGGCGTTTTCAATGCCGTTGCGCCGGGCGTTCTCCCGGGCGTCCTCCACGGCGGAGGGAACCACCTCGGCCCCCAGGGCCTTTTTGGCCTTCCGGGCCATGCAGAGGGTGATGGTGCCGATGCCGCAGTAGAGGTCCAGGACGGTCTCCTCCCCGGTGAGCCCGGCAAAGTCCAAGGCCCGGTTATAGAGAAGCTCCGCCTGATCCCGATTCACCTGGTAAAAAGAGGGAACCGACAGCCGGAAGGTCAGGCCGCAGAGGGTATCCTCCAAAAAGTCCCGGCCCCAGAGGGTGCGATGCTCCTTGCCCAGGATCACGTTGGTCTTTTCGGTGTTTACCGACAAAACCACCCCCACCAGCCCCGGTTCGGCTTCCCGGAGCATTGGAATCAGCGCCTCGGTCTTGGGCAGCTTCCTCCCGTTGGCGACCACCGCGCAGAGGGACTGGCCCTCCCGGTTCACCCGCACGTAGAAGTGGCGGATGAGGCCCCGGTGGGCCACCTCGTCGTAGGCCGGGATGTGATAGTTCTCCATCCAATTCTTGAAGGCCGTCCGCAGCCGGGTGGCGGGCAGGGGCTGGAGGAGACAGTCGGCCGCGTCGATGACGTCGTGGCTTCTGGCCCGGAAAAAGCCCACCCGGGGGCCGTCGGCCACGGGAAACTGGATCTTGTTCCGGTAGCGGTCGGGCGCCTTGGCCCCGTGGATGACCTCCACCCGGCCGTCCCAGCCGCCGATCCGCCGGAGGGCGTCCTGGACCCGGCGGCGCTTCATCTCGGTCTCCTCGGCATAGGTCATGTGCCGGAGCTGACATCCGCCGCACTTGGGATACTGGGGACAATCGGGGGTCTGCCGGTGGGGAGAGGGCTCCAAAATCTCGTTGACCTTGCCCCAGGCGGCGGATTTGCCCACCTTCAGCAGCTGGACCTGGCACAGCTCCCCCTCCAGGGCGCCCTTGACAAAAACTGCCTGGCCGTCCAGCCGGGCCACGCCCTCGCCGGAGGAGCCGTAGCCCTCGATACGCAGGGGATATACCCCGTTCTTTTTTGCCGCCATATCCGTCAGCTCCCTTCCCCCGGGGAACCCCGTGGAAATTGTTACAATTCTATTAAGCTGTAGTATACCACAAGTTAGGGCCTGTGAACAGTGTCGATTTTTCCCTCTTATATTTATTTGGATTTCTTCCCGAAATTCACAGTTTCTTCTTTTTTCTCTCTGACGAATGTGATATAATATCGTGAATCTGGGTCAATAGGCCCATTGGATCACAAATGCAAACCACAAGCGGATCTCCGCTTTTTGAAAGGATCTATCCAACTATGGGTTTACTAGCAAAACTGTTTGGAACCAGCACCACCAAGGAGCTGAAAAAGATCGAGCCTCTGGTTCAGAAGATTGAGGCTTTGGAAGAGGAATACAAGGCCCTGTCTGACGCAGAGCTCCAGGCCAAGACCCCCGAATTCAAGGCTCGCTACCAGCAGGGCGAGACCCTGGACGACCTGCTGCCCGAGGCCTTCGCCGCCTGCCGGGAGGCCTCCGCCCGCGTCCTGGGCATGCGCCCCTACCGGGTGCAGCTCATCGGCGGCATCATTCTCCACCAGGGCCGCATCGCCGAGATGAAGACCGGTGAAGGCAAGACCCTGGTGGCCACCCTCCCCGCCTACCTGAACGCCCTGGCCGGGGAAGGGGTTCACATCGTCACCGTCAACGACTACCTGGCCAAGCGCGACAGCGACTGGATGGGGAAGGTCTACCGCTTCATGGGCCTCACCGTGGGTCTGGTCATCCACGGCGTGGACGCCAAGGGCAAGCAGGCCGCCTACAACGCCGACATCACCTACGGCACCAACAACGAGTTCGGCTTCGACTACCTGCGGGACAACATGGCCATCTACAAGGCCGAGCTCATGCAGCGGGGCCACGCCTTCGCCATCGTGGACGAGGTGGACTCCATCCTCATCGACGAGGCCCGCACCCCCCTGATTATCTCCGGCATGGGCGAGCAGTCCACCCAGCTCTACACCCTGGCCGACAACTTCGCCGCCGGCCTCAAGGGCATGACCGTGGCCACCGTGGACGACAAGGAGGAGGAGGCCGACGACATCGACGCCGACTACGTGGTCAACGAAAAGGCCCGGGCCGTCACCCTCACCGCCCGGGGCATCGCCAAGGCGGAAAAAACCTTCAACGTGGAAAACCTGGCCGACCCCGAGAACTCCACCCTGTCCCACCACATCAACCAGGCCATCCGCGCCCGGGGTCTCATGAAGCGGGACATCGACTACGTGGTGAAGGACGGCGAGGTCATCATCGTCGATGAGTTCACCGGCCGTCTCATGTACGGCCGCCGGTACAACGACGGCCTCCACCAGGCCATCGAGGCCAAGGAAAAGGTCACCGTGGCCCGGGAGTCCAAAACCCTGGCCACCATCACCTTCCAGAACTACTTCCGCCTGTACAAGAAGCTCTCCGGCATGACCGGTACCGCCAAGACCGAGGAGGAGGAGTTCGCCTCCACCTACCAGCTGGACATCCTGGAGATCCCCACCAACAAGCCCCTGGCCCGAAAGGACCACCCCGACGAGGTCTACAAAAACGTCAAGGGCAAGTACAACGCCATCGTCAACCAGATCGCCGCCTGCCACGAAAAGGGTCAGCCCGTCCTGGTGGGTACCACCTCCATTGAAAAGTCCGAGCTGATCTCCAAGCTCCTGACCAAGAAGGGCATACGCCACAACGTCCTGAACGCCAAGAACCACGAGAAGGAAGCCGAGATCGTGGCCCAGGCCGGCAAGTTCGGCTCGGTCACCGTGGCCACCAACATGGCCGGCCGTGGTACCGACATCATGCTGGGAGGCAACGCCGAGTATCTGGCCAAGAACGACCTGCGCAAGGCCGGGCTCTCCGACGAGATGATCGCCGAGGCCACCGGCTTCGCTGAGACCGACAACCAGGACATCCTGAAGGCCCGGAAGATGTTCTCCGAGGCCGAGGCCAAGTACAAGGCCGAGCTGGCCCCCGAGGCCGAAAAGGTCCGCTCCGTGGGCGGCCTGTTCATCCTGGGCACCGAGCGCCACGAGTCCCGCCGCATCGACAACCAGCTCCGGGGCCGTGCCGGCCGTCAGGGCGACCCCGGCGAGAGCCGCTTCTACCTGTCCATGGAGGACGACGTCATGCGTCTCTTCGGCTCCGAGCGCATGCAGAACATGATGGACACCCTGAAGATCGAGGACGACATGCCCATCGACGCCAAGGTTCTCTCCAATGCCATCGAGAACGCCCAGAAGAAGGTGGAGTCCAAGAACTTCCAGGCCCGAAAGAACACCCTGGAGTACGACGACGTGATGAACGTCCAGCGCAACATCATCTACAAGCAGCGCCGCCAGGTGCTGGACGGGGAAAACATGGCCCAGTTCATCCGCAGTCTCATCCACCGCTGGGTGGAGGAGTCCATCCGGGGCCACCTGGGGGAGAGCAAGCACCTGGACGCCGAGTCCTGGCAGCAGGCCACCGCCCCCTTCCGGGGTCTCTTCTTCGCCCCCACCGAGTTCCAGTTCTCCGATGAGGAGCTGGCCAAGAAAAAGGTGGAGGACCTCATTGAGGAGCTGGAGACCAAGGCCCTGGCCGTCTACGACGCCAAGGAGACCGCCCTGGGCGACGAGCTCATGCGGGAGCTGGAGCGGGTCATGATGCTCCGCACCGTGGACGAATACTGGATGGATCACATCGACGCCATGCAGGAGCTGAAGAAGGGCATCGTCCTCCGGGCCTACGCCCAGACCAACCCCGTGGACGCCTACAAGAAGGAAGGCTTCGAGATGTTCGAGGGCATGATCCAGGCCATCCAGGAGGAGACCATCCGCCGCATTCTCACCGCCCGGGTCCAGACCAACGAGGTCAAGCGGGAGCGGGTGGCCAAGGTCACCGGCACCTCCGGCGGCAGCGACGAGACCCTGAAAAAGACGCCTGTCCGCAAGTCCGTGAAGATCGGCCCCAACGACCCCTGCCCCTGCGGCAGCGGCAAGAAGTATAAGAAGTGCTGCTATTTAAAGGATAAGGCAGCCAAGTAACAGCTGACATTCTGCGAGGTGTTTTATGGCATTTACCAAGCAAACCAAAGACAACGTGGTTTTCCACACCTCCGATACCCTGTCCGCCGCTGGGGGCGTCGCCCACGGGTTCGCCACCCGGCTGGGGGGCGTCAGCACCGGCCCCTGCGCCCAGCTGAACCTGGGGCTCTCCCGCCACGACAGGCCCGAGGCCGTCCGGGAGAACTACACCCGGTTCTGCGCCGCGGTGGGAACCGACGAGAAGAGCCTGGTCATGACCCATCAGGTCCATCAGGACACCGTCCGGGTGGCCAAACGGTCCGACGTCCTGGCCGACCTCTTTGACCCCATTCCCTACGACGCCGACGGGCTGGTCACCAACGAGCCCGGCCTGTGTCTCACCATCTACTACGCCGACTGCATCCCGGTCCTCCTCTACGACCCGGGGAAGAAGGTCATCGCCGCCGTCCACTCCGGCTGGCGGGGAACCGCCCTGGCCATCGCCCCCAAGGCCGTCCGCAAAATGGCCGACCTCTACGGCAGCCGGCCCCAGGATATCCTGGCCGCCATCGGTCCGGGCATCGGCCCCTGCTGCTTCGAGACCCACGACGATGTGCCCACCGCCATGGCCGCCCAACTGGGGGACGGCGTCATGGCCTACATAAAGGCCCTGGAGACCCCGGGGAAATTCTCCGTGGATCTGAAGGGCATCCTCACCTGGCAGCTCACCGCCGCCGGCCTGTCCCCCCATCACGTGGAGGTCCTGACCCAGTGCACCGGCTGTCACCCGGAACTCTGGTGGTCCCACCGGAAAATGGGCGACCAGCGGGGCAACCAGGCCGCCATGATCCAACTGATCCCCTAATCCCCCTCATATCCCAGCATTAGAAAGAAGGAGGCATGTTTCCGTGCGCGGAACGTCCCAACACTCTCCCAACGCAAACCTGAAAAAAAAGCTCGAGCGGTTCCGTCAGAAGATGGAGACCCAGAGCGTTCTCCATCCCTTCCGAACCACACTGCCCTTCCTGGGGATCACAGCGGTGGTCCTGTCCGGGGCCATCCTGGTGTCCTCCTGCGCCCTGTGCTACGCCGTGGACGCCCAGGGCCAGTCGGTGAGCTACTTCCAGGGGGAGGAGACCTACACCAAGGCCGTCTCCCAGGCCGAGGCCCGGACCTCCAAGATCCTGGACACCGACTACTCCTTCACCGAAGAGGTCACCGTCCGCACCACCCTGGCGCCCAAGGACCGGCTGGAGTCCACCACCCAGGTGGCCGACTCCATCATGGAGATCATCCCGGAGCTGGAACACGTCTACACCCTGTGGGTGGACGGAGTCATGGTGGGCGCCGTCCAGGAGGCCGACGACATCAACCAGGCCATGGCCTTGGTGAAAGAACACTATGCCACCCCCGAAACCCTGTCCATCCAGGTGGACAGTCAGGTGAGCCTGCGCTACGAGTATGTCTCTTCCGAGACCGGCATCCTCACCGCCCAGGAGCTGGCCGACCTGCTGCTGGAGGAGTCCCCCCAGACCTTCCCCTACACCGTCCAGGAGGGCGACACCCTGGAGATCCTCCTGGAGCGCTTTGGCATGACCCAGGAGCGGCTCCAGGCCCTGAACCCCCAGGTGGACCTGTCGGCCCACGCCACCGCCATGGGCATTGAGCTGTCCGACAGCGGCGAGGAGGACATGGCTGATCTGGTCGAGATCTGGGCCGCCGAGTTCGGCACGCCCCTGGAGGCCGGCGTGGAGCTGACCATTGAGCAGACCTGCCCCCGTCTGGTGGTCTCCACCGTAGAGGAGCAGTCCCTCACCCGGGCGGTGGCCCCGGAGTTTCAGACCCAGCCCGATTCCACCATGTTCACCGGCGAGCAGCGCATCATCCAGGAGGGAATCGCCGGCGAGGAGGCCGTCCTGGCCCGGGTGGTGAAGCGCTGCGGCGTCCCCGTGGCCAGCACCGACCTGAGCGCCGTAACCACCGCCGAGGCCACCCCCCTCATTGTGGCCACCGGTACCCAGCCCAAGCCCCAGCTTCCCGACGGCTGCCTCTTCCTGTGGCCCGTCCGCGGCCCCATCACCTCGGACTACGGCTACCGGTTCATCTTCGGAGAAACCAATTTCCACCGGGGCGTGGACATCGCCGCTCCCTCCGGCACCGCCATCAACGCCGCCGCCGACGGCGTGGTCACCTTCGCTGGAGAGCGGGGTACATACGGCAACCTGGTGGTGGTCTCCCACCAGAACGGCTTCGCGACCTACTACGCCCACTGCTCCAAGCTGCTGGTGGAAGTAGGCGACACCGTCACCCAGGGCCAGCCTGTGGCCGCTGTCGGCTCCACCGGCCGGTCCACCGGCCCCCACTGCCACTTCGAGGTGCGGTATCAGAACAGCCCCATCGACCCGCTGCTCTACCTGCCCGGGGAGAACAACGCCCCCGCCCGCACGGAAATCCCCCCGGAGGAGGAGGAGAAGGAGCCCGCCAAGCCCGAAGAGCCTGTCACCCCCGAGACCCCCGCTGCGCCGGAACCCCCGGCAAAGCCCGAAGTTCCCACCGCCCCTGAAGAACCCATGGAGCCGGAGACTCCCACCGATGGGACGGAGGCCTCCACCTCCACGGAGGGAAGTCCTCCGCCCAACGTGACCGCTGAGTCTTCTCAGATCCCGGAATCAGAAAAGTAAGAAATTGAATAAAGAAAGGACCTGAAACCCACAGTTTCAGGTCCTTTTTGTTAAAAATTCCTCCATTAACTGGCGGCCTGGTGGCTTCGGATGACCTGCCCGGCGGCCCGGGCAAAGAGCCGGGCGCCCGCCAGGACTTCCTCCAGGGTGTTCCCGTGGGAGCCGATCTCCACCAGGAGGGACCCCTTGGTGAGCTGCTGGTTGAACCGGGCGGTCCGCAGGGTGATGGGCCGGGCCAGCCCGGGCCAGAGGGCGTTCATCTGCTCCTGGATCTCCATGGCCAGAGCCAGGTGCTCCGTCCAGTCCGGGAAGGAGGCCCCCGCGTCGTCGGTGCCCACCAGGAGCATCACCTGGGCGGTCTTCACCCCGTCCACCTGGAGGACCGGCTTATAGATGGTTCCGTCGCTCCCCACCAGGGCGTCCCGGTGGACGTCCAGCACCATTTGGATGGTGGGATACTGGGCCAGGTATGCCTCGATGGCCGCCCGGGACCGGTCATAGGCCCCGTTGTAAGAGGGATAGTCATAAAATTCTGTGTCGTGGAGGACAGAAATCCCCTGTTCTTCGAAAATTCGTGCTATCTCATCGCCGACTCGTATGATATTATAAGAGGAGTCAGTGGTGTGGGCGGTTCCGGTCTCCGTGTAGGGTTCCGTGCCGTCCCGGGCAAAGGACTCCGTGCCATGGGTGTGGATGATGAGGACCTGGGGCCCCTGGTCAGCCGGCCGGAAGGACAAGCTGGTCCCCGCCGCCGCCACGGCGGCCAGATCCACCGTCTTCTCTGTGCGGTTGAACAGGGAGATCCCCCCGCCGTTCACATACCCGGATCCGCTGCCGGAGATGGTGCGCTCCTCCACCTTGTCGGGCGTCACCGCCTCCAGATTTTGCTCCTCGTCTGCTTCCTCCGGCGAGGTCTCCTCAGGCTTGGCCTCCCGGCCGGCGTCCGCCGCCCACTGGGCCAGCAGGGCGGACTCCCCCAACAGCAGCCGCTGGAGAACGGGAACCGGCTCGTCCCCTTCCTCGATTTGGACGGCCGCGGCCGGCCGGAACAACCCCGGCGGGGACAGTCCCGCCGTCCCGGCGGCCATCCACAGCCCCAGAAGGGCCAGCACCCCAGCAGTGCACCGCCGCAGGAAGCGGCCCACCCCTCCGGCAGTCCCACGTTTTTTCATTGGCATCACGCTCCTATGTCTGGCTCTACTCTATGCGGGCCGGTCCCCTTCCAGAACCAACCGCCCCCAAAAAGGAGGTCTCCCCGTGCGTAAATACCTTCGAAAACTCTTCTCCTTTCCTCCTATGCGATTTTTGGGCGAAGGGATCTCCCTCTACTTCAATCATAGGGTAGCCCAGTCCGCCG
>JAEDLP010000065.1 GCA_016295225.1 Oscillospiraceae bacterium | reverse complement strand
CTGGGCCAGGCCCTCGGCGATGGCGGTCTTGCCCACGCCGGGCTCGCCGATGAGGACGGGGTTGTTCTTGGTCTTGCGGGAGAGGATGCGGATGACGTTGCGGATCTCGTCATCCCGGCCGATGACCGGGTCCAGCTTGTTGGCCCTGGCCCGCTCCACCAGGTCGGAGCCGTATTTTTTCAGGGCGTCGTAGGTCTCCTCGGGGTTGTCCGAGGTCACCCGCTGGTTGCCCCGGACCGAGGTCAGGGCCTGGAGGGCTCCCTCCCGGGTGATGCGGTAGTCGGAGAAGATTTTCCCGATCTCCCGGCCGGCGGTGTCCAGCAGGGCCAGGAAGAGGTGCTCCACGGAGATGAATTCGTCTTTCATTTCGTCGGCTGCCTTTTCGGCCCGGTTCAGGGTCTTGTCGGTGTCGACGGAGATGTAAACTTTCCCTGCCTCCCGGCCGCCGGAGGACACTCTCGGCTGCCGTTCCAGGAGATCCTTCACGGCGGCGTTCAGGGAGGGAAGGGTGACGCCCATGCCGGAGAGGAGCTGGGGGATGAGGCCCGTCTCGTCGGCCAGCAGGGCGGCGAGCAGATGAACCTGCTCAATTTGGGGGTTCCCATATTCCATCGCCAGGGCCTGGGCGTTGCGGATGGCCTCGGCGGACTTCTGGGTGAGTTTTTCAGCGTTCATAGATCAATGCTCCTTTCGGGTCGGGCGGCCCCTGCAGCAAAGGGCACCGGTCGGTTCCGGTGCCCTCGCATAAGGGGTGCAATAAAAAAGATTGAGAAAAGAGAGGAGTTAAAGAAGAGAGCAAATCAAATGAGGAGGGATCATGTGATCGGGTTTTGCACCCACGGGGTTGGTTTAGTGAATGGCGATCTGGCGGCTGGCGGGGACCACGGGGGCCTTCTTGGGCAGGGTCAGGGCCAGGACGCCGTTGTTGTAAGCGGCGGTGATGCCGTTCTCGTCGATGCCGGTGACATCGAAGGTCCGGGTGAAGGAGCCGAAGCGCCGCTCCCGGCGGATATAGGTGCCGTTCTCGTCCTTCTGTTCCTCGGACTCCTTGTGCTGGGCCTGGATGGTCAGGATGTTGTCCTTCAGATCCAGGTGGATGTCCTCCTTGTCAAAGCCGGGCAGCTCTGCTTCCAGCAGGAACTTGTCGCCCTGGTCCCGGATATCGGTCCGGAAGGAGGGGGTCCCGGAAGCGGGGGTGTTGAAGAAGTTGTCGAAGAAGTCGAACATGTTGTCGTCTCTGCGGGAAAAAGGAATCATACCAAACATCATACATATCTCCTTTGATTTTGAAGTGATTTATCGTCTACCGTCTGAGACGGTGGATTTGCAGTCGCTTGGACGGAGTGCTTATTTTCGTTCCGTCATCTCCTGTTTACAGGTCATATCATACGGGAAGATTGTGAATAAAGCGTGCAAAAAATGTGTCTAAACTGTAAACGTTAGCACTCTTTTCAATAGAGTGCTAAAATCAGCAGGCAGAGCCACTCAGGTTGTCCTCCCATCATCTTTATGTTATAATCAACAGGAAAAACCAAACCCCAACGAATTGGAGGTCAAAGAATATGGCAAGATTATCCCAACGCATGGTGGCCCTGGGGACCGCCCGGTCCGAGATCCGGGAGGCCTTTGCCTTCGCCCAGGCCCGGGCCGCCGTGGTGGGTCCCGAGAACGTGGACGACTTCTCCATCGGCAACCCCAGCGTCCCCGCGCCCCCGTCGGTGGCTGAGACCATCCACCGGCTGGTGGACGAGATCGACCCGGTGGCCCTCCACGGCTACACCCCCGCCCAGGGCGCGCCCGATGTGCGTCAGGCCCTGGCCGAGGATTTAAACGGCCGTTTTGGCACATCCTATGACAAGGACTGTCTCTACCTCACCGTGGGGGCGGCGGCCTCCCTGTGCTGCTGCCTGTCGGCCATGGGCTGTGAGGGGGACGAGTTCATCACCTTCGCCCCCTACTTCCCCGAGTACAAGGTCTTTGTGGAGAGCGCCGGCGGCAAGCTCATCGCCGTCCCCGCCGACATCGAGGATTTTCAGATTGACTTCGCCGCCTTTGAGCAGGCCCTGAGCCCCAATACCAAGGCGGTCATCATCAACACCCCCAACAATCCCACCGGCGTGGTCTACTCCCGAAAAACCGTGGAGAAGCTGGGCCGGATGCTGGAGGATAAGTCCAGAGAATACGGCCACACCATCTATCTGATTTCCGACGAGCCCTACCGGGAGATCAGCTACGCCGACGAACCCCTGCCCTGGGTCCCCTCCTATTATGCCAACACCCTGATCTGTTATTCCTATAGTAAGTCCCTCTCCCTGCCCGGTCAGCGCATCGGCTACGTACTGGTTCCCCGGACGGTGGAGGACTTCGACCTGGTCTACGCCGCCATCGCCGGAGCGGGACGGGCTCTGGGCTATGTGTGCGCCCCTGCCCTCTTCCAGCTGGTGGCCGCCCGGTGCGCCGGCCAGACCGCCGATATCTCCATTTATAAGAAGAACCGGGACGTCCTTCTCAATGCGCTGCGGGAGATGGGCTACACCTGCGCCCAGCCCGACGGGGCCTTCTACCTCTTCCCCCGGACGCCCGAGCCCGACGCCAAGGCCTTCTGCGAAAAAGCCAAGGCCTATGACCTGGTGCTGGTCCCCGGCGACAGCTTCGGCTGCCCCGGCCACGTGCGGATCTCCTACTGCGTCCCCACGGAGCAGATCCTCCGGGCCCTGCCCAAGTTCCGGAAGCTGGCAGACGATTACGGCCTGTAAAAACACTGCGGCCCCTCCTTGACAGGAGAAGCCGCGGCGGTTATACCAAGAACAGAAGGTATGCTGACGAACAGTTAGCCCTTGAAACGGTTTTTAAAATAGTAACCGCTCGGATGGCAGCCGGGCGGTTACTTCTTTTTGATTTCCCCATACGTATCATACCATCAGAATAGCATACCGCGACAAAAAACGCAATGGAGAGACAAAACCTCCATTGCGCTTTTCTTTCGATGCTTATTTTAACTTTTCCGTCCGGTACATGTCGGTCCGTCTTCCGGCCAGGATGGGGATCTGCCCCCGGTACTTGGCCAAGTCGTCCAGGTCGATGTCCACCACCCGGACCCCTTCCTTCTCGTCCAGCTGGGCGATGATATCCCCCCAGGGGTTGCACACCAGGGAGTGGCCGTAGGCCACGTAAGAGGCGTTCACGTCCCGGGCAGGGGAACAGCCGGCGACGAAGCACTGGTTGTCCAGAGCCCGCATACGGAAGGCCAGATCCCAGTGGATGGGGCCGGTGGTCATGTTGAAGGCGGCGGGAATGACGATGAGCTGAGCGCCCAGGTCCCCCATGACCCGGAAGAAATCAGAGAAGCGGATGTCGAAGCAGATAGCCACGCCGATCTTGCCGTAGGGGGTGTCCACCACGGTGAAAGTATCCCCGGCGGTGAGGGTGTCGGACTCCATGAACCGCTGGCCGCCGGGCACGTCGATATCAAAGAGGTGGACCTTCCGGTGGCGGGCCATCTCCTTGCCCTCGGGGGAGAAGATATAGCTGGTGTTGTAGATCCTGCCCTCCTCCAGCTCGGGGACGGAGCCGCCGATGAGGTAGATGCCCAGCTCCTTGGCGATGCCCGACAGGAACTGCCAGCTCTCGCCCCCGGCAGGCTCGCCGTAGAGAGGGAAGCAGGCGTTTTCATAGGGGCAGTTGAACATCTCCGGCAGGGCAACCACGTTGGCCCCCTGGGCGGCGGCCTGGCGGATGAGCTCCCCGGCGTGGCGGAGGTTCTCGGCCTTGTCAGCGGTCACGTGCATCTGGCACAAACCCAATTTAAACATAAGCAAAGCTCCTTTCTGGGGCGTTGGTTTTCTGGTTTGACTGTACCATATTTTCCGACGGGACGCAAGGGAAAGGCCCCGCCGGGAGAACCTTCGGCGGCTTTTTCCCCGGGATCTCTTGACAAGAGGAGTCTATTGCTATAAAGTTTACGGTAGGAGACGATTACAATAGACAACAGTGAGAAAGGATGGTGCTGATATGGAACACGGCCTATGGACCCTGATCCAGCTTTCCCTGGCAGGCTCCCTGCTGGCCCTGGCGGTGCTGGCGGTCACCCGGCTGTTCCGGGGCAAGATCTCCCGGACCGGAGCCTACTACCTGTGGCTACTGGTCCTCCTGCGGCTCATCCTGCCTGTGGGCCTGCCGGGGGTCAGCCTGAGCCCTCTGCCCCAGGAAGCGCCCACCCTGGACCGGTCCGCCTGGACCGCAGCCCAGGCGCCTGTCAGCGTCCAGGCGGAACCTGGGGCCCAAGGGCCCGCCGGGACGGCAGCCCCATCGCCGGATCTCCCATCCCCTGTTCAGGAAGAGGCAACCAGCCTGCCTGCCGATTCCCCCTTTTCCCGGGACCGGATCTTACCCATCCTGTGGCTCACCGGCGCGGCGGCCAGCATGGGCTGGTTCACCCTGTCCTACGTCCGCTTCCGCCGGACACTGCGAGAAACCAATCTGCCCCCTCAGCCCGAGGATCAGCGGGTTCTGAATGCCTTCTGTCCCCAGGCGCGGCTGGCCCTCTGGTGCAACCCCACCGTCCCCACCCCCATGCTGGTGGGGTTCCTGCGCCCGATGATCCTGCTGCCCCGGCTGCGCTATGTGGATCAGGGCCGGGAAGAGGAGCTGCGGTGCATCCTCCGCCATGAGCTGACCCATTACCGGCGGCAGGATATCCTGTATAAATGGGCTGTGGCGGCGGTCACTTCCCTCCACTGGTTCAACCCCCTGATGATCCTCATCCGGCGGGAGATCGCCCGGGCCTGCGAGCTGGCCTGCGACGAGGGGGCGGTGAAGGGCATGGACCCCGACCAGCGGAAGGCCTACAGCCATACCCTCCTGGCCCTGGCCACGGAGCGGCCCCGTCCGGCCCCTGCCCTCACCACCGCCTGGACCCCGGAGATGAAGCGCCTGCGGGAGCGTCTGCTCAGCGTGCTGGGCCATCGAAAGACCACCCGGGCCATGGTGACCCTGGCCTTGGTCCTGGCGGTCACCCTCACCGCCTGCGGCGGGGCTTTGGGGCCCGCCCGCCAGTCCGAAGGGACGGCGGCCCGGTCCGACCCCTGGCTGTCAGGGTCTGAGGAGGCGGTCACCGCCCGGTATGACTGGCTCTCCCGCTGGGAGGTCAGGGAGCTTCGGAACACCTTCGACGGGTACGGGGAGGAGTTCCAGCTCTCCCTCTCCCTGCCTTTGGGAGACGGCGGCTATCCCGACCAACCCTGGACCATCGGCCTGAAGTTTTATGAGGACACCTGGACCCAGGGGAACCCCTATGTCCTCTGGGATATCAAGCGGCAATCTGTGGTGAACGAAAACCTGGGCCGGTTCTGGATGACCATTGAGGAGTGGAGCTACCGGGGTCTGCTCCGGGTGACCCTTCTCACCGACCTGCGGACCCGGGATGTGTGGACGGGAGAGGAGTCCACCCCCTCGGCCATCGGCTCCATCTCCGTGATCCAGCCCGGCTGCTTCACCGCCCGGGGGATCGGGGTGGGCTCCACCCTGGAGGATCTGCAGGCCGCCTACCCGGAGCTTCAGCTCCGCTATGAGAACCGGGAGATGACCGAGTCCCACCGGTCCCGTGGGCTGGTAGACCACGACGCCTGCTGGCGGTTCGCCCCCGGCACGCCGGAGGATGCGGATCTGTCCGGCCCCACCATCCTCTTTCTGGTGAAGGGGGACCGGGTGGTTCAGATCGACTACATGACCGACTGCAGCGGCGAGCCCTGGGGCCTGGGCTACTACCTGAGCGACTGGGCCTACCAGGCAGGGTATCTGTTCGGATGATGCCCCCCAACCATTGGAACAAAGCAGGAAACGGAAGGCCCAAACCCCATGGGTCTGTCTTTCGTTTCCTGCTTTCTTTCTATATGCCTATATGCCGATCGGACGCACCCTTTCCCCCGCTCCACATAGAATGGAATGGCAACCATGCCAGTCTATGAGAGTAGGAGGTAGTACCATGAGTGAACGAGTCGTGCCCGGTCCTGTCCAGGACAGCGGCGGCATCCGGGAAGCCGTGTGTATCCATACCAAAAAAATCTACGATAGCTGCCGGGATAAAGACTGCATCGAAGACCTTCGGGTCTATCCCACCCGAACTTCCCAGGCCATCCTTGACCGGGCCCTGAGCGTCCGGGGCGGCCGCGCCGAGCTGCTCCACGCCTACATCGACGTGGAGCCCGCCACCTACAACCGGGGGTTCTACAGCGTGGACATCCGGTATTATTACCGCATCACCGCCGAGGCCTTCGTGGGGGGCGGCCGCCCGGCAGAGGTCTGCGGCCTGGCGGTCTTTGACAAGCGGGTGCTGCTCTTCGGCAGCGAGGGCAACGCCAAGATCTTCTCCTCCCGGGACCCCGCCCTGGAGGAATGCTGCTGCGGCCGGACCAACCTCCCCGAGGCGGTCATCGAGGCCGTGGACCCCATCGTCCTGAGCTTAAAGCTCTCCGACCCCTGCGAGGCTCCCTGCTGCCCGCCCTGCGGCCCCTGTCCGCCGCCCACCGGTGGATGCAGCGCGGAAAACGACCTCACCGAGATCCCCGCCTGCATCAGCGCCTGCTTCGACTGTGAGCTGACCTTTGAGGCCAACTGCCGCCGGCTGTATGTGACTCTGGGCCAGTTCTCCATGGTCCGGCTGGAGCGGGACTCCCAGCTTCTGATCCCCATGTACGACTACTGCATGCCCACCCGGGAGTGCAGCGGCAGCGACGAGGATCACGATGACGATCCCTGCGAGATCTTCCGCCAGATCCGCTTCCCCGTGGGCGAGTTCTTCCCGCCCAGCACCCTGCCGGGGATGGAGGAGGACGACAACGGCCGGTGCTGAGCCGCAAAAAATCCTTGTCCTTTCCCCAGAACTTTAGTATAATATTCAGGTACAAACCCCAGGGGTTTCAAAGGAGGACGCGCCATGAGCCGGACGGGATTCATTCACGACAAACTGGATATCAAGTTCCTGGTGCTCTACCTGATGGCCCGGGTGGCCTCCCCGGTGGATTTCCCCACCCTGGCCGATCTGACCTTCTGCGACGACGGCGTGGAGTACTTCGACTTTGCCGAGTCGGTGTCTGAGCTGGTAGACACCGAGCACCTGACCCTGGAGGACGGCAAGTATTCCATCACCGACAAGGGCCGCCGCAACGGGAAGATCTGCGAGAGCAGCCTGGCCTTTTCCGTCCGCCGCAAGTGCGATCAGAACCTGGCCCGGGTCAACGGCGTGCTCCGCCGGGACGCCCAGGTCCGCACCGAGCTGCTCCCCCGGGAGGACGGCGGCGTGACCCTGCGGCTCATCCTGGACGACGACAAGGGCAACATTATGACCCTGGATATGCTCACCGTCTCCACCGACCAGGCGGACCATCTGGCGGAAAAGTTCCGGGCGGAACCGGAAAAGCTCTACCACGGCATCCTCCAGGTGCTCCTGGAGGAGCAATCCAAAGACAAGGAATAAGCAACGCCCCTGTGCAGGAAACGCACAGGGGCGATTTTGTGTTGTGGGGTCCCTCACAGGGGAGCTTAAAGGGGAGCCAAAACCACTGTTCATCCATTTTACGCGAAAGGCCGCACCCGGAAGATAGCCCCCAGGCTCTCGGCCAGCTTCCGGCAGGCTTCAATTTCCGCGTCGCTCTTGTCATAGTCCACGATGGACACCATGACCTTGGGGACGTACTTCACCGCCTCCCGGACGAAGTCCAGCATGGCCTCCCAACCCTTCTCCCCAGAGCCGGGGCGGGTCAGGCGGACATACTCCTCCTGGTTGGAGCCGTTCAGGGACACGGAGACCGCGTCCAGGCGGCCCTTCAGCTCGGGGGCGATGTTCCGGTGGTTGATGAGGCTCCCGTGGCCGTTGGTATTCAGGCGGATGGGGGGCAGGTCGGCCCGGCCGGAGGCCTTTAACTGGTCGCAGATCCAGAGCATATCATCAACCCGGCAGGTGGGCTCCCCGTAGCCGCAGAAGACGATCTCGGCATAAGGGGTCAGGTCCCGGCCCAGAATCTCCTCCAGGACGGCCTCTTTCGTGGGCTCCTTCTCCAGCCACAGGCCCCCCAGGGCGGAGGCGTCCTGGTCCCGGATGCAGAAGACGCAGTGGCAGTCGCAGCGGTTGGTCATGTTGATATACAGGCTGCCGAAATAATCATAGGTGATGATATCCATAGGTTAACCCTCGATTCCAAACAGACGTTTGCCGTTTTCTGTGGTGATCCGCTCCACCTCTTCCCGGGACAGGCCCTTGATCTCGGCGATGGTCTCGGCCATGCGGTAGACGTAGCGGGAGTCGCACCGCTTCCCCCGGAAGGGGGTGGGGGCCATGTAGGGGGCGTCGGTCTCCACCATGATCCGCTCCATGGGGACGGCGGCGATGACCTCCGGGGCCTTGCGGGCGTTCTTGAAGGTGATGGTGCCGGTGAAGGACAGGTGCCAGCCCAGCTTGATGAGGGTCTTGGCGTCCTCGGCGCTGCCGGAGTAGCAGTGGAAGACCCCCCGGACCTTGGGGAACTCCTTCACGATGGCCAGACTGTCGCCGTGGGCCTCCCGGTCGTGGACGATGACGGGTAAATTGAGCTTCTCCGCCAGGGCCATCTGGGCCCGGAAAACCTCCTTCTGAAGGTCGTGGGGGACCTCCTTCCAGTAGTAGTCCAGGCCGATCTCTCCGATGGCCTTGACCTTGGGGTGAGCGGCCATGGCCTCCACCTGTTGGAGCCAGTCGGCGGGCAGATCCAGGGCGTCCTCAGGGTGGACCCCGGCGGCGGCGTAGAGGTGGGGGTACTGCTCGGCCATCTCGATGCACCGGCGGGAGGACCACAGGTCGTTGCCGGGGCAGAGGACCAGGCCGACCCCCTCCCCGGGCAGGGAGGACAGAACCTGATCCCGGTCCTCATCGAAGGCAGAGGAATAGTAGTGGGCGTGGGTGTCAAAGAGCATGGGTCAGTCCTCCTTCTTTTTGTCCGGGGCGATGGTGGGATGGTAGCCCCGGGCATCGCTGATGGCTTCCTGCTCCAGAACCTGCTGGGTGTCGGCGTCCCGCAGGCGCAGAAGCTTGTCGGCCAGGATGCGGGAGAAGCCGGACATGAGGATGCTCTGGATGATGAAGTGCTCGATGGCCTCCTCCTTGGCCTCCTTGGGCCGGTCCAGCAGATCCTGGGCGGCGGCCCGGGTCTGCTCGATGTAGAACAGGGAAATTTCCTGGAGCCGCTGGATATAGTTGGTATAAAAGGCCTTGACCTCGTCCTCAGGGGCGTTGACCGGCAGGAGCTGCTGGATGCCGTTGATGCTGGTTCCCTGCTTCAGGGTGAAGATCATAATGAGATAGGCGATGTGGATGCGGTAGTACTTTCGCTTCTCCGGTGCGGGCATGACCTTCAGGCGGACGTAGTTGTTGATGGTGGTGGGGGTCACGGGCTTGTTCTTCTGGTCCTCCACAGGGATGAAGTCCAGGTACTGGCCCAGCAGGGCGATGACCTGATCCATATACAGGCCGATGTCGGGAAGCTCCTTCCAGGCGGGGAGCTTGTAGTTGATGAGGTAATTCTCCCATCGCCGCAGCTTGTGGGCGACGAGTTCTTTGTCGTAGCTCATGGTTGCGCTCTCTTTCAATGTGGAAAAATCATGGTTCTGTTGGCAGATACTAGATGGTTTCGCAGGCACGCTGTATGCTCTTTTATTTTATCACATTTACAAGCGGGTCACAACAGAAATAGCATGGATTTTTTCTTCTTTCTATAGTTGTATATTATTTCAGGCAGAAAAAAACACCGCATCCCGATTGGGACGCGGCGTTTGGAGGCGCTACCCAGATTTGAACTGGGGGTGAAGGTTTTGCAGACCTCTGCCTTACCACTTGGCTATAGCGCCATGTAAAATGACCATAGGTCACCATTTATAATAAAGACCACACTTGCGTGTGGTCTTTATTATAAATGGAGCGAGTGACGAGGCTCGAACTCGCTACCTCCACCTTGGCAAGGTGGCGCT
>JAEDLP010000064.1 GCA_016295225.1 Oscillospiraceae bacterium | reverse complement strand
CTGGGCATCCTGGTGGCCATGATCCGCACCGCCCACGACCAGCAGCGGCCCGGCCACAACAATCCCATCCTGTTTATCCTGAACCTGATCTGTAAGATCTACGTCACCATCATCCGCGGCACCCCCATGATGGTCCAGCTGCTCATTATGGGCATGGTGATTTTTGCCAACAGCCGCAACTTCACCATGGTGGGTGCCCTCACCCTGGGCATCAACTCCGGCGCCTACGTGGCCGAGATCATCCGGGGCGGCCTCATGTCCGTGGACAAGGGCCAGATGGAGGCCGGCCGGTCCCTGGGTCTGAACTATATCCAGACCATGCGCTTCATTGTGATCCCCCAGGCCATCAAGGCCATCCTGCCCGCCCTGGGCAACGAGTTCATCGTCCTGCTGAAGGACACCTCCCTCATCACCGTCATCGGTGGCAAGGAACTGCTCTACGCCGCCCGGGGCATCATGAACCGGACCTATGAGCAGATGTTCCCCCTGCTGGGCACCGCCGCGATCTACCTGGTGCTGGTGATGATCTTCACCTGGCTGCTGGGCATTTTGGAAAGGAGGCTGCGTCAAGGTGATCGACGTTAAACATCTCTCCAAGTCCTTTGGGGACCACGAGGTCCTGAAGGATATCTCCGAGCACATCTATCCCGGGGAGAAGGTGGTGGTCATTGGCCCCTCCGGCTCCGGTAAGTCCACCTTCCTGCGGTGCCTGAACCTGCTGGAGAACCCCACCTCCGGCACCATTACCTTTGAGGGGGTCGATATCACCGATCCCAAGACCGACATCAACAAGATGCGGCAGCGGATGGGCATGGTGTTCCAGCACTTCAACCTCTTCCCCAACATGACCATTCGGAAGAATATCACCCTGGCTCCCGTCCAGACCGGCCTCATGAAGCAGGCCGAGGCCGACGAGGAGGCCATGCGCCTGCTGAAGCTGGTGGACCTGGTGGACAAGGCCGATGCCTATCCCAACCAGCTCTCCGGCGGCCAGAAGCAGCGCATCGCCATTGTCCGGGCTCTGGCCATGAAGCCCAAGGTGATGCTCTTCGACGAGCCCACCTCCGCCCTGGACCCCGAGATGGTGGGCGAGGTGCTGGACGTCATGAAGCAGCTGGCTGAGAACGGCATGACCATGGTGGTGGTCACCCACGAGATGGGCTTCGCCCGGGAAGTGGGCGACCGGGTCCTCTTCATGGCTGACGGCAAGATCGTGGAGCAGAACACCCCCGCCGAGATCTTCAATCATCCCCAGGAGGAGCGCACCAGGAGCTTCCTGGCCAAGGTGCTGTAAAATTTATCCCGAACGAACAACCCGCCCTCACACGGCTTTCTCAGCCGTGTGAGAGCGGGTTTGTCATTACCATAGAAAGGGAAATCAATAACAGAAGCCGCTGCGGTGGGTCCGCAGCGGCTGTACTCTGTTCTCTCTCTATTTGATCCGGGGGGCTTAATTAGTAAGCAACGCCCCAGTAGATCATCTTCTTGGCGGCCCGGCCGCAGATGGGGCAGGTGTCACCCAGGTGCTCCTGCTCGAAGGGGATGCAGCGGGAGGTCATGCCGCCCTCTTCCTTCATCTTCAGCTCGCAGTCCAGCTCGCCGCACCACATGGTCTTGATGAAGCCGCCGTTCTCCTCCTGGAGCTTTTTGGCTTCCTCCAGGGAGTGGGCAGCGAAAATGTGGTCCTCCAGGTTCTTCTTGGCCCGGTTGAACAGGCCCTCGTGGATGGAGTCCAGCAGGGCCAGAGCGGTGCTCTCCAGCTCGTCCAGGCTCACGAAGATCTTCTCGCCGCTGTCCCGGCGGACCAGGACGCACTGGTTCTTCTCCATGTCCTTGGGGCCGATCTCCACCCGCAGGGGGATGCCTTTCATCTCGTACTCGGCGGCCTTCCAGCCCATGGACTGGTCGGAGGCGTCCATCTTGGTGCGGATGCCGGCGGCCTGGAGACGCTCCATCAGGGCAGTGGCGGCGTCGATGACGCCCTCCTTGTGCTGGGCCACGGGGATAACCATGGCCTGGATGGGAGCGATGCGGGGGGGCAGCACCAGGCCGTTGTTGTCGCCGTGGGTCATGATGATGCCGCCGATCATACGGGTGGACACGCCCCAGGAGGTCTGGTGGGGGTGATGGAGGGTGTTGTCCTTGCCGGTGAAGGTGATGTCGAAGGCCTTGGCAAAGCCGTCGCCGAAGTAGTGGCTGGTGCCGGACTGGAGGGCCTTGCGGTCGTGCATCATGCACTCCACGGTGTAGGTCTCCTCAGCGCCGTTGAACTTCTCCTTCTCGGTCTTCTGGCCCTTGACCACGGGCATGGCCAGCACGTTCTCCAGGAAGTCGGCATAGACGTTCAGCATCTGCTGGGTCTCGGCCTTGGCCTCCTCGGCGGTGGCGTGCATGGTGTGGCCCTCCTGCCACAGGAACTCCCGGTGGCGCAGGAAGGGACGGGAGGTCTTCTCCCAGCGCAGGACGGAGCACCACTGGTTATACAGCTTGGGCAGATCCCGGTGGGACTGGATGATGTTCTTAAAGTGCTCGCAGAAGAGGGTCTCGGAGGTGGGGCGGATGCAGTAGCGCTCCTCCAGGGGATCGCTGCCGCCGTAGGTGACCCAGGCGCACTCGGGGGCGAAGCCCTCCACGTGGTCCTTCTCCTTCTGCAGGAGGGACTCGGGGATCAGCATGGGCATGGCCACGTTCTCGTGGCCGGTCTCCTTAAAGCGGCGATCCAGCTCCTTCTGGATGTTTTCCCAAATGGCGTAGCCATAGGGGCGGTAGATGAACATACCCTTGATGGAGGAGTAGTCGATGAGCTCGGCCTTCTTGCACACGTCAGTGTACCACTGGGCGAAGTCTACCTCCATGTCGGTGATCTGTTCTACTTTCTTCTTGTTGTCCTTAGCCATAATGTTCCATCCTTTTTTATGAGAATCTCACGAAGAGGTTTATGTGTACGGATAAAAAATATTGTATGACTGATGGGGAAAAAAGTCAAGAACATCCGTGCTTTCCGGGATAAATCCACAGCTTTTTCCCCATACTAGGGGGAGAAAGGGAGGAATGGACATGGTTACCATCGGAATTTTAGAGAGCGGCACAGGGCTGTCTGCCTTTTTGGCCGACAGCCTGCCGGAGAGCCTGCGGGAGCGGGTGGATCTCTGTCCCGCCGGCTGCCTGCCCAGGGGAGAGAAGGCCGACCTGCTGGTGGTCTCCCCAGATCTGCGGTGGGAGGAGGACAGCCTGCCTCTGACCTGCCAGGCCATGCTGGTGCCGGGGAGGCTGTCCCCCCTGGCCGGAGAGATGACCGCCAGTTGGGCGGTGAGCTACGGGATGAGCCCCAAGGACTCCCTGACCCTGTCCAGCCTGGGGGAGGAGGAGATGGGGCTGGTCCTCCAGCGGGAGGTGGTGACCCTGTCGGGGGACTGCCTGGACTGCCAGGAGTTTTTCCTGCCCCGGGGGGATCATGTCTCGCCCCTCTACGTGCTGGCCTGCGCGGGGGTTCAGCTCCTGCTGGGGGTCCCGCCGGAGGAAGTGGAGTTGGGAATGAGAGATCAGGATACCCCCGTGTAGGGAACGGGCATGCCCGTTCCGCCGGTGAGCCGTATGGACAAAGGAAAGCCTCCCCTGTAAGAGGGAGGCTTTGGTACAAATTTATTCGCAGCAGGCCAGGATCAGTTCAATGCAGCGGTCAATGCCCAGGAAGCTGCTGTCCAGGGTGAGGTGGTAGTTTTCAGACCGCCCCCAGACCTGATCGGTGACGAATTTATAGTGTCTGGCCCGCATGGCGTCCTTGCTCTTGATCTGACGCTGGGCCTCCTCCTGGGAGAGGTGATCCTCCGTAACCAGGCGCTGGACCCGGTCCTCCAGATCCCCGTGGACGAAAACCCGCAGGCAGTCCGCCCGATCCCGAAGAATGAAGTCAGCACACCGGCCCACAATCACGCAGGGGCCTTGGTCGGCCAGACTCCGTATGAGATCGGCCAGGTAGGCGTCGGCCTGCTCCGCCGGAGAGCTCTCTTCCGGTTTGCTGAGGAAGTATCCGTCATACATCCCTGTGGCCAGGCTGAAGAGCAGACTGGTGGAGGAAGGCTCCCGGGCCTCCTCCCGAACTGCTTCCGTTTCCAAAAATTCTTTGTCGTAGAAGGGGATTCCCAGCTTCTGGGCGATCTCCTGTCCGATGATGTGTCCTCCGCTTCCGCACTGTCGTCCAATGGTGATGATCTGCTTACTCATGGTGATTCCTCCCTTTGAGATGCGTCTGGTTCCATTCGCTGTCGTTGTGCTGGGGTAGAGTATTTCCTCCCCATCATACGCCTGTTTTATGAAATATGCAAGATTCAAAAAAGAATCTTGCATGAAAAAAGTGAAGAATCAGGGCGGAGAAAATGAGGTCCATTCCAGAAACGAAAAAATCCCCATCCGATTGGACAGGGATATGGGACCCGCACGGCGGGACGGCTTTGCCGTACAAGTATTTTGGGCGAAGCCCAAAATCTTGGCGCAGGGAGAATTCACTTCGCCCGAGCAAGTGCAATGATCGCAGGTCACCAAAAAAGAAGGACATCCAACCGGATGTCCTTCTTTTTTGGAGCGAGTGACGAGGCTCGACTCGCTATCACCACCCCGTAAAAGCTGACGCTTTTGCGGGGACCCCGGAACCTCCTGGATTGAAAAATCCGTGGCAACACCACGGATTTGAGGTGGAGGCAGCGAGTTTTGGTTGTGGGAATAGAAAAGAAAAATCCCCATCCGATTGGACAGGGATTTGATGGAGCGAGTGACGAGGCTCGAACTCGCTACCTCCACCTTGGCAAGGTGGCGCTCTACCAGATGAGCTACACTCGCATCGACAAGAGATATATTATCATCTCCGTATCGATTTGTCAACAACTTTTTTCGAAAATTTTAAAATTTTTCGTCGGAGGGTTCCCGGTCCCAGGTAAGGAGGATTTCGGCCACCCGCTGCTGTCCCTGGTCGGGGTAGAGGTTCACGGTGATCTCCTCCAGGGGCGGCAGGGGCAGGGGCTGGTCGGCGTAGGCCTCCAGTACTGCCTGACGAACCACCTCGGCGCTGTCCTCTTCGGTGAAATAGCTGATGCGGAAGACCGCCTGGTCGGGCAGCTCGGGCAGCAGATCGGTGAGCTCCTGGGCGATGGCCGAGGAGCCGGTCACCGAGATCACCTGGCAGATCTCCTCGGGGGTCTTGGTGTAGGCCAGCTTCACCGTGACCTGATAGTAGGCGGTGGTCTGGCCCACGTCGTACTTGATGTAGTCCACGGCCCAGGCCCCCAGGGGGTCCTCCTGGGTGACCTCCAGGCAGGCCCGGTCCACGTCGCTGGCGGCGGAGCCGGTGACGCTCACGTACTGATACAGCCGGATGACGCCCTCTTGCTCGCCCTGCCCCACCAGATGGAGGAGGGCGGAGACCAACCCCTGGTAGGTTTCTGCCCGGAGGATGGAGGGGTCCTGATCCTCGTCGGAGAACTGCACGTGGGGGGTGGTGGAGGCGTAGCTTCGCTCCAGCATGGAGCCACAGCCCGCCAGCAGGAGGCAGGCCGCCAGCAGGGTGCACAGGATGGGTTTTCTCACGGGGCTGCCTCCTTTCGGAAGGATATGTGGCAGGGTTGGGAATGAGCCTCCCCTTTGAAGGGAGGGGGACCGCGAAGCGGTGGAGAGGTGCTATCCTGCTGGTTTCTACGTCGTACCGGTACGACGGAATCTCCCAACGATAGCACCCCTCAGTCTGCGTTGCAGACAGCTCCCCTCTCAGGGGAGCCATACCGGCGTCAAAGCAATGATAGCTGGGTGTCCCCCTGGTCCTCTGCCTTCAAGAGCGCTCCGGCGGCCGGCAGGCTGCGGGCCTTGTAGCGAGTCTTGTTCACGATGGGGGTGTCGGCCAGGGGCCGGGCGGTCTGGACGGTGTTGGACTTTTTCAGGGTCATTACCTGGACACCCTGGGTAGAGCGGGTGGTCTTCAGCGGCACCTGGTCGGTGGTAAGCAGCAGGGCTCTGCCCTCGGTGGAGTACAGGACCACCTCCTCTTCGGCTTCCTCGGGGAGGTACAGGACGGCCTTCAGGGAGCTCTTGTCCGAGTAAGCTCCGGTGAGCTTTTTCCGCTTGGTCACCGTCTGGTAGGCGGACAGGGGGACCCGGGCCACCTTGCCGTTTTCAAAGAAGAAGAGCAGGTGGCCGGCGTACTGGCCGGGCAGGCAGGCCCACAGGATGGCCTCCCCCTCCTCCATCTCCAGTTTGGCGGGGAGATAGTCCCCCAGGACGCTGGCCTTGGCGTCATCGAAGGTATTCACCCAGGTCTTGTAGCACTGCTGCTTGTCGGTGAAGAGCATCAGTTCAGCGGCGTTGGTGGCCTCCCAGTGGAAGGCCGGGCCGTCCCCCTCCTTGTACTTTTGCTCCCCGGACATACGCAGGGACTGGGGGGTGATCTTTTTGAAGTACCCCTCCCTGGACAGGAACAGGTGGACGGGATAGGCGGGGACGGTCTCCTCCTCCGGTTCGATCTCGGCCAGCTGATCCTCGTAGAGGATCTCGGTGCGGCGGGGGGTGGCGTGCTTCTTCTTCACCCGCTCCAGCTCCTTGACGATCTCCTTGCGGATGCGGGCGGGCTTGGCGATCAGATCCTCCAGGTCGGCGATGTCCTTCTCCAGCTGCTCGGTCTCGGCGGTGCGTTTGAGGATGTACTCCTTGTTGATGTTCCGCAGGCGGATGTCCGCCACGTACTCCGCCTGGACCCGGTCCAGGGAGAAGCCATCCATCAGGTTGGGGACCACCATGGCATCCAGCTCGGTGTTCCGGATGATGGCGATGGCCTTGTCAATATCCAGCAGGATGGCGGCCAGACCCCGCAGCAGATGGAGCTTGTCTTTTTTCTGCTCCAGGGTGAACTGGGCCGCCCGGCGGACGCAGTCCGACCGCCACTGGGTCCAGCGGTCCAGGATCTCGCCCACGCCCATGACCTTGGGCATACCGTCGATGAGGATGTTGAAGTTGCAGGAGAAGGAGTCCTGGAGAGGGGTGGACCGGAAGAGCTTCTGCATGAGCTTGTCCGGGTCGGTTCCCCGCTTGAGATCAATGGCCAGCTTCAGGCCGGACAGGTCGGTCTCGTCCCGCATGTCGGAGATCTCACGGATCTTGCCCGCCTTGATGAGCTCGGCCACCTTGTCGATGATGGCCTCGGCAGTGGTGGTGTAGGGGATCTCGTAAATTTCGATGAGATTTTCCGCCTTCACATAGCGCCACTTGGCCCGGACCTTGAAGGAGCCCCGGCCGGTGCGGTAGATGGTGTCCATCTCCCGCCGGTCGTAGAGGAGCTGGCCGCCGGTGGGGAAGTCCGGAGCCTTCAGGACATCCAGCAGGTCGGCCTCCGGGTTCCTGATCCGGGCGATGGCGGCGTCGCAGACCTCCCCCAGATTAAAGCCGCAGAGGTTGGAAGCCATACCCACGGCGATGCCCATGTTGGCGGACACTAAGATGTTGGGGAAGGTGGTGGGCAGCAGGATGGGCTCGGTGAGGGTACCATCGTAGTTTGGGACGAAGTCCACCACGTTCTTGTCGATGTCCTTGAAGAGCTCCTCGCAGACCCCGTCCAACTTGACCTCGGTGTAACGGGAGGCGGCGTAGGCCATGTCCCGGGAGTAAACCTTGCCGAAGTTGCCCTTGGAGTCCACCGGGGGGTGGAGGAGGGCGCCGTAGCCCTTGGACAGGCGGACCATGGTCTCATAGATGGCGCCGTCGCCGTGGGGGTTGAGCTTCATGGTGGCGCCCACCACGTTGGCCGACTTGGTGCGGCTGCCCGAGAGGAGCTTCATCTGGTACATGGTGTACAGGAGCTTCCGGTGGGAGGGCTTGAAGCCGTCGATCTCCGGGATGGCCCGGGAGATGATGACCGACATGGCGTAGGGCATGTAGTTGATTTCCAGGGTGTCGGTGATGGGCTGTTCCAGGACCTGGGCCTTCAAGCCCATGACCCCTTCGGGATTCGCTCGCTTCTTCCCCTGGTCCGGATTCTTCTTTTTTGCCATAGTTGTTGTTACCTCAGGGTTGTGTTTTGCAATATAGTGGCTCAGGCTCCCTCGTCAGAGGGAGCCTGTTTCCGTTATAACGGTTTGTGGCACTTGGGACACTGGTGTGCGCTGGGGGGCAGGGTGATGAGCTGCCGGCCGCAGTGGGGGCACCGGCCCAGGACGGCCATACACAGAAGACCGACGGCAATAAACGCCAGGCCGATCCAAGGCTTGCCGAGAATGATAAAGACGCAGCCGCAGACGATGATGGTTCGGCCGGTTTTTCTCGCTTGCTTGTTATCCATGGGAACATATCCTTTCTGTTAGACGGCCAGGTCTTCCACGACCGCCCCTTCGGGCAGGGTCATGGAGAGAAGTGTGCTGCCGTTTTTGTTCATGTGCGGTGGAAGCGGCGGGCTCAGGAGATGTCTGCCAGATCCAGATATTTGTAGCCGTTTTCGGCAATGTGCTCTTTTCTTCCCTGGGCGTTCTCCCCCAGCAGCAGGTCAAAGATCTGGGCGGTGGCCTCGGCATCGGTGGGCATCACCCGGATAAGCCTTCTGGTATCCGGGTTCATGGTGGTCATCCACATCATCTCCGGGTCGTTCTCACCCAGACCCTTGGATCGCTGGATGAGGGGCTTTTTCCCCTCCAGCTTGGCCAGAATGTCGGCCTTTTCCTTTTCGGTGTAGGCGAACCAGGTCTTGCCCCCGGCGGTAATCTCGTAGAGGGGGGACTCGGCGATGTAGACGTAGCCCTTCTCGATGAGGGTGGGGGTCAGCCGCCAGAGCATGGTGAGGATGAGGGTGCGGATCTGGTAGCCGTCCACGTCGGCGTCGGTGCAGATGACGATCTTGTTCCAACGGAGGTTGTCCAGGTTAAAGAGGGAGAGGTCCTTGTTGTGCTTGTCGTTGACCTCCACGCCGCAGCCCACCACCTTCAGCAGGTCGGTGATGATCTCGCTCTTGAAGATTTTACCATAGTCAGCTTTGAGGCAGTTTAAAATCTTGCCCCGGACAGGCATGATGCCCTGGAATTCCGCGTCCCGGCCCAGCTTGACGGAGCCCAGAGCGGAGTCGCCCTCCACGATGTAGAGCTCCCGACGGGTTACGTCCTTGGTGCGGCAGTCCACGAATTTCTGGACCCGGTTGGCGATGTCCACGGACCCGGCCAGACTCTTGCTCTTGATGGTGAGGCGTGCCTTTTCTCCGGCCTCCCGGCTGCGCTTGCTCACCAGGATCTGCCGGGCGGCTTCCTCCACCGCCTGGGGATTTTCCAGGAGGAAGATCTGCAGGTTCTCCCGGAGGAAATCGGTCATGCCCTCCTGGATGAACTTGTTGTTCACCGCCTTCTTGGTCTGGTTCTCATAGGAGGTCTGGGTAGAGAGGTTGTTGGAGACGAAGATCAGGGTCTCCTGGACATCGGGCCAGGTGATCTTGGCCTCGTTCTTGTTGTACTTGCCGTTCTGCTTCAGCCAGCCGTCCATGGCGGAGAGGAAAGCCGAACGCATGGCCTTTTCCGGCGCGCCGCCGTGCTCCAGCCAGGAGGAGTTGTGGTAGTGCTCCACCACCTTGACCGCCGGGCAGAAGCAGAAGGCGCAGGAGAGCTTGACCTTGTACTCGGGCTTGTCGGCCCGGTCCCGGCCTACCCGCTCTCCCGTCCAGAACTGGATAGGGGTGTGGGGGTTCTCGCCGGCCAGCTCGGCCACGTAGTCGGCGATGCCATGCTCGTAGGTAAAGACGGTTTCCTCGAAGCCCTTCTCCCCCTGGTTTCTGAATCGGAAGACTATCCCGGCGTTGACCACTGCCTGGCGGTGGAGGACGTCGGTGAAGTAATCGGCGGGGATGTCGGTCTGGGTGAAGACCTCCAGGTCGGGAAGCCACGTGATGGAGGTGCCGGTTTTCTTCCGGTCGGCGGGGGAGACATTCATCTCGCCCACCAGGCTGCCCTTTTCAAAGTGGAGGTCGTACCGCTTGCCGTCCCGGCGGACGGTTACGTCCATGAAGGCGGAGGCGTACTGGGTGGCGCAGGCGCCCAGGCCGTTGAGGCCCAGGGAGTATTCGTA
>JAEDLP010000063.1 GCA_016295225.1 Oscillospiraceae bacterium | reverse complement strand
AGTGAGATTCCTTTTCTTCTGCAAGTTCTTCTGGTATTTCTCTTAAATTTTTCCAGCTTTTTCTGGGATATTCGTGGTTTTATCTATTGATTTTGCAACTTTCTGGGTGTATGATTTCAACGAAGTCAAGAGCAGAAGCCCCCTCTTTCTGACGTCCCTTTTCTTCCCAGGGACCTCTTGACCCCCTTCTTTGTCCTTATCCGTTTCTTCCTATCCCTTTTAACCTTCCGTTTCATTGTGAACGCTCCGGTGTTCTCCGACCGGAGCAAAACAGCGCCCTGGACTCCTTCCGGTCCGGGGCGCTGTTCTGTTCTGAATGTGACCAAGTTACAGAAGGGGCCGCCGGATTCCTGTAGGCTTCTGGGAGAATCCCTTCCCAAAAGGAGGTCCCTATGAAGAAACGGAAAGCATCGGTAAACCGGCAGGCCTGCGTGTCCTGCGGCGCCTGCGTGAAGGTCTGCCCCAAACACGCTCTGTCCATCTGCAAGGGCATCTACGCCCAGGTGGACGAAGCCCTCTGCGTGGGCTGCAAAAAGTGCGCCAAGGAATGTCCCGCCTCGGTCATTGAGATCATCAACGCGGAGGTGCCCGCATGAACCAACAAAAACACTGGTACGACTACCTCTTTATCATAACCCCCATCTATTTTGGTCTGGGGTTCTTCAACATTCTCTTCGCCTGGGTGGGGCTCATCTTTTTCCTGACGCCCCTGATTCTGGCCTGCACCAAATGGAACAAGATCTACTGCAACCGGTTCTGTGACCGGGGCCAGTTCTTTGCTTTGCTTGGGGGGCGGTTCGGCCTGTCCCGGAAGAAGGATATCCCCAAGTGGATGCGATCCAAGGCCTTCCGCTACGGTTTCCTGGTCTTTTTCCTGGTCATGTTCCTGGTGATGCTGTGGAACACCTGCCTGGTCTTCGCCGGCGCCCGGGATCTGACCCAGGTGGTGAAGCTCCTGTGGACCTTCAAGGTCCCCTGGCACTTCGCCTACCACGGCACCCTGTTCTCCCCCGGGGTGGCCCAGTTCGCCTTCGGGTTCTACAGCGTCATGCTCACCTCCACCATCATCGGTCTGGTGGTCATGGCCCTGTTCAAGCCCCGGGCCTGGTGCGTCTTCTGCCCCATGGGTACCATGACCCAGCTCATCTGCAAGGCGAAAGCCCACGAATAACAGTGAAAAGCCTACCAAACGGTAGGCTTTTTTCTTATCCTCTGAACCGATACCCCACGCCCCAGACGGTCTCAATGTACTGGATGTGCTCGGGGTCGATCTCGATCTTATCCCGGATGTGCTTGATATGGACGGTCACCGTGGACACGTCGCCGTAGGCGTCCATGCCCCACACGTTGTCGAAGAGCCGGTCCTTGGAGAACACCGTGTCCGGGTGCTCGGCCAGGAAGAGGAGCAGGTCGTACTCCTTGCCGGTCATGGTCGTCTCCCGGCCGTTGACCCACACCCGGCGGGCCTCCCGGTCGATCTCCAGGCCGCGGATCTTCAAAATCTCCGGCCGGGGCTTTTCCCGGCTGCCCACCAGCCGCTCATACCGCTGGATGTGGCCCTTCACCCGGGCCACCAGCTCGCTGGGGCTGAAGGGCTTGGTCATGTAGTCGTCAGCCCCCAGGCCCAGGCCCCGGACCTTGTCGATGTCATCGGCCAGGGCGGAGATGATGATGACCGGGGTGTCCTTCACCTCCCGCAGACGGCGGCAGATCTCAAACCCGCTCAAACCCGGGAGCATCACGTCCACGATGACCAGGGCGAAGTCCTCCTCCAGAGCCAGATTCAGGCCCTGGGTACCGTCAGCGGCCAGGGTGCAGGTGAAGCCCCCGTTGATCTCCAGGTAGTCCCGCTCCAGCTCGGCCACGCTCTGGTCGTCTTCAATGATGAGAATTTTCATAGGATATCCTCCTCTTTCTGCAGGGGGAGATAGATGAAGGCCCTTGTGCCCTCCCCTTCCTCGCTGGTGAGCCAGATCTTGCCGTGGTGGCCGTCCACGATGCTCCGGCAGATGGCCAGCCCCAGGCCGCTGCCCGGCACGGAGCTGGATCGGGCGGCATCCGCCCGGAAGAAGCTGTCAAACACATGGCGGAGGGCCTGACTGCTGATGCCCTTGCCGTTGTCGGACAGCTGAAGAACCAGGCCGGCCTCGTAGGGCTCCGCCGTCAGGTGGATGGAGCCGCCGGCCCGGCCGTACTTGATGGCGTTGGACATGAGGTTGTCCATGACCCGCTTGAGCTTGTTCCGGTCGGCGGTCACGACAAAACGCCCCTGGGGCAGCTGGCTGGTGAAGGTCATGCCCACTCCCTGGGCCTCCTGGCGGTATTCCTCCCCCAGGTCGGCCAGAAAGGCGGTCATGTCCACGTATTCAAAGTGATACTGCATCCGCCCCAGCTCGTACTCGGAGAAGTCGGTCATGTTTCGGACCAGCTTCTCCAGCACCAGGGTCTTGCTGTAGACGATGTCCAGGTAGTGGGCCTGCTTCTCCGGGGTGTTGGCGATCCCGTCCTGGATGCCCTCCACGTAGCCCTTGATGGCGGTGATGGGGGTGCGCATGTCGTGGGACAGGTTGGCCATGAGCAGGCCCCGCTCCTCCTGGGCGGCGGCCTCGGCGGCGGCAGCCTGCTTCAACCGCTGGCGGACACTCTCCAGGGACTGGCTCAGCTCGTCCAGCTCCTGCTCCCGGCAGGAGAGGATCTCAAAGTCCAGCTCCCCCTCCCGCAGCCGGTCGGCGGCCTGACGGAGGGTCTTGAGGGTGTCGCTGATCTGGCCGGTGAGCCGGGAGGTCAGGGCGATGCACACCACCGCCACGCACAGGCACAGGAGGATGATCCCCAGGATCAGGTAGGGCAGCATCCGGCCGGGGCCTTTCAGTTCCCCCAGAAAGAGGGTGACCACGGTGAGGACAAAGCTCTCCCCCTCCGGCACTTGGGCGCTGAACAGGAAGAGCATGGCCGCCACCAGCACCAGGGCCACCACCAGGGACAGCCCCAGCATCAAAAGGCCGGTCTGAATGAACCGGCCTCGAAGGGTTGTCTTTTTCTGCATGTATGGAACCTCCTTTTTGGGGGGGATATGTGAGGGTGATGGGACCCGTCAGGCTTCCTTCCGGTCAAACAGCAGATACCCGCCGCAGGCGAAGACCAGGCCGTATCCGGCCAGCAGGCCGATGCGGGAGAGCAGGGACAGGAAGGGCAGGGTCACGCCGATCCACAGGTTGTGCCACCGGAGATACCCGGTGAAGAGCAGTCCGCCGAAAGCGGGCAGGTAGGTGCCCACGGCGATAAAGCCCACGTAGAGGACCACGCACAGGAGCACCGTCAGGCTGGAGCCCTTCACCAACTGGTTCACCAGGCAGAAGAACAGGACGAGCACCGCCAGGGGGATGAGATCCAGCAGGCAGGCCAGAAAACTGAGGGCCACGCCCCGGGTGCCGCCCCCCAGGATCACCTGGGTGAGGGTGGTAACCAGATAGAGGACCGCCAGATCAAAGGCGCACAGGGTAAAGACCGCCGCCGCCTTGGAGAAGAAGAGCTTTCCCTTCCCCACCGGCCGCATGAGGGAGAACCGGATGGTGTGGTCGGCCTGCTCCCCCGCGAAGAGGTCGCAGGCGGCCATGATGGCCATGAGGGGCAGGAAGACCAGCAGGAAGAAGGGCAGGTTGGCGTTGGTCAGCCCCCCCAGCACCGTCTCCGGGGACAGAGCGCCGCCGGTGATGTAGTTGGCGATGACCAGACGCAGGGCGCTGGCCACGCAGATCAGGCATCCCAGGATGAGAAAGACGAAGTATTTTTTCCGTTTCCGGAGTTTGAAGAGTTCATTTTTCCAGTTTGCCATAAATTGTGCCATAAGTACCCCTCCTCACAGAACCACGGAGCCTTTTTTGTCCCGCACCTTGGCCAGGAAATAATCCTCCAGGGAAGGGTTCAGCCGCAGGGCCTCCTCCTTGGTGTCGAAGGAGAGCATCTCCCCCTCGTGGAGAACCAGGACCTTGCTGCACATCTTCTCGATCTCCGAGGCCAGGTGGCTGGCCACCAGGAAGGTGACCCCCTTCTCCTTGGCCAGACGGATGATGATCTCCCGGATCTCCACGGTGGCCTCGATGTCCAGGCCGTTGGTGGGCTCGTCCAGGATCATCAGCTCCGGCTCGGACAGCAGAGCCAGGGCCAGACCCATCCGCTGCTTCATGCCCAGGGAGAACTTGCCGCAGCGCTCCTTCTTATACTGGGACAGGCCCACGATCTCCAACACCTTGTCGATGCGGGCCTGATCCACCCCGGGGTAGTACCGGGCGGCCATCCGCAGATGGTCCAGGGCGGTGAGGTTTTCATAGAGGGCGGGCTGCTCGATGAGGGCGCCCACCTTGGCCAGGGCGGCCTCCCGGTGATCCACGACGCTGGCGCCGAAGACGGTGATGGTCCCCTCGGTGGGCTGGCAGAGCCCGGTGATGGACTTCATAATGGTGGTCTTGCCGGAGCCGTTGGGGCCCAGCAGGCCCACCACCTCGCCCCGCTCCACGGAGAAGGTGATGTTCCTGGCCCCGCGGCCGTTGCCATAGACTTTGGACACATGGTCCAGATTCAGTACGATATCCAAAATCTGCTCCTTTCCAGGCAGGTGAGTTCAAAAGGGCAGCCGGCCCCGGAGGGTGAGAAGCTCCGGGGCTGCGCCGCTATGTGAGAATGTGAGAAGGAACGAGATGTCCCGTGTTGGTCAGTTTACCTTGGTGCGGCCGGTGAGGTCGGGCTGTTCCACCACGGTGGAGCCGTAATCGCTGACCTGCAGGTCACCGGAGATGACCAGCTGGTGATGGCCGCCCTCCAGGTCGGTGGTGGTGAAGGTGACGTCGATCTGGTTGGAGGTCAGCTTGCCGCTCTGATCCACGCCGAAGGTGCAGGCCACGTTGTCCAGAACCATGTCCTTGCCCACGTAGTAGTACAGGTCGTCGGAGATATCGCCGCTGGGGTGGGCCTTGGCGAAGTCCTGCATGGTGGCGTAGTAATCATAGCTGCCGTCGGTGTGGACGTAGACGACGCCGCTGTCCTTCTGCTCCAGGACCTGCCAGTATTCACTCTCCCAATCCTCGGAAATGACGTCATAGAATTTGTCCAGCTGGGCCTCGTTGGCCTCGTGCCAGGCGTCGTCTCCGCCGTGGATGTAGCCGGTCTTGAATTCCTCGGAGAGGGTCTCGCCGGTGGTCTTTTCGTAGTAGGCAAAGGTGTTGGCGTCGTAGTCCTCATAGCGGACGGTGCTGACGGCGGTCTGGTCCTCAGCCAGAGCGCAGGCGAAGAGGGAGAGGCCGGCATTCACCAGGGAGGGAACCTGGCTGTTGGCGATGTTCACCTGATAGAGGGTGCTGCCGTCTTGGCTGCCCACCTCCACGAAGTTGTTCTTCAGGTCGCCCACCACGGTGTCGGTGGCCAGCTCCATAAAGGTGATCAGACGCCTCTGCATCTCGTCGCCGGCGTCAAACCCCAGGAGATTCTTCTGGCCCTCGTCCTGGTCGTACTGGCAGTAGGTGTCACCGCCGTGGTACCAGGTGTAGACCCCGCCCACGGAGCCGGTGTAGTCGGTAAAGGTCTGGCCGTTCTGGGTGGCGGTGGTGTACAGGGCGTAGTCGGGGGCGGCCATGGCGTAGTCGGCCTTGACCTTCATGACCTCCTTGCCGTCCATCTTCACAGTCAGGGTCCCGGCGGCGGTGAAGTTGTCCTCCTCCAGGGCCAGGGCTTTCAGGGCGGTTTTGTACTTGGCATAGCCGTTGACGCTGCCGAAGGCTGCCGTGGCGGAAACCGCCAGGATAAGCACGCCGGCCACCAGACAAACCATCAATCTGCTGCGTTTCTTCATAGGGATTCCTCCTTTGGAGCGATATGAAATGTCCCGTTGGGGATCTGGTCCGCTTGACATCCTTATTATACCGTGCATTCCTAAAAAAAGGATAGGGAATCTCTTAAAATTTCATTAAATTCCGGGACAAAAAAGAAGCCGCCCCTGGACGCAGAGGCCAAGGGGCGGCGGCTGGACGCTGTAAAGTAGAGAGAGATAGAGAGAAAAGACAAGAGGAGGAAAGTGGATGCTTCACCCGGCAGCCCACGTCCAGAAAGGCTGCCCGTGCATTTTGTCTTTTACACTATACCCGATAACCATGAACAAATCATGGGCAAATTCTTAAGAATTTATGAAATTGCGCCCTTTTGCCTCCCCTGGGAGGGGAGGGGGACCGCGAAGCGGTGGAGAGGTGTTATTCTGACGGTTTGTGCGTCGTACCGGTACGACGCAATCTCCCAACGATAGCACCTCTCAGTCAGCCTGCCGGCTGCCAGCTCTCCTCTCAGGAGAGCCAAGGGGGCGGGCGGTCACCCTGCCCCCTTTTTGTGTTTACACGGACTTGGTCCGGTCGCCCACGTCCAGAGGCTGGACCTGGGTGGTCCCGTAGTCGCTGACCGTCACATTGCCAGTGACCTCCAGGGTGTGGCGGCCACCCTTGGCGTCGGTGGCGGTGAAGCTGGCGGTGATCTGGTTGTCTGTCAGTCGGCCGTCCTTGTCCAGAGCGAAGGTGCAGTCCACCTGCTCCAGGGTCAGCTCCTTGGCGACATAGTAATCCAGATTGTCCGCGCCCTGGGACTCCTGCGCAGCCCGGTAGTCCATCCAGGTGGGGTAGTAGTCATAGCTGCCGTCGTCCTTGACGTACACAACGCCCACGTTGCCCTTCTGCTCCAGGATCTCGTTGTAGTAGTCGTACATCTTTTCGCTGTTTTCGTCCAGCTTGTTGATCTCCGCCTTGTGGGCCTCGTAGAAGGCCTCGTCATAGCCCTCCATCAGACCGGTCTTCAGCTCCTGGGACAGGGTCTCGCCGGTGGTCTTTTCGTAATAGGCGATCTCCGCAGCCCAGTAGTTATCCCAGGTGATGTGGCCGCAATCATCCCTGTCCCCGCCGGCGGCCTCATAGGCGAAGAGGGAGAGACCGGCGTTCACCAGGGAGGGGACCTGGCTGCCGGAGATGGACACCTGATAGAGGTCCTTGCCGTCCTGGGAGCCCACCTGGACGAAGTTGTTCTTCAGCTCGCCGGCCACGGTGTCGGCGGCGATGGACAGAAAATTGATGAGACGGGACTGCATCTCGTCGTTCTTGTCATAGCCCAGAAGGGAGGTGTTATCCCGGTCCACCTGGGCCTGCCAGTAGACGTCGCTTTCGGAGTTGAACCAGGTATTCTCTCCGTTCAGGGTGGTGTCCCAGTGGGTGTAGGTCTCGCCGTCCTCGGTGGTGGTGGTGCAGGTGGAGCGGTTCACGCCGTCCTGGGCGTAGTCCACGTCCATGGTGGTGAAGGCCTTGCCGTCCAGCTTGACTTCCACGATCCCCTTGGCGGAGAAGTTTTCCTCCTTAAGGGCCAGATCCATCACCGCGTTTTTGTAGGATGAGTAGCCGTTGGCGCTGCCGAAGGCCGCCGTGGCGGAGACCGCCAGGATGAGCACGCCGGCCGTCAGGCAGGCAATGATTCGAGTTCGCTTTTTCATGAGAGTGCCTCCTTTTCAAAACAATATTGTGTACCTGTCAGAGCAGGACCAGTTCCTTGTGACACTCTCATTGTAACCCACGATTCGAAAGAAAGAATAGGGAAAATCTTAAGATTTGATTAAATCAAAAGCCGAGCGGCAATGCCGCTCGGCTCTGACAGGTTTCGATCACCACTTCTTGGCGCAGGCCACTCCCAGGGCCCCACCGCCGGTGTGGCAGCAGATGCTCAGGGGCAGGGAGATCAGTTCCACCTCGTACTCCGGGAACTCCCGCTGGACTTCCTCCAGCCAGGCCTCCCCCAGGGCAGGGTCGCCGCCGGAGTACCCGGCAAAAACGTTCATCTCCAGGTCCTTGAACCGGGTGTCCAGATCCTTCCGCAGCGCGTTCATAAGGACGGTCTTGGCGTGGTTCATACCCCGAACCTTTTTATAGGCGTCCAGCTTGTCGCCCTGGATCTGGAGCACCGGCTTGATGCTCAGGATGGCGGCCATGGCCGCGCCGGCGGCGGTGACCCGGCCGCTCTTCTTCAGATATTCCAAGGTGTTCACAGCGATGTAGATGCTGGAGTCGTAGCTTTCGGACTCCAGGATATCCCGGACCTCCCCGGCAGTCTTGCCCTGGGCCAGCAGGGTCAGGGCGTTGCGGACGGACTGCATCAGGGTCACGGAGATTCGCTTGTCGTCCACCACCAGCACCCGGCCGCCGTACTCCCGGGCCAGGGCCTTGGCCGAGGCGCAGGAGCTGCTGAGGCCGGAGGTCATGGGGAAGTGGAGAACCGCGTCGTGATCCTCCAGAAGCTTCTCCCACAGGGCGATGATGTCCGCCGGGGAGGGCTGGGAGGTGGAGACCTCCACCCCGTCCGCCATTTTTTGAAAAAAGAGGGCGTGGGAGACATCCTTCCCCTCATAATAGGTCTCGCCGCCAATGAAAAAAGGCATGGGGATCAGATGGATGCCCATTGCCTCCGCCTGGCTGGCAGAAATTCCGCTGTTGGTGTCCGTCACAATGGCTGTTTTCACAAAGACTCCTCCTGCCCGTTGGCCTTCCCTCCGCTGGATACGCAACGGAAGTTGTTTTCTCTAACAATTAAATATAGCATACCTTTTTCCCCGTGACAAGTTGAAAAATTCCGCAGAATGTCAGCCTCACCATTCCCCGGAAATGGTTCCTGGGGTTGACAACGCCGCTTCATTGTGATATTGTTTTGATATCAAATCAATCCATTAGGAGGGTTTTCCATGACTGAACGCATTTTAACCAATAAGAAAAACGGCATGGCCGTGCTGCTGGTCTCCATCCTGCTATACATCCTGGCCATCGCCGGGACCATCCTCTCCGCCGCCTCCGGGCATCCTCTGCCCATGGTGGTGTGTATCGTCTATCTCTGCCTGGGCTGGCTCTTCTGGCCGGGCCTGAAGGTCCTTGGGCCCCAGGAGGCCCTGGTCCTCACCCTCTTCGGCAACTACATCGGCACCCTGAAGGGGGAGGGGTTCTACTTCGTGAATCCCTTCTGCACCGCCGTGAACCCCGCCGCCAAGACCAAGCTCAGCCAGAGCGGGGACGTGTCCGGCAGCGACAGCGGCTCCAAGGCCATTGGGGTCCTCTTCGGGGGGGCCGCCGCCGCCTCCGCCAAGGAGACCGGCAGCAAGAAGCTCTCCCTGAAAATCATGACCCTGAACAACAGCCGCCAGAAAATCAACGACTGTCTGGGTAACCCGGTGGAGATCGGCATCGCCGTCACCTGGAAGGTAGTGGACACCGCCAAGGCGGTCTTTGACGTGGACAACTACAAGGAGTTCCTCTCCCTCCAGTGCGACAGCGCCCTGCGGAACATCGTCCGTCTCTATCCCTACGACGTGGCCCCCGGCGTGGACACCACCGGCGACGGCGTGGCCGACGAGGGCAGCCTGCGGGGGTCCAGCGAAGTGGTGGCCGCCCGCATCCGGGACGAGATCCAGGCCAAGGTCCGGGAGGCCGGCCTGGAGATCCTGGAGGCCCGCATCACCTACCTGGCCTACGCCTCGGAGATCGCCGCCGTCATGCTCCAGCGTCAGCAGGCCTCCGCCATCATCGACGCCCGGAAGATGATCGTGGACGGGGCTGTTGGTACCGTGGAGATGGCCCTGGCCCGGCTGAACGAGAGCGGCATGGTGGAGTTGGACGAGGAGCGCAAGGCCGCCATGGTGTCCAACCTGCTGGTGGTCCTCTGCGGCAGCCACGACGCCCAGCCCATTGTGAATACCGGGAGCCTGTACTGAGATCATGGCAGAGAAGAAAGACGTCAAGAAGCAGATTCCCCTGCGCCTGTCCACCAAGCTGTACGCCGCCATCGCGGCCTGGGCCGAGGATGACTTCCGCTCGGTGAACGGCCAGATCGAGTATCTTCTCACCGAGTGCGTCCGACAACGAAAGAAGAACGGCAAGTACGTCTCCGATCAGATCGACGTGCCGCCGGAGTTTGACATGGAATGACCGAATCATGAAAGGAGCATACCTATGATTATTGTGAACACCGATTATGTCACCGGAAAAGAGCTGGAGATGCTGGGGCTGGTAAAGGGCTCTACCATCCAGACCAAGAACATCGGCCGGGACATCACCCAGGGC
>JAEDLP010000062.1 GCA_016295225.1 Oscillospiraceae bacterium | reverse complement strand
AAGTAACGGGGAGGATATCACCCACTCCCTAGGGGCCAATGACCACATCGGCCCAAATAATGCGGCGTAATTCCCAGTCTCAAATAAAGAGAAAACAGAACAATGCCCCCTCGGCGGTCACGCCGAGGGGGTTCTTCATGGAATGGGGGTGTCTGACAGCAGGATGCGGACGGTGCCGGAGAGAGTGCCGTCGGGTGAGTTGAAAGCGATGGAGTGAGGACCGGGGCGGGGGTCATTGACCACAAAGATTTGAGTCTCCCCAGGGGGGACCTGGAAGGTGTGGGGGGGCTGACGGTCGCTGTAATACACGAAGATGTTAGTATATACGCTGTTGGTATTATGGAGCTCTACCTGATAAGCAACCATATCCCGGGGCTGATCCCAATGGCTGTCGCCGTGTGTGAAGGGATCATCCACAGCGAAGCAGTGGTGCATATCGATATTGCCGGTGTAAGGAACAGTATCAGGCCTCAGTTCCCCTTCTTCCGGGATGTTTTGAAAAGAAGAAATCCCAAAGCCAACGGTAAAAATAACGGCAATGACCCCAACAGCCAAACCGGCTTTTGCTTTCCAGGAAAGGGGCAGCACGTCGATCTCGTGGAGCAGCGTCTTTGCCAACTGCTCCGGCGGGCCAAAGGCGTCCAGCAGGTCCTCATAACTGGGATCGGGGACGTCCTCCAACAGCGGAGTGAGGGAGCGCTGGAACTCCGCCAGGAGCCGTTTCCGCAGGCGGAACCCACGAACTGATTTTTTCAGTTCCTGTCCGTAGCGGTAAATATTGGGGTTGTTCATGGCGCGTCACCTCCCGACAAAATATCGTTGACGCCCTGGAAAAAGACGCGGTAGGTCTCCAGCATGTCACGGAGATGGGCCCGCCCTTCGTCGGTGATCTGATAATATTGCCGCAGCCGCCCGTCGGGGGCGGTTTTCTTTTTGGTCTCGGTCAGATAACCCGCCTGGGTGACCCGGTAGATGGCCGCATAGGGGAAGACGATGGAGAGGACCCCGTGGCTGCGGGTTTTCAGGAGATCCGCCAATTCCCCGATGTAGTGCTCCTCCTCGGAAAAGAGAAAGAGGATCAGCAGCTCGGTCAGGGCTTTTTTCAGGTTGTCCTCCAGGCCGTTGGCCCGGCGGCTTTCTTGTTCTGCGTTTTTGTTCTTCACTGGTGTTTCCGCCTTTTCTGTCGTGTCCACCGAAATCTTTCTCTTACTATAGCACGGAGAAAGCACGGGTGCAATTATTTTTCAAAGAATAAAATTTTTGATTGACAAATATTATGGTGTATGATACGATGCAAACAGAGAAAAGTCAACAAAATAGCAAGAGAAAAGAATGCGGTATTTATGCATGATTGTGATTTTGGCAGAAAGGATGATTGTTATGAATCACTGGAGAAAAATGGTATGTACGGTCCTTGCGGCGTGTTCCTTATCTGTGGTTGGCACAGCGGGTGCTGTGGAATCAAGCATCCCCTCTGGGGCGGCAGAAGTCCAGGGAACAGAAATCATGCCGCTGGCCAGTCATATTGGATTGGATGTATCAATTACGAGGAAGAGCGAGTCCTGGAGCCAGAATAGTGGATATGGCTCCTATCGCGTGTGGGTGGACAATACTACCAGCCAACGGATGACGGTGACCATCACCAGCCGGTCCGCTTCGGATCAACACACCTTCTACGTTCCCGCCAACAGCAACAAGACGTATACGGTGAATGATGCGGTTTCCGGGACCCATACCATTACCTTTGCCACCGCCAGCGGATACCTGAGCGGAACCGTTCGTGTCCGGGTATCGGAGGAACCCCTATGATACCTAAAGTGAATTATCCATCGAGAAATAGCAAGATGATGGCGCTTGGGGGTGACGCAAGAACCTATGTACCGAAGAAAATATAGTTGACTGAGAACTGGACAGAAAGGAGCACGCAATGAGAAAACGAATGTTTGCTGTGGCAACGATATTTGTTATGTGTATGACGATTTGTATCCCTGCAAGGGCGGTTGAGGTACAGGATAATGATCAGTATTCAGAGACGAATGCGATGCCAGTACAGGTAGGGATGATGCCAGTGCAGATGAAGGACGTCATGAATGAATACGATCACATTGTTGCAATTCGTAATGCAAGTGAGAAAGAAATATCGCTAATGGGCGTATCGTCTGAAGACGCTGAATACATTAAATCGAATGCCATTGAATCCGAATTGATGTATCGGGCCAGTCTGCCAGAAGAAGAACTCAGAAATGCCTACTGTTATACCGATGAAGACATTCGAATTTTGAAAGCGTATGATGGTAGTAGATTGGAAGATGTTCCAGAGATGCGTACTGTAATGGCGACTTTAAGCGCGGGAATAGGAGAACTCGTAAAAAGTGGTACTCGAGTGGGAGTGATTTATACATGGACGTGGGATTCTATGCCCAACGTACTTTATAAGGGTTGTGCAGCGTTGGCATGGGATGGAACCTATAGAAATGGTCTCACTAATAATATGAGTTTCGATGCCAGCAAGTCTTTTTGCAATCTACACTATAGACATGGTGATGCAACGCAATCAATGGGGACTATTAAATCCTTTGAGTCTAACAACTTGTACCGTGGCGCAGGAGTGACATTTTCAATGGGAACCACAGCGAAGTGGGTAAAAGGTGGAGCACTCTATATGTACATGAATCTTGTAAACCAAACGGATGGGCCTTTGTTATATCAGCTTTCTGCGCATGCTGAATATGCGTACTATAGTATTTCGATTTCACCAGGAATAAGTTTCCCGGACGTACTTTCAATTAGCTTTAGTGGTTATCATACTGTCTATGGATCTAGAAATCTTCTGGTCACCATATAACGGAAGGTGATATCGCTATGACGACCGATATAGTGATTTTTTGCGCAATAATATGTGGAATGCTTCTTCCAGCTTTTTGGATCAAGGCTATGACCCCCCAATTATCTGATCAGGCAAAAACACTGTTTTCGCTGGGAACATGTTTTATCAGCGGCATATTGGTATATTGTTTCATATTGCTTCTTAGTGGAAATGGATGAGGGGGATTGGGTTTGAGGAAGAATCTTTCGCGTTGAATTTTAGCTGATGCCTTGAGGAATTTTTGAGAAGAATTAGCACTTCCTTCCGAAAAGTGAAAAAATTTTAAAAAAGGTCTTGCATTTTTCTGCGGACAGTAGCATAATAGGTTAGCACTCTTGAAGAAGGAGTGCTAACCTATTACCCTTTTTGGAGGCAACATAAAAAATGGAAAAGAAACAATTTAAGGCCGAATCCCAGCGGCTCATGGATCTGATGATCAATTCCATTTATACCCATAAGGAGATCTTTCTGCGCGAAATTATCTCCAACGCAAGCGACGCCATCGACAAGCTGGCCTACAAGGCCCTCACCGACGAGAACGTGGGCCTGAACCGGGACGACTTCAAGATCGTGGTCACCCCCGACAAGGACGCCCAGACCCTCACCGTGTCCGACAACGGCATCGGCATGACCCAGGAGGAGATGGAGAACAACCTGGGCACCATCGCCAAGAGCGGCTCCCTCCAGTTCAAGAAGGAGACCGAGAACGCCGACGAGGCAGAGCTGGACATCATCGGCCAGTTCGGCGTGGGCTTCTACTCCGCCTTCATGGTGGCCGACAAGGTCACCGTCATCTCCAAGGCCTACGGCTCCGACACCGCCTACAAGTGGGAGTCCGAGGGCGTGGAGGGCTACACCATCGAGCCCTGCGAGAAGGAAACCGTGGGTACCGACGTCATCATGCACATCAAGGAGAACACCGAGGAGGAGGAGTACAGCGAGTACCTGCGCCCCTACTTCATCTCCACCCTGGTCCAGAAGTACTCCGACTACATCCGCTACCCCATCCGCATGGAGATGGAGCACAGCCGCCAGAAGCCCAAGCCTGAGGACGCCGGCGACGACTACAAGCCCGAGTACGAGATGGTCAAGGAGTGGGAGACCGTCAACTCCATGGTCCCCATCTGGCAGCGGCCCAAGGCCCAGGTCACCGAGGAGGAGCAGAACCAGTTCTACAAGACCAAGTTCGGCGACTGGCAGGACCCCCTGATGACCATCCAGGTGGCCGCCGAGGGCAACTTCGAGTACAAGGCCCTGCTGTATATCCCCAGCCAGGTGCCCATGAACTTCTTCACCACCGAGTTCAAGAAGGGCCTGCAGCTCTACTCCTCCGGCGTGATGATCATGGACCGCTGCCCCGACCTGCTGCCCGACCACTTCAGCTTCGTCCAGGGCATCGTGGACACCCCCGACGTCTCCCTGAACATCTCCCGTGAGATGCTCCAGCACGACCGCCAGCTGAAGGTCATCGCCAACAACATCGAGAAGAAGATCAAGAACGAGCTGACCAAGCTCATGCAGAACGACCGGGAGAAGTACGAGAAGTTCTGGGCCTCCTTCGGCATGCAGTTCAAGTACTCCCTGATGAACTCCTATGGCCAGAACCGTGACGTGGTCCGGGACCTGCTCCTCTTCTGGTCCTCCAAGGAGAACAAGCTGACCTCCCTGAAGGAGTACACCGAGCGGATGCCCGAGTCCCAGGATAAGATCTACTATGTCTGCGCCGACAGCGTGGAGAACGCCGCCAAGATGCCCCAGGCCGAGCGCGTTCTGAAGGCCGGCTACGAGGTCCTGTATCTCATCGCCTCCGAGGACGAGATCGTCCTGCAGATGCTGGAGAACTACGGGGACAAGCCCTTCGTCTCCGTGGCCAGCGAGGACGCTCTGCCCGTCACCGACGCCGAGAAGGCCAGCGCCGAGCAGGCCGAGAAGGACCACAAGGAGCTGCTGGAGTTTGCCCAGGAGACCCTGAAGGACCAGGTCTCCAAGGTCCGCATCTCCACCATCCTCCAGAGCGGCTCCGTCTGCCTCACCGCCGAGGGCCCCATCTCCCTGGAGATGGAGAAGTACTTCCACAAGATGCGGGGAGACTATCCCATGAAGGCCCAGCGGGTCCTGGAGCTGAACCCCGAGTCCTCCGCCTTCCAGGCTCTGTGCGCCGCCTATGAGACCGACAAGGAGAAGGCCGCCACCTATGTGGAGGTCCTGTACAACCAGGCCCTCATCATCGCCGACCTCCCCGTCCCCGACCCCGCCCGCTACGCCGAGCTGGTCTGTAGCCTGATGCAGTAAGAAAACAGAACATCCCTCCCGCTGTGGTGACGCCCACGGCGGGAGGGATGTTTTCCTGTTCGGAGAGGCAGGGGAGGGGTAACCCACGTCAATCGTCGACGGCCAGCCTTTGGCGGATGTAGCCCCCCACCTGGTCGTCGGGGACCTGGAGGACAAAGGACAGCTCGTTTTCGATGATCCCTTCCGCCCGGCGGAGGGTGGCTTCATCGGCGGAGGACAGCTTTTTGCCCCGGCCGGTCAGAACCTGCTTCTGCCGGTAAATGCAGCCCACCAGCCGGAGAAGTTCCCGCAGATCGCAGGCCTTGAGGGTGGCCTGGAAGCTGGCCGTTCGGACCTTCCGGTCGTCGATCCAGGCCAGTTCCTCCTCCCTGGTGGAGAGGATCAGCTGGTCGATCTCCGCCTGGGTGGGCAGCCGCTGCATCTTGGCCAGCAGGGCCTCGCTGGTGGTGGGGACGAAAATGGTGGAGCCGGGGTCGGCCACAGGCTTCAGAATGTAAAAGGTTTTGGGGGCTTCCTTGCCCCGGGGTGCATCCGTGCGGATATCCGCCACCAGGCAAACGCCGCTGCAGGAGTAGCTGACGTAATCGCCGATGCGGTAGGGTTCTGCCATCATAGGCCCTCCTTCCGGTTTCGTTTCAAGAAAAGGGATGGCCCGGCAAGCGGAGGTCGCTGTCAGGCCACGGTTAACATATATATTATAGCAAAAATGCAGGAGAATTCCAAGGGGATTTTGAACAAATAATACAAAGGTTTTTTCGGCGGAACCTCCAAAAGAGGGGGAAACCCAGGACAGGCGGTTCGCGTTCCATCCCTGCCCATGGGTGCGTCCGGCGGTGGTCGGGGAAACCAGTTGACAAATATTTTTTGGACACATATAATAAAACTGGTTCCCTGCAGGGAGCCTATTTCTGACGGAAAAAGCGAGGTGGAAACAATGGACGCAGGCGGTAGTAACGGCACTTTGGCAGGCCGACCTTCCCAGCGAATGGAGGACCCGCCCATACGGGCGTCCATTCGTGCCATCTGATCCCATATAGATCCATAGATCGGCCAACCGGTGTGTCTTACTTCTTGCTCCGAAACTGGGCGCGGTTCGCGCCTTGAAACGAAAACAGCTGGGAGGAGATGCCAATGGCAGAGAAAAGTGTGGTCACCCTGGGTGTGACCCTGGAAGCCTTGATTGAGGCAAAGAAGTACACCACTCTGCGGGACATCCTGGTCACCATGAACGCGTCGGATATCGCGGCGCTCTTCGAGGATGTGCCCGAGGCAAAGCTGCCGCTGCTGTTCCGGCTTTTGCCCAAGGAACTGGCGGCGGAGACCTTTGTTGAAATGGAACCGGAGGCCCAGGAGCTTTTGATCCAGGGCTTTTCCGACAACGAACTGAAAGAGGTCGTCGACGAGCTCTACGTGGACGACGCGGTAGACATCGTGGAAGAGATGCCTGCCAACGTGGTCAAGCGCATTTTGAAACAGGCCGACCCGGAAATGCGCAAGATGATCAACGAAATTCTGAAATACCCCGATGACAGCGCAGGCTCCATCATGACCACGGAGTACGTAAGCCTCCGGCCCGACATGACCGCCGAGGAGGCCATCAAGCGCATCCGCCGCACCGGCGTGGACAAGGAGACCATCTACACCTGCTATGTCACCGACAAGAACCGGAAGCTGATCGGTATGATCTCCCTGCGTACCCTCCTCCTCTGTGAGGATGACGATGTGCTGGAGGAGGTCATGGAGCCCAACGTGATCTCCGTGAACACCCTAGAGGATCAGGAGAGCGTGGCCCAGATGATGGCCAAGTACGACTGGGCCGCCATGCCCGTGGTGGACCAGGAAAACCGGCTGGTGGGCATCGTCACCGTGGACGACGCCATCGATGTCCTCCAGGAAGAGACCACCGAGGACTTCGAAAAGCTGGCCGGTATGACCCCTACGGACAAGCCCTATCTCCGCACCGGCGTGCTGGAGACCTGGAAGTCCCGGATCCCCTGGCTGCTGATCCTGATGCTGTCGGCCACCTTAACCAGCATGGTGCTCACCAGCTTCGAGACCTCCCTGGCGGCCTGCACCGTCCTCACCGCCTTCATCCCCATGCTGACCGGCACCGGCGGTAACAGCGGCACCCAGTCCTCCGTGGCGGTCATCCGCGCCCTGTCTCTGGGCGAGGTGGAGTTTGTGGACACCATCCGGGTCATCTGGAAGGAGATCCGGGTGGCGGTGATGTGCGGCGTCACCCTGGCGGCCTGCAACTTCGTCAAGCTCCTGGTGGTGGACCGGATGATCCTGGGGAACACCGGGGTGAACGTCTCCGTGGCGGCGGTGATCTGCGTCACCATGGTCTTTACGGTGCTGTGCGCCAAGACTGTGGGCTGCGTGCTCCCCCTGCTGGCGGAGAAGATCCACCTGGACCCGGCCGTCATGGCCAGCCCCTTTATCTCCACCATTGTGGACGTGCTTACCCTGCTCATCTATTTCCAGGTGGCAAAGGCCATCCTGCATATCTGAAACAAAAAAGGCTCCCTCATCAGAGGGAGCCCTTTTTGTTTTAACGTTACCTTCTTTGGTTGTTATCAGTATGCCCCGCCACGGTAGGCCTTACCGGTGAGCTGCTCCACGTCGATGCGGAGGACGGCGGTCTTGTCCAGGGTTTTGTCCACGAAAGCCAGGCCGATGTCGATGGCTCCCTCGCAGAAGCGGTAGATGAAGGTCTCCATCACCTGGCGGCGCTCGGCCTCGTCCTCCACCTGGGAGATCTTGCCGGTGGCGATGACGCTCTCAAAGGCGGCAGTGACCTCCTGGGGCAGGATCTCGGAGCTGAGGATGGCGGAGAAGCACACCTTGCTGTCCCGGTTGATGGCGTCGATCTTGTAGCCCACCTTGGCGGAGTGGATGTAGATCTTCTCGTTCAGGTAGATGTAGTTCACGGGGACGGCGTAGGGATAGCCGTCGTCGCCGTTCACGGCCAGAATACCGTGGTGGCCCTTTTCAAAGAGGGCCTTGGCCTCGCTGTCGGGCAGCTGACGCTTGATCTTGTGCATTTTGCGTTCCATATAAAATACCTCCTGTTGTTTTTTCCGTTTTTGCTGATTTTAGGATAGCGGAAACGAGAGAAATTTTTCTGTTGCAGTTGCATCATTTGCAAAAATAATTTACACTGGAGAAAAAAAGGGAGGCGATGGGATATGGACCCGAGAGAACTGGTAACAACCTGCCCGCTGTTCCGGGAGATCGACCCGGAGGAGCTGGGAGCCATGCTCAAGTGCCTGTCCGCCCGGGAGGTGACCCCCGGCCGGGGAGAATTCATCATGGCCAGCCCCGGCGCGGCTCCCCTCATGGGCGTGGTGCTGGAGGGGGAGGTGGAGATGATCAGCGAGGACTACTTTGGCAAGAAGTCCCTGCTGACGGTGCTGTCGGTGGGCAGTGTCTTCGGGGAGAGCTACTCCTGCGTGAAGGCCCGGAACCGGACCATCGCCTACCAGGCCAGCGGGAAGTGCCGGGTGCTGCTGCTGGACTACGACCGCATCCTCCACGCCTGCAAGCTGGTCTGCCGGTTCCACCACCGGATGATCGAAAACATGGTGGAGCTGATTGCCGAGAAGAATCTGGAACTCATTGAAAAGCTGGAGGTCACCTCCCGGACCAGCATCCGGGAAAAACTGCTGACCTACCTCACCCGCCAGGCCGAGCGGGCCGGGAGTCTGACCTTCACGGTGCCTTTGGGCCGGACCGAACTGGCCGAGTACCTCTGCGCCGACCGGTCGGCCATGACCCGGGAGCTCTCCCGCATGCGGGAGGAGGGCCTCATTGACTTCAACAAGCGGACCTTTACCCTTTTGAACTGGCAGGAATAACAAGGACCCCCGACCGACCGGTCGGGGGTTGTTGTCTGTCTGGTATAGTTATCCCTTTTCAAAGGTCACCATCTGCAGGTCGCTGAACACCAGGGAGACCTCCGACTGCGATTTGCTGGGGGCCTGCTCACAGAAGACCGTCACGGCGAAGTGGTTGCCCTGCTCTCGCAGGTCGGCGTCGTAGTTGGAGAAGTAGGCGTGGTAGACCTCCTGGGGCTCGGCTAGCAGGGAGCTGAGGAGGGTGGAGCCGCCGTTTTTCCCCAGCTGGGGCAGGCAGGCGGAGACCAGGACGCCGCCGCTGCGGCCCAGGCTGCCATCGGCCCGGAACCAGATCCGGCAGGTGGTGTCGGTGATGTTGTCCACCCGGGTGACTGTGATGGAGCCCTGGGAGGAGCGGTAGAGGGACTGGCCCTCCAGTTCTTTGGGGTCGGTGAAGTCAAAGGAGAGGGCGTGAGGCCCTGGCTCCGTGGCATAGACGGCCTGGAAGCCGGCGTCTTCGGCCAGGTATTGGAACCCCGCCCGGGTGGGGAAGTTCCACAGGCCCATGGACAGATACCAGCCGAAGCCGCAGAGGAAGAGCAGCAGGGCCCCAAAGAGGGCCGCCGCCCGGGTCATGGAGTCATTGATGGGAATCATCCTCCTTTTTTGGTCAGAGCAGCAGGGACCCGATCGTGGACAGCAGGGAGGCCAGGTCCAGGATGGCGAAGAGGACGCACACTACGCCCACGGCGTAGCAGGCAAAGAGGAACAGCCCGGGGAGATTTGGTTTCCGTTTGGACAGCCAGCGGCCGGCCATCATCAGCAGAACGCCGGCAGCGATGTAGAGCAGCACACCCAGCCCACAGGAAAACAGGCCGGAAAGGCTGTAAATGGCGGTGGTTTCGGTCATGGCGGAGAGCTCCTCTCGGGTTTCGGGTGTAGTCACGGCATTATTATATGCCGATATGCCTGTAGTATAGCAGATAGCCGGGCCGGGGGCAAGAAAGGAAGAAAAAAGAGATTCTTATGTTTTTCTTAAGAATTTGGACGGATGTTGGAAAACCCCTCTACTTATATAACGCGCGAAGACCCCGAAATGTGACAGTTTTTTGAAAAATTTTCAAAAAATTTTCCCAGGCCCCGAAGGACCTGGGAAAAGAGCGGTTATTGCGGCAGGG
>JAEDLP010000061.1 GCA_016295225.1 Oscillospiraceae bacterium | reverse complement strand
AAGAGGGGGAAGAATGTGGGAATTAGGTTTACATTTTGGCGTGAGAGTGGTAAAGTAAATGTGCATAATTGGTAGGAAACCCTGCGTTTTTTTGGAGTTATACGGGATTTTACATAAATTTCATACAAAAAGCGACCAATGATTACGGTTCCGTTGACAGGAGGAATATACCGTGACGGATGAAGAACTGAGACGATTGAAAAGAGCCGATCTGCTGGAACTGCTGGTGACCCAGGGGAAGGAAAAGGAAGCCCTCCAGGAAAAACTCCGTCAGGCGGAGGAGACCCTGGCCGGCCGCCGCATCCAGTTGGACGAGGCGGGGAATATCGCCGAGGCCGCCCTGCGGATGAACGGTGTGTTTGAGGCCGCCCAGGCGGCCAGCGCCCAGTACCTGGAGACCATCCGCATCATGAGCCAGGAGACTGAGTCCCGCTGCGCCCGGATGGAGGAGGTCAGCCGCACCCGGGCGGAAAAGCTGGAGGCAGAGGCAGAGGCCAGAGCCCGTGCCCTGGAGACTGAGACCACGGCCCGCTGCCAGGCGCTGGAAGCCGAGACCAAGGCCAAGTGCGACCAGATGGTGGCCCAGGCCGAGGCCGAGACCCGGGAATTCTGGGACATGGTCAGCCAGCGGCTGGAGAACTTCTACAACGAGCACGCTGGCTTGCGGGAACTGCTCGCCCTGGACAAGCTGAACGGCGCTGCCCACGAGAGCGACCATGAATAAACGGGAGCGGACCACAGCACCCAAGGTCGAAAAGACCCCCAGCCTGGCCCAGCTGGAAGCCGAGCTCCAGCGGGAGAGGTACCGCAGCCGATACGGCAGGGTTCTGCGCAGCACGGTTTGCGCCCTTGTGGTGGTGGCAGCGGCGGCCGTGCTGGTGGCCACCCTGTGGATGCCGGTGCTGCAGATCTACGGCTCCTCCATGACGCCGTCCCTCCGGGATGGGGAGATCGTCCTCTCCGTGAAAGACGTCGGCCCGGAGACCGGGGAGATCATCGCCTTTTACTATAACAATAAGGTATTGGTGAAGCGGGTCATCGGCGGTCCCGGGGACTGGATCGACATCGACGAGGACGGCAATGTTTCGCTCAACGGCCAGCCCCTGGAGGAACCCTACCTGGAGGAGAAGGCCTACGGCGAGGTGACCATCGACCTGCCCTACCAGGTGCCGGAGGACAAGGTATTCGTTCTGGGCGACCACCGCAGCGTGTCGGTAGACTCCCGGAACGCCGCCATCGGCTGCGTGGCCGAGGACCAGATCGTGGGCAAGATTGTGTTCCGGGTCTGGCCCCTGGGCGCTTTTGGCGGGATAAACTGAACAGAAGAAAATCGTTTCACTATGGGAGAAAGGAGGGGGAGGAATGGAACGCAATGTGCTGTCCCGGGCAGCGGAGTTTATCAAGGCCCAGCGGCAAAAGAAACGCTGGACCAAGGCGGTCAGCGTCATGGCAGCCGTTGTGGTGTTCTGCACCACCTATGCGCTGATCCTGCCGGCTATTACCCTGCAGGCGGAGTGCGGGAAAGAGGATCACACTCACTCCGACGCCTGCTATACGGTGGAGACCATCACCCCCCAGCCCACCATGCTCTGTTCTCTGGAGACTCTGCGGGAGGCCGGACTCCACGAGCATGATGACAACTGCTATGACGACGAGGGGAACCTTGTCTGCGGCTTTGCGGATTTTGTTGTGCATGAACATGATGAAACCTGCTATGACTTGGACGGCAATCTCATCTGTACGTTGGAGGAGATCGAGGAGCATCAGCATGATGCGGACTGCTATCGGGAGAAGCGGGTCTTGGTCTGCGACCAGGAGGAGACCGATGGCCACCGGCATGACGAGGAGTGCTATGAGCAGGTCCGGGGCGACCTGATCTGCACCTCTGAGGAGGAGGACCACGAGCACAGCGACGATTGCTATGAGTGGTCCCGGGAGCTGGTCTGCGGCCAGGAGGAGACCCAGGGACACACCCACAGCGGGGACTGCTACGAGACCGAGCGGGTCTTGGACTGCGACAAGCCGGAGGTCGAACTCCATGAGCATGACGAGGATTGTTACGACGACGGAGTCCTCACCTGCGGCAAGGTCCAGGTGACAGAGCATGTCCATGGCAACGCCTGCATCCAGCCCCCGGAGGGGGACCCCTATGAGGTGCGAACGCTTACCTGCGGGAAAGAGGAGCACGAGCACGTGGAAGCCTGCTACTTGACGGAACCACCGGCGGAGGAGCCGCAGGAAGCGGACGAAGAGACAGAAGCGGACGCGGAAGACGCGGAGGAGACCAGCGGCCAGGAGCCGGCGGCTTCTTCGCATGTACAGGGGACGGCTTACGCCTCCAGGGGAGCCGCGCAGTCCTATAGCATGATGCTGCTCGATGATGCGGAGGAAACGACTGGTCCGCTGGATGTAAAGGACTATGTAACGGGGGCGACGCTCTATTACCGCACCGATGAAAATGCAGAGTGGACCAATGTAACAGGCGCAGAGAATATCCCCGGCGACGCGGATTTCAAGCTGGTAATCAACTATGGCAACGTCCCCATCAATGAGCTTCTGGCGGCGGACGGCAAGATGACCTATACCCTGCCGAACCTGCTGCGCAACGCCGTGGCCAACGGCAAAATCACCAGCGGAAGCACAGAGGTGGGCACCATCACGGCCAGCGGAGAAACGGTCACTCTGGCGTTTGATACAGAGTGGCTCCGAGAGCAGCAGTCGGGAGATAACGCTGTCATCAACGGTGACTTCTATGTGGAGGCGGAGGCCGATCTGTCACAGATCGGAGAGGAGAATCCGGGGATAATCGTGATTGGGGACGTAACGATCACGATTGACTTTGCGGACGACATCATTGCGCAATACGGCGATGTGGACATTGCCAAGACCGTCTCCGCTATCTCGGAAGAGACGGACGGCGATTATCTCACCTACACCCTGACCGTGACGGCCGGTGCAGACGGCTGCCCGGAGGTCAAGGTAGTGGATGCCTTTGCAAGTGCCATGTACATTGAGGAATATGTGGGCGTGACCGGTACATCTACAGACACCAACGATGCGGACGGCCCGCAGGAGACCAGCACCGCCGCGGAATTCACAAATGGAACAGTTTACCTCGATCCGACTTCGACGGATACCACTCCCGGCACGCTGGTTTGGGTCATCGGTGGCATGGATGCCAACGAGACCCGCACGTTGACCTATCGGGTCAAGCTGAAGAACGAATACACCGGCATAAAGACCAAGGGCAATCTCCAGAACACAGCGACTGTTTATTCCAAGACCTATCAGCGGGACAGCGATACCGCCAACTTTACCCCCAAAGCCGGTGCAATCATGAGCAAGGTTGCCGGTACTTTCAGCCCAAATGAAAATGGCGGTGGAACCATTACTTACACCATTTGGGTTCAGGCGAATGCCGATAATAGCTATACCCTGGACAATGTGAAAATTGTCGATGCGCTGGATGGCTCGCAAAATCAAAATTCAACCCTACAGAAGATCCGTCAATATCTGTCCTACGATGAAGGTTCGTTCCATCTGTACCAGGGTGGATCGAAAAACCAGAACGGCAGCAGCGGTTTGACGGAGAGACGGGACGGAACCGGGCCGACCTTCCTGGATACGGACGATGACGGCAAGTACAACGACAGCTTTACCTATTATGTTGGTTCCCTGGCTCCCGGCGAGAGCAAGACGCTGACCTATACGGTGAATGTGGAGCCTGGCGTGTTCGTAGAGGCAGGGAACGAAAGTGTTCCGATCAATAACCGTGCCTGCATTTACACCGATGACGGGAGAGACGACGGCAACCAATCTTTGAATGCCTTTAACGTCCAGAATAAGCTGAAACGAAAAGCATGGGACCGCAAGCTGGCAGGTGAGAAGTTGGAGGAAGAGAAAACCATATCAATGAACGGCAGCGTCTATGACGCCACCGGCGCTTCTGTCACTTCCATCACCAATCCAGGCAGCTTCACCGTCCCGGCGGGCAGCTACCAGTATCAGGTGGTGGCCAACGAGACCGGCGACTGGGATTTGTCCTCGGCCTCCATGAGCGACACCTTAAGCGGCAGCTATATGCAGTTTGTGGGTTATGTCCAGGTGAACGCCTATACCATCGAAAAAAACGATAACACAGCCCCCGGAACTGATCTGACAGACGCAAAGGCCATTGCCAAGCTGAATGATCTCGAACCCGATCAAACGGTTTGGGTGAAGGTGGATGGAGAGACGTCCTTTCACTTTACGCCTGGGGACATCGGTCTGGGTGGGACTTACGCCTATCTTCTGACCTACTATGCCCAGCCTGTGAACACAGATAACATTACCCAGGTGATCGTGGACAACACCTTTTCCCTGAGCGGTATTGTGGGGATCGGAGACGGCATCTATACCCTCGCCGGAATTCAGGTTAAGGCGTCCGTCACGGTGGAGGGCAGCAACAGCTTTGCTGCGGAAAAGCAAAGCTGGTACTATGAGCCTCCCAAAGTAACGAGCGGAGACTTTGCAAACGGCGCGCTGTATTGGGTCATCAAGGTGGACGGCAGTCAAATTCCGGGGGGGACCCAGTTCCAGGACCTTACCAGCGGTACGCCCCATTATATCCGCAGAGGCTCCCTTGTGGGCGTTTACACGGGCAGCCTGGGTGACAAGAGCATTGCGGATTTTGACAATTGTGCGGCTTTGATGAGAAGCAACTCGTTGACGGCACTGACAGTAGACGAAGATTTTTCTGTAGAAAAGGAAAACACTTCTCTGAAAGTGACCTTGCAGAAAAAGATCAACCTGAACGAGGGAGAATCCCTGTACATCATTGTCAAAACAGAACCGTCCTCTTTACCTAATGGTGTACGCGACTCCAAAGTTTTTAATAACACACTGAAAAGCTCCTTCAACGGAACGGATTGGATCGACCATACTATGGCGTCCCAAACCCTGTACGGCAGCGAAAATACGTTCAAAGAATTGGGACGGGTATTCACCTATTCCGGAAGCGGCAATATCACGGTTATTAAGGAAGGCACCAAGCAAGCCATTGACACGGCCGCGCTGAAGGGAACGGCGGGAACGTTCACGGCTTGGCAGATTCACGTCAACTATGAGGGCAACCTGTCCGGGCAATACCGCGTCGTAGAAGATATTCCGGCGGGAATGGAGGTTTCCTATGTCCGCATCTGGTGGGCGGGATCTAAGGTTACCGCAGAAAGTAACCGTCCCACGACTCCCCGGATCACAGACCTTGGTAGTGAATGGACAGAGCATAGCCTGACTTCCAGCACGAATGGTATTGGTAATCAGACGACGTATTATTACACCAACGGGCAGCAGGTGATTTGGGATGTCGGCAACCTGATCGCCGGAAACGAAAAGGATGCCTACGCCGTTGAGTACCAAATCGTCTGCCGGGTGACGGACCCGGATGTGCTGCTGGGCGGGGAAGCCAGAGAGTTCAACAATACGGTTTCCTTGTATACAATGGACGACCAGAAGATCGGCAGCGACAGCCACGGTGTGACCATTCAAAAGCAGACGCTGTCAAAAACCGGTACCTATGACCCGGAGGTCAACGGCGGTCGGTATCCCTTCAAGATCATCTTGAACGAGTTGGGGGAGGATCTGGTCAGCGGCGCGGACACCATCACCCTGGTGGATGAGCTGAGCGATACGCTGATTCTGGACACCACGTCCATCAAGGTGGTGAACACCAAGACCGGCGAGGAGGTGACCGACTGGACATCCTCGGTGGAAGGGCAAACCCTGAAGCTGGTTCTGCCGGATAACCTGCCCCTGACGGTTACCTATGAGACGTCAGTCAATGCCCCGCCGGGACAGACCATCTCCATCTCCAACCAGGCCCACTGGGAGGGCTACACCACGCCCAGCGGCGGCAGCGTGGAGGATTTGAACTTTGTGTATGCGGTAGGCGGTACCGTTGGGGTAGACACCTACCCCAGCATTACGATCAAAAAGCTGGATCAGTACAACACCAGCAGCGCCCTTTCCGGTGCGGCATTTAAACTGGTGGAGGGGGCCTATGCAGACGGTACGTTTACCGCAACAGAAAACGGCCTTTCCCTGACCGGTACCACCAGTGCGGACGGGACCCTGACCTTCGGAAAGGACAGCGGGCAGACGATGAAATACAACACCGTTTACTGCCTGACCGAGACAAAGGCCCCGGAGGGCTATGTGCTGGATGCCGAACCCCACTATTTTGCGGTTGCAAAGCAGGTGGACGGCAGCTATCCCACTTTCCCGGATGGTGTGACGGTCTGGTATCAGGGCGCGGACTACACCTACCAGGCCTATAACCACAAGGGTGAGGCCACGGTGGAAAAGAAGTTTGCGGATGCGGGGAATCAGGCCCTGGACACGATAAGCGGCACATATCAGTTCGGTCTCTTTGACAGCGAGAATCCCACCGGGGACCCGCTGCAGACGGTGATGATCACTTATGGCAATGGCACGGTCACGCCGGAGAGCGGACGTGCAAAGTTTACCAATTTGGAGTTGGGTAAGACCTATTACATTTATGAGCTGGATGATAATGGGCAGCCAATTACAAATAACACGCTGGCTACGGTGAGCGGGAAGATCTTTGAGGTTACCTATACCAATGGACCTGTGGTGACGGTTCCGGCGGACGGAACGGCCGCGGTCACGGTCACGGTGACCAATCGGGTGCATTACACCGTGCTTCCCGAGACCGGCGGAGCCGGGACCCTGGCGTATACCGCCGGCGGAGCTGCCCTGATGGCAGGCGCGCTGGGGTATGTCATCCTCCGAAAGAGAAAGGAGGAACTCTGATTCTAGTGTTTTATAGGAAGGACAAAGCAGACAAAAAGAGAAAGGAATTGAAACCATGAAGTATTTTAAGAAGATCGCCAGCCTGGTGCTGGCCCTGACCATGGCCTTGGTGCTGGCGGTACCGGCGATGGCAGCGAACACCTATACGATTACTGCACCTAATAATGGTCATACCTATGAAGTCTACCAGATCTTTACCGGTGATTTGTATAATGGAGTTCTCTCCAATGTGAAGTGGGGCCAGAACGGTACCGGTACCACCGGCACAGCTGTGTCGGATACCGTCCTGGAAGAACTGGAAAAAGCTACTGGCACAGACACCGAGAAGCTGGCTGTGATCACCAAATATGTGAACCTGAGCAGCACCCATTATAACACAGTTGTTGGCGGTACTCCGCTGACTGGTGTTCCCGCTGGTTACTATCTGATCAAGGATGTGGACGGTGCGTTGGCTGGCGAGAACGACAGCTATACCACCTATATTGTGGAAGTTGTAGATGATGTGACGATTGCCCCCAAGTCCGACGTGCCCGAGGTGGAGAAGAAGGTTAAGGACACCAACGATTCCACCGGTGAGACCTCCGGCTGGCAGGATTCTGCTGACTACGACATCGGCGATTCCGTTCCTTTCCAGCTGAAGGCCACCCTGGCGGACAACGTTTCTTCTTACACCACCTATAAGATCGTGTTCCACGACACCCTGTCCGCTGGTCTGACCTATAATGACGACGCGAAGGTTACCTTCAATGGGAATGACGTTACCAGCTACTTCACAATTGCTGAGACGAATGGTGCTCTGACAATTACCTGCGACAATGTCAAGGCATTTAGTGCTACCAACAGCTCTGTGATCACCGTGGAGTACACCGCTACCCTGAACGAAAACGCTGTCATCGGCTCTGCCGGCAACCCCAACGAGGTCTATCTGGAATACTCCAACAACCCCAATAAGTCCGAAGCGGGCAACAACGAGACTGGTAATACCCCCGAGGATAAGGTTATCGTGTTTACCTACAAGACCATCGTCAACAAGGTCGATGGCCAGGGGAATTCCCTGACCGGCGCGGAGTTTACTCTGGAGAAGTACAACGAGGAGACCAACGAGTGGAAAGCCATTACCGTGGTTAAGAACGACGAGGGCACTACCTTCACCTTCTCCGGCCTGGACGACGGCAAGTATCGTCTGACGGAGACCAAGACTCCCGCAGGTTACAACTCCATCGCTCCTATTGAGTTTACCATTACCGCAGAGCATGACGTTTTGTCTGACAATCCCGCTCTGACCTCCCTCAGCGGCAATGCCACCACCGGCGAGATCACTTTTACCGCCAACACCACCGAAGGCTCCCTGTCCACTAACGTTGTCAACAAGGCCGGTTCCACCCTGCCCGAGACCGGCGGCATCGGTACCACCATCTTCTATGTGGTGGGCGGTATCCTGGTGATTGGCGCCGGCGTGGTGCTGGTGACCAAGAAGCGGATGGGGTAAGCCCCCACCCATGCCTCCCCTTTCCAGGGGAGGTGCCCCGAAAGGGGCGGAGGGGTGTTATTGATGTTCGACCGATGTGTCTCGGTACGACTGGGTACCGGTGGGTTTCCCGCCGGCAGTACCCCGCCAGCGCCCCGACGCAATCCAATGGGGATAGCACCCCTCAGTCAGCTTCGCTGACAGCTCCCCTCACAGGGGAGCCTGATTGAAACACACAAACTGCCGCGAGGGCCGGGCCATGCCCGGCCCAGCGGCAAGGAGAGTCCTGCAATGAAGAAAACAAATCGCTCCACGCTGATTTTAATACTGGTCTTTCTTGCAGGGCTGTCCTTGCTGCTGTACCCCTCTGTCAGCAATTATTGGAACTCCTTCCACGCCACCCGGGCCATTGCCAGCTACACCGAGGCCGTGGACGACCTGGACAGCGAGACCCGGGACCGGCTCTGGAACGCCGCCCAGCGGTACAACCAAACTCTGTCCCGCACCGCCGACCGCTACCACATGACCGACCAACAGCGGGCGGAGTACGAGGCTACCCTGGACGTCACCGGCACGGGCATCATGGGCTATGTCGAGATCCCCTCCATCCAGGTCTCCCTGCCCATCTACCACGGGGTGGAGGATTCCGTCCTCCAGATTGCCGCAGGGCACATTGAGGGCTCCTCCCTGCCCGTGGGCGGCCCCGGCACCCACTGCGTCCTCTCCGGCCACCGGGGCCTGCCCTCCGCCAAGCTCTTCACCAACCTGGACGAGCTGGTGGAGGGAGATGTGTTCATGCTCCGGGTCCTGGACCAGGTCCTCACCTATGAGGTGGACCAGATCCTCATCGTGGAGCCCCAGGACGTGTCCGCCCTGGAGATCGAAGAAGGGAAGGACTACTGCACCCTGGTCACCTGCACCCCCTATGGCATCAACACCCACCGGCTCCTGGTCCGGGGCCACCGCACCGAGAACCTGGACCCCGAGTTCATCCGGGTGGCCGCCGAGGCCCTGCCCATCGACCCCGTCCTGGTGGCCCCCCTGGTGGCCGCCCCCATCCTGCTCCTCCTGCTCGGGGTCGTGATGGTGAAGTACCGCAAAAAATAACGGAGGCGATGTTATGATCCGCTTCAACTCCATAGGCCGAGCTGCGGCCCTGGCCCTGTGCCTGACCCTCTGTCTGCTCCTCCTCCCCGGCCGGGCGGCGGCGGCGGACACCTCCCTCACCCTGTCCTTCCAGCCCGGGGGGAACCCCGCAGTGGGGGTGGAATTCCGGGTTTACCGCGTGGCGGACTGGGACGGCAAGGGCGGCTTTGACTGGCTGGACAGCCTGGAGAAGTACAACATCAACTGGGACGACCTGGAAAACCTGGCCGCTACCCTGGCTCCCTACGCCAAGGACCTCCAGCCCGTTCAGACGGGGAAGACCGGCCAGGACGGTAAGGTGACCTTCTCCAATCTGGGCACCGGGGTCTTCCTGGTGATGGGGGATTGCTATGTGGTGGGCCAGTACACCTACACCCCCAAGCCGGTGCTCATCAGCCTGCCCAGCGAAGGGAAAAACCACGTGTCCGCCAACGTGAAGTACGAGGAGGACTCCAACTCCCCCGGCGGAAGCGAGACCACCGTAAAGGTCCAGAAGGTCTGGGTGGATAAGGATCACCAGGATCAGCGGCCCAAGGAAGTGGTGATCCAGCTGCTGAAGGACGGTGAAGTCTGCGACACCGTGACCCTCAACGCCGACAACAACTGGCGGCACACCTGGACCGGGCTCAGCAAGGACGCCGTCTGGCAGGTGGTGGAGCAGTCCGTCCCCGACGGCTACACCGTCTCCATCAGCAAGGATGGGATCATCATCACCATCATCAACACCTACACGCCCCCTGACCAGCCGGACAACCCGGATAACCCGGACAATCCCGGTAACCCCAGCAACCCCAGCAACCCCAGCAACCCCGGGAGCTCCGGCGGCTCCAGCGGCTCGAAAAAGCCCGCTCTGCCCCAGACGGGACAGCTC
>JAEDLP010000060.1 GCA_016295225.1 Oscillospiraceae bacterium | reverse complement strand
GTAGCTCAGTTGGTAGAGCAGCGGACTGAAAATCCGCGTGTCGCTGGTTCGATTCCGGCCCTGGGCACCACATGCGAGTGTAGCTCATCTGGTAGAGCGCCACCTTGCCAAGGTGGAGGTAGCGAGTTCGAGCCTCGTCACTCGCTCCATACGGCGCTATAGCCAAGTGGTAAGGCAGAGGTCTGCAAAACCTTCACCCCCAGTTCAAATCTGGGTAGCGCCTCCAAAAAGCCCCGAATGCGAAAGCGTTCGGGGCTTTTCCTTATTCTGTTTCCTGGGATGAAAAGTATGAAAAAGATCCATATCCTGTTTATCTGCGCTGTGATGGCCATTCTGGCCGCCGGGCTGATCCGCACGGCAGCGTTCCCGAAAGAGATCAACCATTATGAAAACCGCTACGCCAACCAATGGCCGGCCTTTACGGAGGCGGGCTATCTGGACGGAACCTATCAAGACGGGGTGGACGCGGCCCTGATGGACCAGATTCCCCTGGCCGAGCCTATGAAAGTCCTGTATAACCGCGCCAATTCCGCCTTCCTGAAAACCGCCCTGGACGCCGCCAGAGATCTGGCCGGTATAGAAGGGGAACGGTACGTGGACTTCAACGGTCTGCGTCTCTTTGGGGACGACTATTTGACCTATTGGCCCCGGTCCGTGGGCTCGGTCCAGACCGAGCTGGATGCAAAGATTGCCGCCCTCAACGGCACCTTTGCCCGCCACCCGGAGCTGGACTTCTACCTGTACTACATTGAGAAGGACACGGACCTGGACTTTGAGACCGGGGAGAAAACCGGCCTCTCCGACTATCTCCTGGCCGGTCTGAATTTGTCCCGGGAGAGAATGGGGGTCTACTCCATCGACAGCTTCGGGCAGTTTGCGGAGTACTTCTATAAAACCGATGCCCACTGGAATCACGAGGGATCTCTCCGGGGCTATACCCAGCTGGCGGAGCTGCTGGGCATTCGGGAGAAAACCCTCCGGCCCACAGGGGATGCCGTTCTGGTGAGCCATTCCTTCAGCGGCAAGAAGGCCGCCACCGTGGCGGGGGAGGGGGTCTTAACCGAGGACTTCTACGGGTACCCCTACGACTTCCCGGCCATGACCGTCACCGTTGACGGCCAGCCCGCCGGGGACTACGGCCAGCAGACGGCCTATCTCCAGGGCCGGGCTGACGAACCGGTGTCTTACGGCAGCTACTACGGCGGGGACAACGGGGAGACCGTCCTCTCCACCGGCACAGCCGGCCGGGGCAATATCCTGGTCATCGGCGAGTCCTTCGACAACGCGGTGCTGAAGCTCCTGGCCTGTCATTACGACAATCTCTATTCCATCGACTTGCGCTATTACGAGCACAGCATGGGCAAGCCCTTTGACTTGACCGCCTACACCCGGGAGCACGGGATCACCAAGGTCTTGCTCATTGGCAACATCGATTACTTCATTCAGGACACCTTTGATCCGGAGGTCTGACGCCGTGGTATTCAGCAGTTTAACCTTTTTATATTTGTTCCTGCCCCTGGCAGTGATCCCATACTACCTGTGCAAAAACCGGACCTGGCGAAATGGCCTGCTTCTGGTTCTCTCCCTGTTTTTCTACTCCTGGGGGGAGCCCAAGTACCTGGTGATGATGCTGGCTGCCACAGCGGCGGCCTACCTGGGGGGCCTGGGTATGGACGCCCTGGGGGATAGGCCCAAGACAAAAAAACTGGTTTTCGTCCTGACTGTCCTCCTGGTGGTGGCCAACCTGCTCTTTTTCAAGTACACCAACTTCTTCTGGGACAACCTGAGCCGCCTCTTTTCCATCGACCGGACCATCCGGGAGATCGCCCTGCCCATCGGCATCAGCTTTTACACCTTCCAGATCCTGTCCTACGTCATCGACCTGTACTTCGGCCGGGTGAAGATCCAGCGCAACGTTTTCTACTTACTCCTGTACGTCAGCTTCTTCCCTCAGCTCATCGCCGGTCCCATTGTCCGTTACAGTACCATCGAGGAGGAGATCCTCCACCGGCAGGAGTCCTGGGAGGATGTGGCTGTTGGTCTCAAGCGGTTCATTCTGGGCCTGAGCAAGAAGGCCATCCTGGCCAACCAGGCCGCTGTCATCGCCGAGATGGTCTATAACGGCAACCCAGAGGTCTACGGCACTGCCATGTACTGGCTGGCGGCATTTGCCTACACCATGCAGATTTATTTCGACTTCTCGGGCTACAGTGACATGGCCATTGGCCTGGGCCGGATGTTTGGCTTCCACTTCCTGGAGAACTTCAACTATCCCTACCTCTCCCGGTCGGCCACGGAGTTCTGGCGGCGGTGGCACATCTCTCTGTCCTCCTGGTTCCGGGACTATGTCTACATCCCCCTGGGGGGCAGCCGGGTGAGCAAGGTCAAGTGGGTTCGGAACATCCTGGTGGTCTGGGGTCTCACCGGGTTCTGGCACGGGGCCGAGTGGAATTTCATCCTCTGGGGCCTCTACTATGCCGCCCTCCTGGTGCTGGAGAAGTTCGTCCTGGGCCGCATTTTAGAAAAGCTTCCGTCGGTGGTCCGGTGGCTCTACGCCTTCCTGGTGGTGAATCTGGGCTGGGTCCTCTTCAATTTGGTGGACTTCGCCGCCCTGTCCCACGCCCTGCACACCATGTTCGTCTGGCAGCCCACAGATTTGGCCCGGGTCCTGAATGCCGACTCCGGTGTCCTCATGGGCCTGCTGTACCTGCCCCTGTGTTTCCTGTTCTCCTTCCCGGTGTTCCAAAAGCTTCCCAAAAGGGAGACTGCCCTGTGGACCCTGGCGGAGGACGCCCTTTATGGACTGCTCTTTCTGGTGTGCATCCTGTTCATCGTCAGCTCGGTCTACAACCCGTTCATCTACTTCCGTTTTTAAGCTGAAAAACCCGCCGTCGGATGGAGTCCGGCGGCGGGTCAATTTTTGTGTCAGGCGTGGCAGACCTTGTCCAGGATACCGGCCAGAGCGGCCAGAACCACGCCGTAGTTGCAGATGGGGACCTTCTGGCCCTCTGCCTGGGCGATGCGGTTGAGCACATGGCGGCGATTGAACATGCAGGCCCCGCAGTGGATGACCAGATCGTAGGGGGAGAGGTCCTCGGGGAAATCGGCCCCCCGCACAAAGTCGATGGTCAGACTCTGTCCCACCTTCTTCCGCAGGAGGTTGGGGATCTTGACCCGGCCGATGTCCTCCTGGGTGGGGGCGTGGGCGCAGGCCTCGGCAATGAGGACCCGGGAGGCTTCCGTCAGGGTCTCAAGGGCGGCGGCCCCTTCCAGGAAGGCCCGGATATCTCCCTTGTATCCCGCGAAGAGGATGGAGAAGGAGGTCAGCAGGCTCTCCTCCGGCTTGTCCTTCCAAACCAGGGGGAAGACCTGGGAGTCGGTGATGATGAGCTTGGGGGGCTTGGCCAGGGCGGCCAGGGTGGTCTCCAGACAGTCCGCCGTGCAGCTCATTACCGGGCATTTCTTGTCCAGCAGCTCCCGGATGGTCTGGACCTGGGGGAGGATGAGCCGCCCCTTGGGGGCCTGCAGATCCTGGGGCATCACCAGCAGGACCAGATCCCCTTCAGTCACCAGATCGCCGGTGATGGTCAGGTCCCAGAAGTCGTCGGGGACCAGCTTGACCAGGTTCTGACGCAGGGCGGGGATGTTTTCTCCCGTGGCGGCGCTCACCGCCAGGACGGGGAGACCCAGGGTTTCCCGGAGCATTCCCTCCAGGGCTTGCGGGTCCTCCAGTTGGTCGCGCTTGTTCAGCACGGCCAGGGTGGGTATGTTTTTCTCTTTCAAAAGGTCCAGCCAGGGCAGTTCCTCCCGGGGCAGTCCCGTGAGGACCAGGAGGGCCAGGTCGGTTTTTTCCAGAGCCTGCCTGGTCTTTTCCACCCGAAGCTGGCCCAGATCCCCCTCGTCGTCCAATCCGGCGGTGTCGATGAAGACCACAGGGCCAACCCCCTGCAGCTCAAAGGATTTGTAGACCGGGTCGGTGGTAGTGCCGGCCACCGGGGAGACCAGGGAGATCTCCTGGCCGGTGAGGGCGTTGATGAGGGAGGACTTTCCGGCGTTCCGGTTACCGAAGAGGCCGATGTGGAGCCGACTGGCTCTGGGGGTGCTTTGGATGCTCATAGCAGTGTTCTCCTAATGCAAAAATGGGAAGCCCGTGCCTGAGAGGATCAGGCACGGGCGATTGAGGAGGCTGAATCAGACGTCTGCCTTCCACAGACCGTGGAGGTTGCAGTACTCGTAAGCTGCCACGACTTTGTCGCCGGGAGCGATGGCGAAGGTGACGGTGGGTTCCTGACCGGGGACCAGAGCCTTGCGCTGGTTGCCCTGCTCGGTCTGCAGGCTGATCCACTGGATGAAGTGCTCCTCAGCCATGGGGTGCAGGGTGGAGCCCACGGTGACGGTGACCAGATTGCCCTCGACCTTGACCACGGGAACGTGCTTCTCGGTGGCGGAGTCGGCGGTCTTGGGAACCATCTCGGTCATTTCCTCGCCGCAGCAGCTGACCTTAGCGCCGCTCTCCTTCACATAAGCGACGATGTTGCCGCAGTGACCGCATTTAAAAAACTTCATTTCCATAGTTGTGCTCCTTTCGAGTGTTTGTTATATTTTTCAATTTGGTGTGTAACTTATTTGTTCTTTGTGATATGATAATAGCACTTAGGTACAGATCTTTACAGTGATTTAGTCACCTAAGAAAAATATTTTAGCCATCGAAGCCAGGGTGTCTGGACAGGCAAGGGAGGTCATTGAGATGAACCAGGATATTGCGTTTTATTCCTATCTTACGCCGGGGCAGCAGGACCTGCTGAACCGCTCGATACAGACTGCGACCTATCGGAAGGGGCAGATGGTCCACCGACACGGGGATGTCTGTGTGGGCATGATTTTTGTCCGCAAGGGCCGATTGGCCTTTTCCGCCCTGTCCGAAGAGGGCCGAGAGGTCACTATTTTTCGGGCGGACCCCGGCCAGACCTGTATCCTGTCTGCGGCCTGCGTCTTCCGGGTGATCGAGACGGAGAGTCACATCACCGCGGAGGTCAACACGGAGGTGGCCATTCTGCCCGCCATGATCCTCTCCCAGCTGATGAACCAGAACCCGGATGTGGAGCGGATCGTGTACAAGCAGGCGACGATGCAGTATTCCGAGGCCCTGAAAACCCTCCAGCAGATCGTGTTCTTCAGTTTGGAGAAGCGGCTGGCCATGTTCCTGCGGGATGAGAAGGTTCATCAGAGATCCCTGGTCTTTTCTGTCACCCATGAGCAGATTGCCCGCTGCATCGGTTCCTCCCGGGAGGTGGTCACCCGTATGCTCAAGCAGTTTTCCGACCGGGGGATCGTCTCTCTGGGCCGGGGGACGGTTACCGTTCTGAATCCCGACGCCCTGGAAGACATTTTGCTTTAAGTACATCGTTCTGAGAAAGAGAAAACAGGAGCATGGAAATTCATGCTCCTGTTTTAAGCTGTCAGAATGAATTAGAAATACACATCTCCGCCGCGCTTGCTGCCGCCGGACTGATCCATCAGTTCTACAAAGTAGGGGGCGACCACATAGACGTTGGTGGCCACTTTCATGATGTGGCCATCCTCGGAGAAGATCACGCCGGAGACAAAGTCCAGCAGGCGGCGGGCTACATCCTGATTGGTCTTGCCCAGGTTCAGGACCACAAACTTCATCTCCCGCAGATGATCTGCCACGCGGGAGGCGTCATTGTACTCCTTGGGTTCAACCACCACCACGCGCATGTCGGCGACGCTGCGGATAGGCTGAACGCCTTCGTCCTCCCAGTTCTGTTCCTCTTCGTATGCGTAGTTATCCTCGTATTCTTCGTACAGGTCCTCTTCCGGCGCTTTCCGCCGCAGTGCGCTAAACAGTCCCATATGCAGGTACCTCCTCTGTGCTCTCTCCCGTTATCACGACCCATGGTCCCAAAAAATGGACACCATACGTGCATTTAAGCATTTTGTACATAATACTACAAATCACGAACAATTTCAATATTTTACGAGAATATTTTGTGTCGAAAGGTAAAAAATTTCAACATATTGATACCGTTCTGTAACCATTTTGAGTAAAATACAAGATTTTGTGGTAGAGATCGGGGATTTCAAAACACAGAGCAGATAGGGAATTACTCCTGTATCCCATATTCCTCCAGATACCGCAGCATGTCTTCCTCGTCCTTGTCGTCCAGGCCGTGGGCGTTGGCCAGGGACTCCACATGGTGGGTCAGCTCATGGGCCAGGGTGGTGTAGAGCTCCTCCTGCCAGGTCTTTTCGTCCCAGTCCTCGTTTCGGGCGGAGGCCAGGAAGGAGCCGTAGTAGAGGTTGATGGACCGGCCCAGAAAGCCGTCCTGGATGTACTCGCCCATAAAGAACATCTCTCCCGGCGGAAAGAGGGGATCCTCCTTGGCCTCCGCCTCCAGGAGGATTCCGCCGTTGAGTTCTTCAAAAAACACCGGCGGGAACCGCTCCGCCATTTCATCCAGCATGTCGGCCACTTGGTCAAAGGTGTATTCCATATCGTGTCCTCCCCCTCGAAGTTTCTTTCATTTTACACCGGTTCCGGCCGTTCCGCAACGTTATTTCAGGGAGGTCCCCCGGATGTTGGCGTTCCGAATCAGCAGCCAGCAGATCAGGGCAATGATCCCGCCGACGACCAGGAACAGACCCATGGCGAACCAGGGGGAGGCTGCGGCGCGGGTGGCCAGGAGGTTCAGAAAGCTGACCAGAGGCGCCAGGGGCCGGCTGTAGTAGTACAGGAGGAAGGGAACACCGTTGAGGACCACCGGGATGGAGATGCCCGCGATGACACAGCCGATCTTATTAAGCCGCCAGAACAGGAAGGTGAAGAAGCACCCGGCGGTCCAGCAGCAGAGCATCAGACAGGCGGAAAAGAGGAGGGAGATCAGGTGCTGGCCCGGAGTCAGGGCAGCCATGTCCTGGTACAGCATGGCGTAGAGATCCCCCACATAGAGGTTGGGGAGGGAGGCGGTCATGACCTGGAGCAGGGTCAGCAGGAGTTCGCCGGCGGCGGCCAGGGCCAGGGCGGCGATGGCTGTGCTGAGCAGAGAGCCCAGGAAGGTGGTCCGCCGGCACACACCCAGCTGGACGCCGATCCGCATGGACTGCCGGGGAACCACGATGCCGAAGACAAACAGGAAGATGGCGCAGGTGAAGCCGTAGCTGGAGAGGGAGATCTCCGTATCACTGGGTCCAAAGGAGATCAGGCCGATGAAGACTCCCGCTACCAGGAGGACGTTGACCAAAAAGAGGACGGCTCCGCTGGTCAGGTAATCCCGGAGCTGATACCGGAGGATGGGTTTGAGATGCATGGTCATTGTGCGCGCTCCTTTCTCTCTTGGGCGGCGTCCTCTGCTTCCTGGAGGCTGATGAAGTAGTCCTGCAGGCTCATCCGGCTGCCTTCCAGCCCCAGCGGAAGCTTGTCCTCGGGGTGTCCCTGGATGCTGACGGTTTTCAGACCGCCCAGGCTGTGGCTGGTGAGGACGGTCTTATCCGCCGTATATGCGTCCACGATGCCGGCGGGGCCGGACACGGAGTAGGCGTTCTCCATCAGGTCCTCCGTGGGGGCGTCCCGCAGGACTTTGCCCTCCCGCAGAATGACGGTGTGCTCGATGAGGTTTTCCACCTCAGCGATGAGGTGGGTGGAGATGAGGAAGGTAGTTCCTCCCTCGGTGTACTTCTCCACCAGCAGGCGGTAGAACAAATCCCGGTTCTGGGCGTCCAGCCCCAGCACCGGCTCGTCGAAGATGACATAGGGGGTGTTGACGCTGAGGCCCAGGATCAGCCGGAAGATGGAGGAATAGCCGGTGGACAGGGCGGTGAGCTTCTTTTTCAGGGGAAGCCCGAACTGCTCGGTCAGTCCCAGTGCATAGTCCTTGTCAAAGGAGGGGTAGAAGAGGGGGATGGTCTCCAGGGCCTTCTTTACCTTCATGTCGTCGGGGAAGAAATTCTGTTCCCCCACCAGAAAGATCCGGCTCAGGGCCTCATCGTTGTTCCTGACGGGGAGCCCGTCCACCAGGACCTGGCCGCTGTCCGGCCGCTGGCGGTCGGTGAGGATGCTGAGAAGGGTGGTCTTGCCCGCGCCGTTGTTGCCCAGGAGACCGTAGATGCGGCCTTCCTCCAGGGTCAGGGAGACCTGGTCCAAGGCCCGGGTTTTGCCAAAGGTCTTTGTAACGTTGTGAAATTCAATTGCCATCGTAGTACCCCCTTTGAATGAGTTCTGTGAGTTGGTCCAGAGTAAGCCCTAAGTTTTTGGCTTCCCGCACCAGCTTTTCTACATAGTTGTGATAAAAATCCTCCGACCGCTGCTTGCGCAGAGCCGCCTGGGCGCCTTGGGCCACGAACATGCCGATGCCCCGTTTTTTGTACAGCAGGCCGGCGTTCACCAGGAGGTTGATCCCCTTCAGGGCGGTGGCTGGATTGATCTTATAGGTGGCCGCGTATTCCGTGATGGACGGCACCTGACTGCCTTCTGGGTAGGCCCCGGAGAGGATGCCGGCTTCCAACTGCTCGGCCAACTGGAGGAAGATGGGTTTTTCCCCCTGAAATGGCATGGTGTCACCTCCTTTGTTTACTGGTTATTTACTCAACTAATTAACCGCAAGACTAATATAGCACAGGGTTCGCATGTTGTCAACAGGGAATCTGCATTGACAAGGGGGGAAAGATAGCGTAAAGTGAAAGACAGAATTTTGACCGATGGAGGAAACACGCCTATGGCTGCGGATCTGAACCAACTGAAAGAAAAATTTATCCACGATCTCTTTGTGGCCGACGGCCTGGGGGCCGTCATCGAGGAGGCGTCCTATGGCTATGCCAGGTGCTCCATGGAGATCCAGCCCCGCCACTGCAACGCCCTGGGAATCCCCATGGGGGGCGCGGTGTTCACCTTGGCGGACTTTGCCTTTGCGGTGGCCGCCAACCAGGAGGGGCGGGACGTGGTCACCCAGGCCTCCCAGGTGACCTTCCTGAAAGCCGCCCGGGGCAAGTACCTCACCGCGGAAGCCCGCCAGGTGAAGGACGGCAAACGGGTCTGCTTCTATGAGGTGAAGGTCACTGACGACCTGGGCACCGAAGTGGCCTTTGTCACCGTCAACGGCTACGTGATCAACGGATGACTGCACGAAAAAATCCCCGCTTGCTTGGCAAGCGGGGATTTTGCATGGGTTCGGTTACAGAGCCAGGATGTTGATTGTGCCCTCTTCCGCCACAGCCTTCAGGGCGGAGATGGGGTGGAGGTAGCTCTCGATGATGCGGGTGGCAATAGGGTCTTCCAGGTGCTTTTGGATATACCGGCGGAGGTTCCGGGCGCCGTAGGCGGCGGAGTAGGAGTCCTTCACCAGAATGTCCAGAACGGCATCCTCCCACGTAAAGGTCAGGTTCTTCTCTGCCAGCACATCCTTGAGCTCCTGGAGCATGATCAGCGCGATGGCGCGGAAATTCTCCTCGGTGAGCTGGTTGAAGCAGACCACCTCGTCCACGCGGTTGATGAACTCGGGCCGCAGGAACTGCTGCAGGGCCTTCATGGCCTTGTCCTTGTTCTGCTCGTTGGCGGTCTTGCCAAAGCCCAGGGGGCCGGAGGAGCTCTCGCTGCCTGCGTTGGAGGTCATGACGATAACGGCGTTCTCGAAGTTTACTACCCGGCCCTGGGCGTCGGTAATGTGGCCGTCGTCCAGGATCTGCAGGAGGATGTTCAGTACGTCGGGATGGGCCTTTTCGATCTCGTCAAAGAGAACCACGGAGTAGGGTTTCCGGCGGATCTTCTCAGTGAGCTGGCCGGCCTCGTCGTAGCCCACGTAACCGGGGGGCGAGCCGATGATCCGGGAGACGCTGTGCTTCTCCATGAACTCGGACATGTCCAGGCGGATGAGGGACTCAGGGGCGTGGAAGAGGTCCTCGGCCAAACGCTTGACCAGCTCGGTCTTGCCCACGCCGGTGGAGCCCACGAAGATGAAGGACACCGGCTTGCGCTTGGAGGAGACTCCCACCCGGTTCCGGCGGATGGCGGAGGCCACGGCGGCGATGGCCTCGTCCTGGCCCACGATGGACTCCTTCAGGCGGTCCTCCAGCTTGGCCAGACGCTCGTACTCCTGTTCCTGGATGGTGCTGGCGGGGATCTTGGTCCACAGCTCCACCACCCGGGCCAGGCTCTCCAGGGTCAGGGCGGGGGCGGGCTGGTCCTCCATAGACCGTTTCTCCTGCATGAGCTGGAGCTCCTTGCTGCGCAGCTCGGCCAGACGCTCGTAGGCCCGGTCGCTGGTGTCGTCCATCATGATCTCCCGCTCCACCTCGATGTCGTCCAGTTCCTTCTGGATCTCCAGGGAGCGGGCCAGGGACTTGTTTTTCAGGTTGGCGTCGGAGCAGGCCTCGTCGATCAGGTCGATGGCCTTGTCCGGCAGGAACCGGTCG
>JAEDLP010000059.1 GCA_016295225.1 Oscillospiraceae bacterium | reverse complement strand
CCGGGGGCTTGCCCTCCTTCGCCCGGACCTGCGAGATCTTTGCCTTGGCGGTGGGGGCGGTTGTCGAAGGCGCAGGGCAGGCGGAAGCCGTAGTCCACCAGGGTGGTTTTTCGGGCACGGTCCCCGGCGTACATGGCCCGGACCTGGGGGAGGGTCACGTGGCTCTCGTCGATGAACAGGAGGAAATCTTTTGGGAAGTAGTCCAGCAGGGTCATGGGGGGCGACCCGGCGGGACGGCCGGCAATGACCCGGCTGTAGTTCTCAATGCCCGAGCAGTAGCCCAGCTCCTGCATCATTTCAATATCGTACAGGGTCCGCTGGGAGATGCGCTGGGCCTCCAAAAGCTGGTCGTTGGCCTTGAAAAAGGCCACCCGCTCCTCCATTTCCTTATATATTTCCTGAATGGCGGAGGCCATCTTTTCCTTGGAGGCCACATAGTGGGAGGCGGGGTAGATGGCCACGTGATCCACCACCCGGGTAGGGGTGCCGGTGACTACGTTGATCTCGCTGATGCGGTCGATTTCATCCCCGAAGAACTCCACCCGGATGGCGTGGTCCTTGGCGTAGACAGGGAAGATCTCCACGGTGTCCCCCCGGACCCGGAAGTTGTTCCGGTCGAAGGCCACGTCGTTGCGCTCGTAGCGGATCTCGGTGAGCTTGTTCAGCAGCTCGTCGATGGGCTTCTCCTGGCCGGTGCGCAGGGAAATGACCATGTTGGAGTAGTCAATGGGGTCTCCCAGTCCGTAGATGCAGGAGACCGAGGCCACCACGATGACGTCCCGCCGCTCGAAGAGGGCGGAGGTGGCCGAGTGGCGCAGCCGCTCGATCTCGTCGTTGATGGCGCTGTCCTTCTCGATGAAGGTGTCGGTGTGGGGGATGTAGGCCTCGGGCTGGTAGTAGTCGTAGTAGGACACGAAGTATTCCACGGCGTTGTTGGGGAAGAACTCCTTGAACTCCGAGCAGAGCTGGGCGGCCAGGGTCTTGTTGTGGGCCAGGACCAGGGTGGGCCGCTGGACCCGCTCGATGACCTTGGCCATGGTGAAGGTCTTGCCTGAGCCGGTGACGCCCAGCAGGGTCTGCTCATCCAGGCCCAGTTCGACCCCGCGGGCCAGGGTGTCAATGGCCTGGGGCTGGTCGCCGGAGGGGAGATAGTCGCTGATCACTTCAAATTTCGGCATGGGGACCTCCTTTGGGTTCAGAAAAAACCTTGGAAGTATCCGCTGTCCCGCATGGAGACCATGTCATCGTCTGTCATAATGACGTGGTCGTAGAGCTGGATGTTGATGCTCTGCAGGACCTGGCGGATGTAGCGGGTGGTGGAGATATCTGCGTCAGAAGGGGTGGCCACGCCGCTGGTGTGGTTGTGGGCCAGAACCACGGCGGTGGCGTTAAAGGACAGGGCTGCCGCGGCGATCTGCCGGGGGGCGATGTCAGTGTCGTTGGGGCCTCCCTCGCTGAGCTTCCGAACACCCAGAAGCTTGAGCTTGCCGTCGAAGCAGGCCAGGTAAGACATTTCGTTCCGGGCGCTGAAGAAGTAGGGAGAGAAGAGTTCCCGCAGATCGGCGCTGCTCCGGATGATGGTTTCCGCGCTGGTGCGGGAGGCTAGGTATCTGGCGGCCAAAGCGGGGACCAGTTTCAGGAGGATGGCGGTGTTCTCTCCCACGCCGGGGACCTCCATGAGCTCTTTGGGGTCGGCGTCCAGAACCCCGGCCAGGGAACCGAAGGCGTCCAGCAGGGCATGGGCGGTGGGGTTCACATCGCCCTGTCTCCGGGAGTAGAACAGCAGAAGCTCCAGGGCGCGGGGATCGGAGAAGGATTCCAGTCCTCCCTGCAGAAATTCCTGTTTCATGCGGCCGCGGTGACCGTCGTGGATGCCCATAACCTCTCTCCTTTGTCTGTATCAGTATTCTTTATCATACCGTGTTTTTTTCTCTTTCACAAGAGCTAGATGGGATTCACCCTCACAAATTCGGGAGAAAGCCGCTGACAAAGAGTCCCTTTTATGGTACAATGGATCGAAATTGGAACCGGCAAACTGCCGTTGGGCAGATGGCCTGTTTTCAAACAAGACCTAGGAGGAAATACCGCCATGCGCATGAGAAGAAAGAAGAATTTGGGCCCCCGGATGGAAGCCTGCGCGGCCTGGCAGATTAAGGACCCCAAGGCCCTCCGGGGAAACTGGCGCTCCCTGATGCCCGGGGCCAAAGAACTCCGCCTGGAACTGGGCTGCGGCAAGGGCCGCTTCACCTGTCAGACGGCGGCCGCCAACCCTGATATCCTCTTCGTGGCGGTGGAGCGGGTCCCGGACGCCATGGTCATGGCCATGGAAAAGGCCCGGGACATGGGTCTCACCAACGTGTTCTATGTAGATGCTGACGCGGCTCTGCTGCCGGAGTTCTTCGAGCCGGAAGAGGTGGACCTCATCTACATCAACTTCTGCGATCCCTGGCCCCCCAAGCGTCACGCCAAGCGCCGCCTGACCCATCGGAACTTCCTGAAACTCTACCGGGAGGTCCTGAAGGAGAAGGGCCAGATCCACTTCAAGACCGACAACGCCCCTCTCTTTGAGTTTTCCGTCCTGGAGTTCCCGGAAGCGGGCTACGATTTGGAAGAGGTCACCCGGGACCTCCATGCCGACGGGGTCTGCGGCATTATGACTGATTACGAGGAGAGATTCCACAACATGGGCACCAAGATCAACCGCTGCGTAGGGGTCAAGGGGGAACTTCCGCCCCAGCCGGAGGGGGAAGAGGATCCCAAGGAACCCGCCGAAGCATAACGGAACAGCGCGCAGATATGGAAACTCCCCCATACGTTGGTATGGGGGAGTTTGATGTTTCAAGAGCGGTCACATCCGCCGAATGAAGTGGCGAAGGGAGTCCAGGAACTGCCAGAACAGACCCAGCAGGTTGTTCCACAGCTGCCACAGCTGACCCATGAGACCGGAACCCGGGTTGGGGTCCGCGTTCATCTGAGGGCCGGGCTGGGGACCAAAGGGGCCGGGCTCGTTGGGGTCGGTGCTGTAGCCGGGACCACGCTGATAGTGATCCTGCCCCCACGAACCGCTGGAGAAATTGTCGTCCTCAAAGTCCTCGTCCTCGGCGTCCTCGCTCGTGGCTTCCTCCATTCTCGCCTCGTACCAGTTGGAGCCGATGCGATGCCAGAACAGGAAGGGGTGGAAGAGCGGCGCGGAGGGAGTTCCGGGCGGATACTTGGTAAAGTGTTTCTCAAAGCGGACCCGATCCACGATGTTCAGAACCACCAGCAGCAGGACGATCCACCACAGGTTGGCCAGCACGTTCAGCAGGATGCCGCTGAGGAGGGCGCTGATGGTGATGGACTGGATCTTGCCGTTGCTGTGGAAGAAGGAAGTGTTGCCGGAGGACTCATCCACGGGGAGAGTATTCTTATACCAGCCCTCCAGATCGTCAAACAGTTCCAGGATGGCCTTGTCGCTCTGGCCCTCCTCCCAGAAGGAGTCGGAGATGTGACGGCGGAACAGGTTGGGCAGATCCTGACTGGCCTCCACGTAGGCGGCCATGCTTGAGCCGTAGGACACATACCAGGTCTGGGTGTTGGCGTCCAGCAGCAGAAGGAGATTGCGGTTGCCCAGCTCTATGCGGTCCGCCACGTTCTCGGCATAGGTCTGGATATCCATGCCGTTGAGGTGTTTCACGGTCTTCACAGCCATCAGACTGCGGTAGGTGTTGTCCAGGATCAGGTTTTCCCGGGCCAGATCGTCGATGGTTTCCAAGGTAAAGAGCCCCGCGTCATCGTCAATCCAGTTCAGATAGTAGTTGAGGTTGCTCTCGCCAGCGGTGCGCTCTGCACCGCTGGTTTCCGGGATGGCGTCTACGTAGACCCGGGTGTATCCCCACACGCAGCACAGGGCTACGATGAGGACGGTGAGGGTGATGGCAACCGATGTCTTTTTAAAAAATTTCATAGGAACCTCCATGGGGCCGGTGAGCCGGTGGGGAAATGCGCCGGATCACCCGCGAAGTTCGAGGAGTTTCTGTTTCAGCTCGCCTTCGATTTTGGACAGCTCGGTTTCGGCCTCCCGGCGCTTTTGGGCGCCTTCGGACTGAATTCGCATGACCTCGTCCAAGGACTCCACCAGCTGTTGGTTGGTGTGGCGGAGGGTCTCCAGGTCCACCACGGAGCGCTCAGCCTCCCGGGCGGTCTCGATGGTCCCCATTTTCAGCATGTCGGCGTTCTGCTTCAGGAGGGTGTTGGTCATCTCCGTGACGGCGTTCTGGGAGGCAGTGGCCTGCCGGGCGTGCTCCAGCCCCAGGGCCAGGACCATCTGGCTCTTCCACAGAGGGATGGTATTCACCAGACTGGACTGGATCTTTTCGATCATCAGGGTGTCGTTGTTTTGGAGCAACCGGGTCTGGGGACCCATCTGCAGGGAGATCATCCGGGTGAGCTCCAGGTCGTGGAGCTTCTTTTCAAAGCGGGTGCAGAGGTTGGCCAGGTCATTGTAGGCCTGGGCGTCCTCCTGGCTGCCGGAGGCGGCGGCCTTCTCCTGGAGCCGGACCAGATCGGTGGCCCGGACCTGGGCCAGCTTCTTCCTGCCGGCCAGGATGTACATGGTGAGCTCCTTCTGATACTTGGCGTTGAGCGCATACATCTGATCCAGGTTGGCTACGTCTTTCATCAGGGTGATCTGGTGCTGTTCCAGGCTTTCCACGATCTTGTCCACGTTGGCGGAGACCTTGGAGTATCCGGCCTTCATGGACTCCAGCTGGCTTTTCTTTTTTCGGAAGAACCCGGCGATGCCCTTCTTTTCCTCTCCGGTCTCGAAGCTCTGCAGCTCCCGGACCAGACCGGACAGGGCGTCGCCAATCTCCCCCAGATCCTTGGTGCGGATCTGCTGGAGGGTGGTTTCGGAAAACTCCGACACGTGCTTCTGAGCGGCGGAGCCGTACTGCAGGATCAGGTTGCTGTCGGTGAGGTCGATGGTTTGGGCGAAGTCCTCCACCGCTTTGCGCTCAGCCTCGGAAAGTCTGGACTCGTCCAGGTCGCTGGCGGGCAGATCCTGAGGTTTCGACTCTTCCTGGGCCTGGGGCGCGGCGGGGGCCGCCTGGGCGGCGGAGCCCAACGGGGAGTTGGGGGTCAGGGTCAGTTCGGGGATGTATTCCTCTGCCATAGCAGTATCCTTTCTGTCAATCCATGTCGGCCAGGCCTTCCTGGACCAGCAGGTTCTCCATGACGGTGATGTCCGAGGCGATGTCCATGGCTTCGTCCTGGAAGAGGGCGTCCAGCTGCTTGTGGAAGGAGGAGACGATGGTGTCCATCATGGTCTCGATCTTGGCCATGGTGCCGTCGATGTTTTCGCCGGAGACGCCGGTGGCCCCCATGCGATCGTAGGTGTTCAGAAGCTTCAGAGTGGTGGGCAGATAGTAGATCAGGAACTTGCGGATCTGGGGCTGCTTTTCCGGGTGGTGGATCACGTGATCCAGGATCTTGGAGGTGGTGTCCTCCAGCTGGTCGATCTGGGCGGAGATGGTCTCGTCGGCGATGGCGTCGTTGAGACGGCGCATCTCGCTGATGGCCCGGTCCTTTTCCTGAATGAGAGCATCCAACGTGGGGTCTCCGGTGGAGGTCGGTTCTTCCTCTCCCTTGGGCTCCTCGGCTTCGGATGCCTCTTCTGCGGGTTCCTCCCTGGGCTCGTCTTTTGGGACTTCCTCTGCGGGTTCGGGGTCTGGCAGTTCATATTCCACGGTGGGCCAGATGCCTTTGGCTACAACGAAAGCCACTGCCGACAGCAGGATTGCCGAGACGTAGTCGGAAACCCGGTACAGGGGGTGGATCAGGGTGAAGATCACCCAAACCACGGCTATGGCGTAAATGGGTGCGACAGAACGCTTTTTCAGTTTCGCCACGGGCGTCAGTCCTTTCCAGGGTATAGTTTCGGATGGCATACATCCTTATACATTTTATTATTCTAACCGTAGGAACATTTCCTGTCAAGAACTCCTTTCCATTGACAGCAAGGAAAAAGACAGATAGAATAGACAAAACGAGCCCGATTTCCCGGTATTTGGAACGGGCCGCCGACCTGTTTCCGGGTCGGCGGCCAAAGTGCTTCGTTCCAGTTTCTATTTTTTATGCGGCTGGCCGTCCGGGTCGTCGCCATAGGGGCCGGTCCGGGGAGAAGGGAAAGCTACAGCGGTCCCGGGGCTCTTGGGCGGGGCGTACCCCGCCGCCGCTTGCCGTATCCTATGCGGCGGGCGGATCGTTTGTGCTCTCGCGCTGAACCGGCGGCCTTCGACAGGTCCTGCCGGCAGATTTCGGAGAAAGGAATGATATTTTGTGATCAAAATCGCACCTTCGATTCTCTCCGCTGACTTTGCCGACCTGGGCCGTGAGGTCCAGAAGGTACAGAGCGCGGATTGGCTCCATGTGGACGTGATGGACGGCATGTTCGTCTCCAACATCAGCATCGGCGTTCCCGTGGTCAAGTCCCTGCGGAAGGCCACCGACATGTTTCTGGACGTCCACCTGATGATCGAAAAGCCTGTGCGTTACATCGACGCCTTTGCCGACGCCGGCGCCGACCTGCTCTCTGTCCACCTGGAGTCCGATATGCCCCCCGGCATCAAGGCTGCTCTGGAGGCCATGGACCGCAGGGGGGTGAAGAAGGGTATTGTCCTGCGGCCCATCACCGCCGCTGAGGCTGTCCTGCCCTACATCAAGGACGTGGACCTGATCCTGGTGATGACCGTGGAGCCGGGCTTCGGCGGCCAGAAGTTCATGGCCGACCAGCTTCCCAAGATTGCGGCCATTCGCCGGTATATCAACGAGTATAACCCCGACTGCCGCCTGGAAGTGGACGGCGGCGTGGACCCCAACACCGCCCCGCTGGTCATCGAGGCCGGGGCCGACGTGCTGGTGGCCGGCAGCGCGGTCTACGGCGCGGCCGACCCTGCGGCGGCCATCAAAACCTTACGAGGTGAATGATGGAATACTTTCCCCCAGCTTTGGAAAAAATGGTGGAGCAGTTTGCCCGCCTGCCGGGGATCGGCACTAAGACCGCCCAGCGGCTGGCCTTTTTCGTCCTGTCCCTGCCGGAGAATGAGGTGGAGATCTTCGCCAACGCCATTCTCGCGGCCAAGCAGTCCATCGCCCTGTGTCCCGTCTGTCAGAATCTGACGGAGGGGGACGGTCTGTGTCCCATCTGTGCCAGCGAGAAGCGGGACGGCTCGGTGGTCTGCGTGGTGGCCGATCCCAAGGATGTCATCGCCATCGAGCGGGCCAGGGAGTACCGGGGCAAGTACCACGTGCTCCACGGGGTTCTGTCCCCCATGAACGGGGTAGGCCCTGACGACCTGCACATCAAGTCCCTCCTGGAGCGGGTGGCCCAGGGGGAGATCCAGGAAATCATCATGGCCACCAACCCGGATACCGAGGGGGAGGCCACCGCCATGTACCTCTCCCGGATGCTCAAGCCATTCGGGGTCAAAGTCACCCGTCTGGCCTACGGCGTTCCCGTAGGCGGCCACTTAGAATATGCCGACGACGCCACCCTTATGCGCGCCCTGGAGGGCCGCAGAGAGATGTAAATAGCGTTATCCATAACAAAAGGGAAGGCAGAAAGCCTTCCCTTTTGTTATGGATAGAATGGGGCCGCAATCCGTGTCGGGAATCAACCCCGTCAGGCGCGGTTCAGCATCTCATGCAGTTCCTCCATGGTGTGGGCGATGGACACGGCCCCGGCCTGCTCCATGGACTCAGCCGTGCCGTACCCCCAGGTCACCCCAATGGTGGGAATGCCGTGGGCCTTGGCTCCCAGGACGTCGTAGTGGGTATCCCCCACCATGACCACGTTTTCCAGCCTGCCCACCTTGCCCAGCAGATAGGAGATCACCTGGTCCTTGGTGTCCCGCTGGTCCTTCAGGTCGGCCCCGCAGATCTCTACAAAGTATTCGCTCAGATGGAAGTGGTCCAGCACCTCCCGGGCGGTGACCTCGGGCTTGGAGGTGGCCACATACAGCCGATGCCCCTCGGCCCGGAGCCGGGCCAGCAGGTCCTCGATGCCCGGGTAGGGCTCGTTTTCAAACTTGCCGATGGGGATGTACCGGCCGCGAAACACCTGGATGGCCTCCCGGACCTGATCCGGGTCCAGGCCGTAGCCCTCAAAGGAGACCCGCAGGGGCGGCCCTACGAAGGCCCGGAGCTGCTCCCGGCTCTCCACCGGGATGCCGAAGTGGTCCAGGGCCAGCTGGGCGCAGTTCATAATGCCTGGCCCGGAGTCGGTGAGGGTGCCGTCCAGGTCGAAGAAGATATGTTTCGTCATGGCATCCCATCCTTTCGGAAGACATGGATACGGAAGGAGATGGCAGTGTCCAGGGAGTCCAGGGCGGCCAGCTTCTCTGTGCCGCTCTTGGGGGTCTTCCAGAAGTACGGGGTCATCTGGAAAAGGTCGGAGATGGTCTGCTGGTCAGGGAGATGGATGACCCCGTCCACCGGACGGACCTCCAGATAGGTGAAGCCTTCGTAGGGGGTGAGCTTTTCCGTGTTGGGGTAGGGGTTCTCGTAGAGGATCTCCTTCAGCTCCCACAGGTGCTTCTCCCCGGGGACCACGTAGAAGTAGACCCCGCCGGGTTTCAGGATGCGGAGAAATTCCTCCAGCGCCAGGGGAGAGAAGCAGTTGAGGATGAGATCGGCGCTGCGGTCGGCCACGGGAATATCGTAGACCGAGGCCACGGCGAACTCTGCGGCCTTCTCCCGCTTGGCCGCCCGGCGGAGGGCGTGCTTGGACAGATCCACGCCGGCCAGGTTGACCTTCCTGCCTGCCTGAGCCAGAGCCTGGTAGATGGCGGCGCTGTAGTAGCCCTCGCCGCAGCCGGAGTCCAGGACGGACACGGTCTCGGAGGTGTATTGGAGGGCCAGTTGGGCGAGGGCGTCGCAGAGGGGTTGATAATAGCCGCCGGAGAGGAAACGGTTCCGGGCGGTTGCCATGCCCTTGTCGTCGCCGGGGTCTTTGGAGTGCATCTTGTTGGCGGGGAGGAGGTGGACGTACCCGGCGGCGGCCCGGTCAAAGCTGTGGCCGCCGGGGCAGAGGTAGCGATTGTCCTGTCGGTCCAAAGCCGCCCTGCAGATGGGACAGCGAAATAAACTTTCCATGATACTTTCTTCCTTTAATATAATAAGGTAGTAACGTTATAACGTGACGATGGTCTTCACCAGCTCCGGGGGCTTGCGTTCCATGAGCCGGAAGGCCGCCTCCACTTGGTTCAATCTGGTGAACCGGTGGGTGATGAGAGGGGTGGGGTCCACCCGGCCGTACTGGATGAGTTTTAACAGACGCTCCATCCTGGCCCGGCCGCCGGGACATTCGCCCCCCCGGATGGTTTTGTTGCCCATGCCGAATCCGTAGCGAACGTTGTTGATGGGCAGGTCGCCGTAGGTGGTGAAGTAGTTCACGTTGCCCACCGTGCCGCCCCAGCGGACCATGGCCACCGCTTGGCCCAGAGCGTCGTCACCGCCTCCGGCGCAGATGCAGCAGTCAGCCCCCTGCTTGTCGGTGAGGAGATGAACCTGCCGCTCCACGTTGCCATCCTTGTAATTGACGATGTCCGTGGCCCCGTAGAATTTTGCCAGCTCCACGCAGTGGGGGCGGCTGCCGATGGCGATGATGCGTCCGGCTCCCCGGAGTCTTGCCCCCGCAACGGCCATCAGGCCCACCGGGCCGATGCCCAGGACCACCACGGTGTCGCCAGGCTGGACGTCGGCCAACTCCGCCCCGTAGAGTCCGGTGTTCAGCATGTCCGCCGCCAGAACGGCGGCCTCGTGGGAGACCTGTTCGGGGATGCGGGCGGCGTTGGCGTCAATGTCCCGGATGAGGGCGTACTCCGCCATAAGCCCGTCCTCGGAGTTGGAGAGCTTTTGCCCGGTGATCAGTCCGCTGCAGTGCTGGTGGGCCCCCAGCTGGGAGGGAACGGTTCGCCAGTCGGGCGTCACCGGAGGGATGGCCACAATCTCCCCCACGCGGAAGTCCCGGACCAGCTCTCCCACCTCCACGATTTCCCCCAGACCCTCGTGGCCCAGGATGCGGTTTGGTTTCAGACAGTCGATGGCTACGTTGTGGACGTCGGAGGTGCAGGGGGCCACCATCAGGGGGCGGATGACCGCGTCGAACCCGGTGGCCCGGGGCCGCTCTTTTTCGATCCATCCGGCCCGGCCGCTGCCGAGATAGGCGAATGCTTTCATGGGGAAGTCCTCCTTTCGGGACGGATTTTCTGGTATCAGTGTAGCACATATGACCGTGGGGATGCAAGGTCGTGGATGGGTTCATAGAAATGTCATAGTTTCTTGATACCTTGTTGATAAATATATTGTATCATCTGAAAATATGGGAATGTATGCCACGGCATCCCTCAGCTTGTTATTTCCGTTTTTTCTGCTATAATATGAAGTTACTCAAGCAACGATACTGTGTACCCGGCAGCATACCGCCGGAGAAAGGAGGGACGTATGCAGGAATTGCTCATCCGTTTGCAGTTGATTTTCACCCAACTGGCCGACCAGGTTCGTTCGGCTCTGGCCAATGCGGAGACCGGACAGGCTGTGGGGGCGGTCATTGACATAGTCCTGCCTGTGGCCTGCGGCGTTCTGCGGGTGGTGGCGATCATTTTCGCCATCATTGTCATCGCCCGGTGCCTGCTGTCCCTGTTTCGGGAAAAGCCCGGAAAGGAGATCTGGGGCTGGCTGTCCATGAACGACGGCGCCCGGTTTGACCTGCGCCACTGGGAGAACAC
>JAEDLP010000058.1 GCA_016295225.1 Oscillospiraceae bacterium | reverse complement strand
TCCATGGTGACCCCGATGCCCGGGGCGTGGGACTGGCCAAAGATGGAAACGGTCAGACGACCGTGGTAAATGCTGCTCATAGGTAGTACCTCGATGGGTAAAGTTTCTTTTATTATGAGATATGGAAGTCGGTGCGTCAAGGGTAAACATCGCAGCCCCCCCAATAAGCCTCCCCTGTAAGGGGAGCCAATGGGGAACGCCTTACCCTTCGGTGACTTCCTTCCCCAGCTCCCGCAGCTCCTGCCAGAAAGTGGGGTAGGACTTGTTGATGGCCTGGGCGCCGGTAATGGTGACGGGGTTTGCACAGACCGCAGAGGCCACCGCCGCCAGCATGGCCACCCGGTGGTCCCCCTGGGCGTCGATGGTGCCGCCGATGAGGGTTTCCCTCCCCCGGATGATGAGCCCGTCCCCGGTCTCCTCCACATCGCCCCCCAGGGCGTTGAGAGTCTGGCGGGTGGTGACCAGGCGGTCGGATTCCTTGATCCGCAGGCGGGCGGCCCCCACGATGCGGGTCTCCCCGGGGGCCACCGCCGCCACGGCGGACAGGACGGGGACCAGGTCGGGGATGTTCCGGGCGTCGATGACAGTGGCTGCCAGCTTGCCGGGCTTTGCGGTGTAGTCGCCGCCCGCATGGGTGATCTGTCCCCCCATGCGGGAGAGGACGTCGCAGACCCCTTTATCCCCCTGGAGGGAGCCTGGGTCCATGCCGGTGACGGTGATCCCATCGCCGCCCAGAACCCCTATGCACAGCCAGGGGGCGGCGTTGGACCAGTCCCCCTCCACCGCTACGGTCTCGGGGCCGTGATAGCCCACCGGGGGGATGCGGTAGCCGTCCCCCTTGTCCTGGGGGACCACGCCGAAATCGGCCAGGGCCCGGAGGGTCAGGTCGATGTAGCCCTTGGACTCCACTTGGCCGGTGATGGTGAGGGTGCTGGGTTCCCCCAGGGTGGGCAGGGCGAAGAGCAGGCCGGAGATGAACTGAGAGGACACGTCCCCGGGGAGGGTGAAGGCCCCGGGGGTGAGCTGGCCGGAGAAGTCCATCTGGTTGTCCTCCGGGCGAGGGGTGATGGTGCAGCCGTGGTTCCGCAGCTGGGTGGCCAGGGGCTCCATGGGCCGCTGGGCCAGACGGCCCGCCATGTGGAAGGTTCCGGCGGCCCCCAGGGCGCAGACCACCGGGAGCAGGAAGCGGAGGGTGGAGCCGCTCTCGCCGCAGTCCAGGGCGCAGGGGCTGGGGATGTTGGCCCGGTCAATGGGGGTCACGTCGTACCCCTCTCCCCGGCGGGTGATGACCGCCCCCAGGCCGGTGAGACACCGGATGGTGGCGGCGATGTCCTGGGACTCCTTATCGCATCGGATGAAGGTCTTTGTATCCGCCAGGGCGGCGCAGATCAGCAGGCGGTGGGCCGCCGACTTGGAGGGAATGGCGCGGATGGTGCCGGACAGCGGGCCCGGCTGGATGGTGACGGTCATAGATTCAGCCCCTTTTCAATCCAGTGGTACAGGTCCGACACGGCCACCTTTTGCAGCTCGCTCTTGCCCCAGGCAGTGGGGACCACCAGGGAGATGGTGCTGCCGGTGCGCTTCTTGTCGGACAGGGTCTTTTCATAGAGTTCTTCCGCCCCGTACCCGGTGGTATCAGGCAGGTCATATCGTTTCAGCAGGGACTGGAGCCGGGGCAGGGCCTCGGGGGGACACTGCCCAAAAGCCACAGCCGCCCGGGTGATGAGGGTCATGCCGATGGCCACCGCCTTGCCGTGGGAGAGTCCGTACCCACTGCATGCCTCAATGCCGTGGCCGATGGTGTGGCCCAGGTTGAGCAGCTGGCGGGCGCCGGTGTCGAACTCGTCCTCCTCCACCAGATCCCGTTTCTGGGCGATGCACCGGGCCACGATCTCCTCGGGGTCAGCCCGGAAGTCGGTGGTCTCCAGCAGATCCAGCAGGCCGGGGTCCCCGATCATGCCGTACTTGATGACCTCGGCGCAGCCGTCGGCAAAGACGTCAGAGGGCAGGGTGGACAGAGTATCCAGGTCGCAGAGAACCAAGCGGGGCTGATAAAAGGCCCCGGCCAGGTTCTTGCCGTTTTTCAGGTCGATGGCCGTCTTGCCCCCCACGGAGGCGTCCACAGCGGCCAGAAGGGTAGTGGGAATCTGGATAAAGGCCACGCCCCGGAGGAAGGTGGCGGCGGCAAAGCCGGTGAGGTCACCCACCACGCCGCCTCCCAGGGCCACCAGGGTGTCTGACCGGGTGATCTGGTGTTCGGCCAAAAACTCCAGCAGGTTCAGATAGGTCTGGCCGTTCTTGGAGCCCTCCCCGGCGGGGAAGACGAAGGAACAGGTTCGGAAGCCGGCGGACTCCAGGCTGGCCTTGGTCTGTTCCAGGTAGAGGGGGGCCACGTTGGAGTCGGACACGATGGCGGCAGTCCGGCCTTTGAGGAGGGACGCGGCCTCGGCTCCCACGGTTTTCAGCAGGTCCCGGCCGATCTTGACTTCATAGGAACGGGATGCCTTTACGGAAACGGTTCTCAATGTCCGTCCACCTCCTCCTTGATCCGGCGGCCGTCGTCCAGGAGCTGACGGAGGGTGGAAAAATCGTCCTGTTCCATGGCGGTCTTGTACTCCGTCAGGTTTTCAATGATGGTATTCAGCTCGAAAAGCAGGTGTTCCTTGTTCTCCAGGAAGAGCTCGGCCCACATATCAGGGTTCAGCCAGGCCACCCGGGTCAGGTCCTTGTAGCTGCCGGCGGAGAAGCCGGCGTGCTCCCGGGCGGTGGGGCTCTTCACGTAGGCGTTGGACACCACGTGGGCCAGCTGGGAGGTGAAAGCGATGCGCTTGTCGTGGTCGGCGGCGGTGGTGATGGACACCCGGCCGAAGCCCACAGGGGCCAGCATCTTCTTGGCCTCGTCCAGCAGGCGGATGTCGTAGAAGTTGGGGGGCACCAGGACCATGGGGGCCCCGTCGAAGAGGTCCTCCCGGCTGTACTTGAAGCCGGAGTTGTGGGTACCGGCCATGGGGTGGCCCCCCAGGAAGCGGAAGCCGTACTCCTCGGCCAGAGGGAAGACCGCCTGGCAGACCTTCTCCTTGGTGCCGGCGCAGTCGATGACCATGGTGTGCTTGCTGAGCTTGGGGGCCAGCCGCTCCATGTGCTCGATGACCGCCTCGGGGTAGGTGGCCAGCAGCAGCAGGTCCACGGTGTTCAGGTTTTCCTCGGTGAGGGGGGCCTGGATGGCCTCGGCGATCTGGGCAAACTCCACGATGGAGCGGTTGGTGTCCCAGCCCAGGACGGTGACGTCCTTGCTGCGGCAGAAGGCCTTGGCCAGAGAGCCGCCGATGAGGCCCAGACCAATGATTCCTACGATCATCCCTGCATCGCCTCCCGAATGCGGAAAATTTTCCGGGCAGTGACCTCGAACTCGTCGGGGGTCTGGGACTGGGCGCCGTCGCACAGGGCGTGGGTGGGGTCGTTGTGAACCTCGATCATCAGGCCGTCGGCTCCTGCCGCCGCAGCGGCCAGGGCCATGGGCTCCACCAGATAGGTGTGGCCGGTTCCGTGACTGGGGTCCACCACCACGGGCAGGTGGGTCAGGTTCTTCAGCACCGGGATGGCGGACAGGTCCAGGGTGTTCCGGGTGTAGGTGGACTCGTAGGTGCGGATGCCCCGCTCACAGAGGATCACGTTCTCGTTGCCGCTGGCCATGATATACTCGGCGCTCATCAGGAGTTCCTTGATGGTTCCGGCCAGGCCCCGCTTGAGGAGGATGGGCTTCTTGGTCTTGCCCAGCTCCTTGAGCATGTCGAAGTTCTGGGTGTTTCGGGCCCCTACCTGGATCACGTCCACGTCCTGGAAGAGGTCGATGTTGCGGATGTCCATCAGCTCGGTGACGATGGGCAGGCCGGTGGCCTTCTTGGCCTCCAGCAGCAGGCGGATGCCCTCGGCCCCCAGGCCCTGGAAGTCATAGGGGGAGGTGCGGGGCTTGAACGCGCCGCCCCGGAGGAAGTTGGCCCCGGCCTGCTTCACCCGGTTGGCCACGTAGGTGATCTGGGCCTCGTTCTCCACGGAGCAGGGGCCGGCGATGAGGCCGAAGTGACCGCCGCCGATAGCGGCCTCCCCCACCCGGATGGTGGAGTCGTCGGGGTGAAACTTGCGGTTGACCGCCTTGAAGGGGTCGGAGACCCGGGTGACGGTCTCCACGATGTCCAGGCTCTGGATCATCTCCATGTCCACATTGGCGGTGTCGCCGATGAGGCCCAGGACGGTGTGGGATTCCCCCTGGGACACGTGAACGCCCAGGTTCTGCTCTTTCAGCCAGTTGATGAGGTGCTCGGTGCGCTCGGGAGAGGCCCCGTGTTTCAATACTGCGATCATATCGTGGTTGCTCCTTTCAAAAAACACGCCGTTCCGAATGGTGGCAATAAAAAACGCCACACAGAACGGAATCTGTGTGGCGGGTGGGTTTTCTTCCATGTCTCACGAGGAAGACCTGGTGTTGTTTCCAGCACAAATTACCATTACTTTATTCCCTTGCCGTTCATAAAGTAATAGTAGGTAAAAGCGAAAGCCTTGTTCAGAACGTTCATCTGTCTGGTCATAGCTCTGCCGTCCCTTCCTCGTTGATGCCAAATATTCTATCACTCTGACCTGATAGCGTCAAGAGATTTTCAGAATAATATTCCACAAAATCCGACACCAAATGTTGTCACATCACCCATATCTGGTCAGACAACCGCCCGCCGGGGCGTTTTGGCCGAAACCCCGGGAAAACCCCCTCCCTGTTTGTGAACTTTTTCGTGATTTCAGCATTGACAAACCGTGGGGATTCGGCTATTCTTTAAGCTAGTAGCAATTTCATATTGACACGCGATGAAGGGAATAAGCCTCTTCCGCCTCCATCCCAGAGAGCGGCCGTCTGGTGCAAGGCCGTATGGAGCGAGTTGGCGTCTCACCCCGGAGTGTGAACTATTTGAGTGGGCGTTGTTGGACGCCAATAAGAGTGGTACCGCGGAGAACATCATGTCTTCGTCTCTTTGGATGTTGGAAGGATCCAAATAGACGGAGCTTTTTTTATTCCCTCTCCGCGGCTTCCGATATAAATGAGGAACGGAAAGGACTGTGACCCACGTATGAAAAATTATACCAAATACCGTCCCGGGTACTACATGCCCCCGGAGACTTGCATGGACTGGGTAAAGAAGGAACGTCTCACCGAGGCCCCCGCCTGGTGCAGCGTGGACCTGCGCGACGGCAACCAGGCCCTCATCACCCCCATGAACCTGGAGGAGAAGCTGTCCTTCTTCAACTTCCTGCTGGAGTTGGGCTTTAAGGAGATCGAGGTGGGCTTCCCCGCCGCCTCCGAGACCGAGTACGAGTTCCTGCGCACCATCATCGAGGAGAACATGATCCCCGACGACGTGTACATCCAGGTGCTCACCCAGTCCCGCCCCCACATCATCAAAAAGACCTTCGACTCCATCAAGGGCGCGAAGAACGTGGTGGTTCACCTGTATAACTCCACCTCCTTCGCCCAGCGGCAGCAGGTCTTCCGCATGAGCGAGGACGAGATCGTGAACATCGCCGTGGAGGGCGCCAAGTCCTTCAACGAGTACGCCGAGAAGATGCCCGAGACCAACTTCCGGTTCGAGTACTCCCCCGAGAGCTTCACCGGCACCGAGATCGAGTTCGCCCTGCGGATCTGCAACGCCGTCATCGACGTGTGGCAGCCCCGGCCCGAGCGCCAGGTCATCATCAACCTGCCCTCCACCGTGGAGATGTCCATGCCCCACGTCTACGCCCAGCAGATCGAGTACATGAGCAAGCACCTGAACTGCCGGGAGAACGTCATCGTCTCCATCCACCCCCACAATGACCGGGGTACCGGCGTGGCAGCCGGCGAGCTGGCCCTGCTGGCCGGCGGCGACCGCATTGAGGGCACCCTCTTCGGCAACGGCGAGCGCACCGGCAACGTGGATATCGTCACCATGGCCATGAACCTCTTCACCCACGGCGTGGACCCCAAGCTGGACTTCTCCGACATGCCCCGGATCGTGGAGTTCTATGAAAAGCTCACCGGCATGCACGTGGGCTACCGCCAGCCCTACTCCGGCCAGCTGGTCTTCGCCGCCTTCTCCGGCTCCCACCAGGACGCCATCTCCAAGGGCATGAAGTTCCGGGAGGAGCGCAACGAGGACTTCTGGACCGTCCCCTACCTGCCCCTGGACCCCAAGGACGTAAACCGGGAGTACGAGACCGACGTCATCCGCATCAACAGCCAGTCGGGCAAGGGCGGCATCTCCTACATCCTGGAGCACAACTTCGGCTACGAGCTGCCCAAGGAAATGGCCCAGGAGGTAGGCTACTACATCAAGGATATCTCCGACCGGGCCCACAAGGAGCTCAGCCCCCAGGATATCCTGCTGGCCTTCACCCACGAGTACCAGAACAAGGACCTGCCCATCGCCATCCAGGATATCACCTGGATCCGGGAGAAGGGCTCCACCGTGGCCGACGTCACCCTGGCCATCAACAACGAGGTCTTCTACCTGTCCGCCCGGGGCAACGGCCCCCTGGACGCCGTCAGCAACGTGCTGAAGCTGGCCAGCCCCAACATCCAGTACCGGTTCGTGGACTACGAGGAGCACGCCCTCCAGACCGACTCCGACTCCCTGGCTTCCGCCTATGTCGTCATTGCCGACGACCAGGGCAAGCACTACTGGGGCGTCGGTGTGGACAGCGACATTACCATGGCCTCTGTCTACGCCCTGGTCACCGCCATCAACCGCGAAAACAAGGATAAGCAGTTTATCCCCACCGTGGACTGAGCAGGGTTCGCAAACCCTAAAAACGCAGAATCACACCCCGACATATCATACATTTTGAGGAGGGATCCCCTATGGGAATGACAATGACACAGAAGATCCTCGCCGCCCACGCCGGCCTGCCCGAGGTCAAGGCCGGTCAGCTCATCCGGGCCAAGCTGGACATGGTCCTGGGCAACGACATCACGTCCCCCGTGGCCATCCGGGAGTTCGACAAGCAGGGCTTTACCGGGGTCTTCGACAAGAGCAAAATCTCCATGGTCATGGACCATTTCACCCCCAACAAGGACATCAAGGCCGCCGAGCAGTGCCTCCAGTGCCGCACCTTCGCCAAGCGCTTTGACATCGACAACTTCTACGACGTGGGCCAGATGGGCGTGGAGCACGCCCTGCTGCCCGAAAAGGGCATCGTGGCTGCCGGCGACTGCATCATCGGCGCAGACTCCCACACCTGCACCTACGGCGCTCTGGGCGCCTTCTCCACCGGCGTCGGCTCCACCGACATGGCCGCCGGCATGGCCACCGGCGAGACCTGGTTCAAGGTCCCCGAGGCCATCAAGGTCCACCTGACCGGCAAGCTCCGCCCCCGGGTCAGCGGCAAGGACGTGATCCTCCACCTGATCGGCCTGATCGGCGTGGACGGTGCTCTGTACCAGAGCCTGGAGTACTGCGGCGAGGGCGTGGCCTCCCTGTCCATGGACGACCGCCTGTGCATCTCCAACATGGCCATCGAGGCCGGCGCCAAGAACGGCATCTTCCCCGTGGACGACGTGACCATCGCCTTCATGGAGGGCCGTGTAAACCGCCCCTACACCGTCTACGAGGCCGACCCCGACGCCGAGTACGTCCGCACCATCGAGATCAACCTCAGCGAGATCGAGCCCACCGTATCCTACCCCCACCTGCCCGAGAACGCCCGTCCCATCTCCAAGGTGGAGGACATCAAGATCGACCAGGTCATCATCGGCTCCTGCACCAACGGCCGTCTGGAGGACATGGCTGTTGCCGCCGAGCTGCTGAAGGGCAAGAAGGTGGCCGACCACGTCCGCTGCATCATCATCCCCGCCACCCAGCAGGTCTTCCAGCAGTGCATCGACCTGGGCTACATGACCACCTTCATCCAGGCCGGCTGCGCCGTCTCCACCCCCACCTGCGGCCCCTGCCTGGGCGGCCACATGGGCGTCATGGCCAACGGCGAAAAGTGCGTGGCCACCACCAACCGCAACTTCGTGGGCCGTATGGGCGGCATCACATCCGAAATCTATCTGGCAAGCCCCGCCGTGGCCGCCGCTTCTGCCATCGCCGGTAAAATTGCCGATCCTCGGGAGGTATAAGAGCTATGAATGCAAAAGGTTTTGTACATAAGTACGGCGACAACGTGGACACCGACGTTATCATCCCTGCCCGCTACCTGAACATCGCCGACAAGAAGGAACTGGCCACCCACTGCATGGAGGACATCGACGACAACTTCGTCAACGTGGTCAAGGCCGGCGACGTAATGGTGGGCGGCTTCAACTTCGGCTGCGGCTCCTCTCGCGAGCACGCCCCCATGGTCATCAAGGAGTCCGGCATCTCCTGCGTCATCGCCAAGACCTTCGCCCGCATCTTCTACCGCAACGCCATCAACATCGGCCTGGCCATCATGGAGTGCCCCGAGGCCAGCGAGAAGATCGAGGCCGGCGACGAGGTCACCGTGGACTTTGACACCGGCGTCATCACCAACGTCACCAAGGGTGAGACCTACCAGTCCAACCCCTTCCCCGACTTTATCAAGGAGATTATCCAGGCCGGCGGTCTGATGGCCTCCATCAAGGGCAATCAGTAAGGGAGGCGTTTCACCATGAACTATAACATTGCTGTGATCCCCGGGGACGGCATCGGCCCCGATATTGTGGAGCAGGCCCTCAAGGTCATGCACAAGGTGGGCGACAAGTTCGGCCACACCTTCACCTGCCAGACCGTCCTGGCCGGCGGCGCCGCCATCGACGCCACCGGTGGCTGCCTGCCCCAGGAGACCATCGACGTCTGCAAAGCCTCCGACGCCGTCCTGCTGGGCGCCGTGGGCGGCCCCAAGTGGGACAACCTCCCCGGCGGCGAGCGCCCCGAGCGGGCCCTGCTGGGCATCCGCAAGGAGCTGGGCCTCTTCGCCAACCTGCGCCCCGCCGTCATCTTCGAGGAGCTGGCCGCCGCCTCCCCCCTGAAGCCCGAGATCCTGGCCGGCGGCCTGGACATCGTGGTGGTCCGTGAGCTCACCGGCGGCATCTACTTCGGCGAGCGCGGCACCAAGGAGACCGACCTGGGTCCCGCTGCCTACGACGTGGAGATGTACGCCGAGGAGGAGGTCCGCCGCATCGCCAAGGTAGCCTTCGACATGGCCATGAAGCGGAACAAGCACGTGACCAGCGTGGACAAGGCCAACGTCCTGGACTCCTCCCGCCTGTGGCGGCGGGTGGTGGCCGAGGTGGCCAAGGACTACCCCGAGGTCACCCTGGACAACATGTACGTGGACAACGCCGCCATGCAGCTGGTCCGCAACCCCCGTCAGTTTGACGTGATCGTCACCAGCAACATCTTCGGCGACATCCTCTCCGACGAGGCCAGCCAGATCACCGGCTCCATCGGCATGCTGCCCTCCGCCTCCCTGGCCAAGGGCAACTTTGGCATGTACGAGCCCATCCACGGCTCCGCCCCTGACATTGCCGGCCAGAACAAGGCCAACCCCACCGCCACCATCCTGTCCGTGGGCATGATGCTGCGGTACACCTTCGGCCTGGGGGCCGAGGCCGACGCCGTGGACGCCGCCGTGAAGGCCGTCCTGGCCCAGGGCTACCGCACCCCCGACCTGTACACCGGCGAGGGCACCCTGGTAGGCACCGCCGAGATGGGTCAGCTCATCGCGGACGCGATCTGATTTTTCATAAAAGCAAAAGGCCCCGCCTCCCTTGACATGGGAGGCGGGGCAAGCTATACTAAAGACAGGCGGGAACTGGCCGACGGTCAGCCCTCTAAGCTAGTTTAATTTATCTTATAAACCGCTCGGTGGCCGCCGGGCGGTTTACTTTTTTCCGCACTGGATAACCAGGGCAACAATGCCGATGATGACCAGCGTGTACTGAAACAGTTCCGCATAAGTAACCATCCCATCACCCCCTTTCCCGAGAGACTGGGGGCAAAAAGTCCTCGCCCCCAAGAAAACGGGGGCCAACCGCCTGAACGCCAGCAGACCGCATCTGCTGTATAGCAAGAAAATCATACCATGATTCGACGGAAACCGCAAGGATTCCTGTTTGACAGGCGTCCTTGCGGTTTTTTCTGCCCCTGTAGGGCGGGGGCACTTCCAATTCTACGAACCCTAACGCCTTTACATTTCCTCCAAGAGCGGGTATACTGGGTCCAACAAGAATCCCCCATGTAATACCGGAGGTAACCCTATGGAACTGTTTCGTAAGGCCGCTGTGATGGAGGCCGAGCCCGGCGACAAGGACTGGACCCGGGAGCACGGCTTCGCCCAGACCAGCGAATTCCCCTTCCCTGACATCTACCTGCATGAGAAGGTCACTGCTCTGGCCACCCAGGATGCCGAGCTGATCCCCTTCCTCCACGACTGCCTGCGCCGCTTCGTGAACCACGACTACGGCAACATCATCTCCATGGATCAGGTGGAGAACTTCCTCAGCCGGGACCAACGCAAGGAGAACACCTGGATGCAGGGGATCTATCCCACGGAAAAGTGGGGCTATGTCCACCTGGACATCTTCTTCGACCTGGCCCTCTTCCACCTGGAGGACGCAGCCCCCAGAAGCTTGGCTCTGGAGCAGCGGGCCAAGGAGCGGGCGTCCAAGTGATCCGCCGCTGTGATGTAAAAAAAGGACCGTTTTTCCCAGGGAAAACGGTCCTTTTTTGTGGGTAACGGTTATTCTGCCCAGTCGATCTCGCCCTTGTCCAGGATGGCCTT
>JAEDLP010000057.1 GCA_016295225.1 Oscillospiraceae bacterium | reverse complement strand
CGGGGCCGTAGGCGTCGGTGGCCAGGGTGATGCCCAGGGTGGACAGCATGCCGACAGCGGCGATGCCGATGCCGTACAGGCCGCGGTTAAAGGCGGGGCTGAAGCCGCCGCTGGCGTCCATGATAGACACGGTGCCGCCGGCTGCGAAGTAGGAGACCAGGATAGCTGCGGCCACGATCAGGATGGAAGCCATGGTGGACTGCAGGCCCAGGGAGATACCGCCGATGATGATGGTGGCGGAGCCGGTCTCGGAAGCGGCAGCCAGCTTCTGGGTGGGCTTATAGTTATCAGAGGTGTAGTACTCGGTGAAGTAGCCGATCAGGCAGCCGCCCACCAGACCGCAGAGGATGGCGACATAGACGCCGACCCAGCCCTCGCCGATGATGAACATGGTCAGGGGGATGGCCACCACAGCGGACAGAATGGCAGCGGAATAGGTGCCGGTACGCAGAGAGCTCAGCAGGGACTTCTGAGTAGCGTCTTCCTTGGTCTTGACCAGGAAGGTGCACAGGATGGAGCAGATGATGCCGGCCACAGCCAGAGCCAGGGGCAACAGCATACCGTTCCAGCCGTAGCCGGCGGTAGCGCCCAGGGCGAAGGTTGCCAGGATGGAGCCAACATAGGACTCATACAGGTCGGCGCCCATGCCGGCCACGTCGCCCACGTTGTCGCCCACGTTGTCGGCGATGGTGGCGGGGTTACGGGGGTCATCCTCGGGGATGCCGGCCTCAACCTTACCCACCAGGTCAGCGCCCACGTCAGCGGCCTTGGTGTAGATACCGCCGCCCACACGGGCAAACAGAGCCATGAAGGATGCGCCGATACCGTTCATCACGATGACGTTGCCCAGAGCAACGGGATCGGTGATGCCAGCGGCATAGCGCAGGATGCAGAACCAGATGGAGATATCCAGCATGCCCAGGCCAACCACGGTGAAGCCCATGACGGAGCCGGAGGAGAAGGCCACGCGCAGACCGCGGTTCAGGCTCTCAGAAGCAGCCTGAGCAGTACGGGCGTTGGCGTTGGTTGCGATCTTCATGCCGATGAAGCCGGCCAGCATGGACCAGATACCACCGGTGAGGAAAGCAAAGGGGGTGAACTTAGACAGCATATTGCCGCCGCTGGCAAAGGCGATGATCATCAGGATGATGAAGACCACCACGAAGACCTTGGCGACAGTGGTGTACTGATGCTTCAGATAGGCGTTTGCGCCATCACGGATGGACTGCGCGATCTTCCGCATCGTGTCATTGCCTTCGGAGAAGGTCATGACCTTGTTGCGCTGGATCAGGGCGAAGATCAGAGCCAGGGCGGCGCCGATAAAGCCGATCCACATGTAGTTTTCCACGAACGACACTCCTTTTCTTTGTTATCTCCCGCCTGGGAAAGACAGGGGATACACGAATAACATACCAATTTTAGCATAAGAAAAGGGATTTGCAAGCATAACCCCGGCGTTTTCTCTGATTTCGCAATATTTTCACAAAATCCCCCAAAAAAGCAAGGGAGAATTTAGGTAAAAAAGCAGGGCCCGGGAGGGGCCCTGCCAATTAGCGGCCTTGTTTTAGTTTCGTTTCCAGGTGGAGGGGTGCAGGAGGATGAGGATGGGGAAAATCTCCAGCCGGCCGATGAGCATGGAGAGGGTAAGCACGAGCTTGTTCAGGTTGGAAAACCCGGCGAAATTTCCCATGGGACCCACCGCGTCCAGGCCGGGGCCCACGTTGCTCAGGCAGGCCAGGGCGGCGGTAAAGGATGTGGTGAGGGAGCCTCCGTCCAGAGACACCAGGGCGGTGGCCCCGGCCAGCACCAGGCAGTACAGGGAGAAGAAGACGAAGACGGTGTTGAGGGTGTCCTCGCTCACCGCCTTGCCGTCCAGCTTGACCACCTTCACCTCCCGGGGGTGGGACAGGCGGCGCAGGGTGCGCAGGCCGCCCCGGATCATCAGCAGGACCCGGGAGGACTTGAGTCCTCCGGCGGTGCTGCCAGCGCAGCCCCCCAGGAACATGAGCAGCACCAGGACGGTCTGGGATAGGGTGGGCCAGAGGGCGAAGTTCGCCGTGGAGAAGCCAGCGGTGGAGACCACGGTGGCCACCTGGAAGCAGACGATCCGCAGGGTTTCGCCCACGGTGTCATACAGGGGGCGTACGTTCCAGAAGATCACCGCAATGGCCGCGGCCACCGCCGCCAGGAAGAATCGGAGCTCGTCGCTGCCCAGGGCCTGCTTCCACCGGCCGGTCAGGACCAGGAAGAAGAGGGCGAAATTCAGGGAGCACAGGAGCATGAAGACGGTGATGATGATTTCGCAGGCGGGCAGGCCGTAGGCGGCGATGCTGTTGTTCATCACGGAAAATCCGCCGGTGCACACCGTTGCGAAGGTGGTCACTGCGGAATCGTAGAGGGGCATCCCCGCCAGACGCAGGCAGAGGATCTCCAGCACCGTGAGGGCAATATAGATGAGGTAGAGGATCTGGGAGGACTGGGCGGTCTTGGGAACCAGCTTGGAGGAGACCGGACCGGGGGACTCCGCCTGGACCAGAACCTGGGTTCGGCCGCCTACCTTGGGGAGAAAGGCCAGGGTGAAGATCAGCACGCCCATGCCGCCGAGCCAGGAGGAGAAGGACCGCCAGAAGAGAATGCCCCGGGGCAGAGATTCGATATCGGTGAGGATGGAGGCCCCGGTGGTGGTGAAGCCCGAGACCGTTTCAAACAGGCAGTCCACATAGCCGGTGAAGCAGCCGGAGAACCAGAAGGGCAGGGCGCCGAAGAGCCCCAGCACCAGCCAGATGAGGCCCACCACAGCGTAGCCCTCCCGGGAATAGAAGTCTGGCTTGGATTTGAGCCGGGTCAGACCGGTGCCCAGAAGGGCAACCAGCAGGATGGTATACAGGAAGGGGCGGGGGTCCTCCTGATAGAAGAGGGTCACCAGAAACGGGAGAACCAGAAATATGGCTTCCAGCTGGAGAGTCCGGCCCAGAGTGCGGAGCATGAGTTTGTAATTCATAACGGATACCTAAATATTAAAAATATCGGTGAAGGTCTGAATCCCCTTGCCGTGGGAGATGACGATGACCCGGTCACCGGCGGACAGGACGGTGGTACCGGAGGGGATGATCACCTTTTCTTCATGGAGGAGGGCGGCGATCAGGAAACCCTTGCGGATGGGAAGGTCCATCAGGGGGACGCCCAGATGGGGGGTGGTGTCCCGCAGGATGAACTCGGCGGCCTCCGCGCCTGTGTTGGCAATGCGGTAGAGGGCGGTCATCACGTTGCCGCTCTTGTCCTGGAGCCCCCGGACCAGGCGGAGGATGCGCTCCACCGTGAGGAGCTTGGGGGCCACCACGCTGTCCAGACCGACCTCCCGCACCACGGAGGTGTAGTTTTCCCGGTTGGATTTGGCGATGACCTTTCGGATGCCCTGCTGCCGGGCGTAGAGGGAGGAGATAAGGTTGTCCTCGTCCCGGCCGGTGAGGGCGATGAAGGCGTCGTTGTTGGTGAAGTGTTCCGAGGCCAGCAGCTCCTGGTCGGTGCCGTCGCCGTGAAGGATCAGGGCCCCGGGGATGAGCTCCGAGAGCCGGCGGCAGTGGGCCTCGCTGCTCTCCACCAGGGTCACCCGGACGCCCATGGACAGAAGCAGATTGGACAGGTAGTGGGCGATGCGGCTGCCGCCGATGATGAAGACTGAGTGGATCTTGGGCAGGTCCCGGCCTAAGGTCCGCAGATAGGCGGAGAGATCCTTCGGGGTGCCGGTGACATAGAGTTTATCCCCCGCCTGGGGGACAAAGGAGCCGTTGGGGATGATGACCTCGGATTTCCGCTCCGCGGCGCTGAAAAGAATCCCCCGGGTCTTGCCGAACAGGTCGGACAGGGGATGGCCCACGATATGGTCGTCCTCCCGGACCATGACGCCGATCATTTCCACCTTGCCCCGGAAGAAGGTATCCACGTTGGCGGCGGCGGGGAACCGCAGAAGACGGGAGATCTCTGCGGCGGTGGAGTACTCAGGGTTGATGACCGCGTCGATATTCAGATCCTTCCGCAGGGAGGCCAGATCGTCGGTGTAAGCCACGTCCCGGATGCGGGCGATGGTATACTTGGTTCCCAGCCGCTTGGCGGTGAGGGCGCAGAGCATGTTTACCTCGTCCAGGTTGGTGGTAGCCAGGAGGAGGTCTGCGTCCTCGGCGCCAGCCTCCCGCAGAACGGAGGGAGCCGCGCCAGGCCCCTTGATGCACATGACGTCCAGGGTTTCGCTGGCCCGATGGATGGCCGCGTCGTTGTTGTCGATGATGGTGACGTCATGCTCCTCCTGGGAGAGATAGGTTGCCAGGGTGGAGCCCACCTTGCCGGCGCCCACGATGAGAATTTTCAAGAAACATCATCCTTTCTCAAAGGAAAACGGTTGGAGAGGAAAGGAACCGTGTGCTTTCAGGTTATATTTTACAGGTTATCATATCACAGAATGGAAAAAGGTGCAATTCCCATGTCTTTTCAAAAGAAAGGTTCTGTGTTACAATATATTAATTACTTGTACTTGGAAAATGGCGAAGGAAACCATTGGGAAGGAGGAAACGGGATGCGGCAAATGGATCTGACCGAGGGCGTCATCTGGAAGAAGCTGGTGATCTACGCCCTGCCGGTGGTGCTCTCCTCCCTGCTTCAGTCGGCCTACTCTATCACCGACCTGATTGTGGCTGGGTGGTTTATCGGCAAGGGCGGCATTTCCGCCATCAACAACTCCAGCCAGGTGATGGTCATCCTGACCCAGATCATCATGGGCATCACCACCGGCGGCAATATTCTCATGGGCCAGTATTTTGGCAGCCGGGACCGGGAAAACCGGGTGAAGACCAACCAGACCCTCTTCACCTTCGCCCTGGCGGCCGGAGCCATCGCCACGGCGGTTCTCTTCCTGCTGAGCCGTCTGATCCTCATCGGCCTGGAGGCCCCCGCTCTGGAGGAAGCAACCCTCTACCTGCGGATCTGCGCTTTCGGCCTGATTCCCATCTTCGGCTACAACACCCTGTCCGCCGTCCTCCGGTCTGTGGGCAACTCCAAGCAGCCTTTTTACTGCGTGGCGGTGACGGCCTGCTGCAACATCGCCCTGGACCTCCTGTTCATGGGGGCGTTCCAGTGGGGCGTGGCAGGCGCTGCCCTGGCCACGGTGCTCTCCCAGACGGCCAGCTTTGTGGTCTGTCTGGTCTATGTGCTGGGACAGAACGATCTCTTCGGCCTGTCTCTGGGGAAGCTGACCATCCAGCGGGACAAGCTGATCCAGATGCTCAAGCTGGGCATTCCCGCGGCTGTCCAGATGACGGTGGTGGGCCTCTCCTGGCTGGCCATGACCTTCCTGGTCAACCGCTACGGGGTGGAGGCCTCCGCCGCCAGCGGCGTCTGCGCCAAGGTCAAGGACGTGGCCCTCATGTTCACCATCGCCATGTCCTCGGCGGCCACCACCATGACTGCCCAGTGTCTGGGGGCCAAAAAGTATGACCGGGCCAGCAAGGTGGTCCACATCGCCATGCGGATCTCTCTGACCATGGCGGCGGTGGTCATTGTGGTTATCGAGCTCTTTGCGCCTCAGATCCTGTCCCTCTTCCATCCCGATGCTCTGACCATGGAGATCGCCCTGAAAAACCTGCGCATCGAGATTTTGGGCCAGATATTCTATGCAAGCTTCATGGTCTACAACGCCCTGCCCACGGGAGCCGGGCACCCCATGTTTGCCCTGTTCTCCAGCCTCCTCAACTGCATCGTGGTCCGCGTGGTCCTGGCCCTCATCCTGAACCACACCATTGGTCTGGTGGGCATCTTCTGGGCCTGCGCCATCGCCCCGGCCTCCTCAGTTCCTCTGGGTTACCTCTACGAGCGCACCGGCGTCTGGCGGAAGTCCATGGTGGACGGAGAAAAAAAGTAAATACATGACAAACACAAGGGCCGGTACACGGAGTACCGGCCCTTGTTGGGGTCTGTGTTTGGTTGTCGATCCCGGGGATCACAGGTTAAAGAAGGCCTGGATCTGGGTGTAGAGAACGATGACCATGATGATGGGGATGATGATGCGGTAGGCGACCTTGAAGTATCCAGCGAACTTGAAGGTGTGTCCGCCCTCCTCGCACTCCTCCTGAACCAGCTTGGGCAGCTTCCAGCCCAGCAGCAGGCTCATCAGCAGAGCGCCCAGGGGCATCAGCACGCCCTCGGTGATCATGTCGTAGAAGTCCAGCCAGCAGTCGTTCCACATGGCGTAGCCTGCGCCGCCAGCCTCCAGGCCCAGCAGCTCGAAGGGAGCCTTCAGAGCGGCGCCGCCGGAGCCCAGGGCGTCCATGGCGGTGGGCAGGCCCACGATGAAGATGGCGATGGCGAAAATCAGGGAGATCTTCTTGCGGTTGGGATCCTTGCCCTTGGCAAGCTGACGGTCCACCACGGAGGCGGTGCAGACCTCCAGCAGGGCGATGGAGGAGGTGATGGCGGCGATGAACACCAGGAAGTAGAACAGGAAGCCCACCACGTTGCCGACCATACCGCCCATGCCGTCCAGGAAGACCTTCTGCATGGAGGCGAAGAGCAGGCCGGGGCCGGCGCCGTAGTCCACGCCGAAGGCGGAGCAGGCGGGCATAATCATCATACCGGCCAGCAGGGCGAAGATGGTGTCAGAGAAGGGGACGATGACGGCGTTCTTCTGAAGGTTCTTCTCCTTGCTCAGGTAGGAGCCGAAGGTGATGTTAATGCCCATGGCCAGGGACAGGGAGAAGAACATCTGACCGGCGGCGGTCTTCAGCACGCCGAAGAAGCTGCTGGGGTCAGCGAAGATGGTGAAGTCGGGCTTGAACATGAACTTGTAGCCGTCGGCGGCACCCTCCTGGGTGGCGACGAAGATGATGATGCCGATGAGGATCACGCCGAGGGCGGGCATGACAGCCTTGCTGAACTTCTCAATGCCGCCCTGGACGCCGCCCATGACGATGATCATGGTGATGGCCATAGCCAGAGCCAGGAAGAGGACCATGGCCTTGGTGTCATACAGCAGGAAGCCGAAGAAGCCAGAACCCTGGCCGGAGAAGCCGTCGAAGCCCACGATCTGCACCAGGAAGCCCAGGCAGTACCGCAGGGTCATGCCGGCCAGCACAGCGTAGAAGCTGAGGATCAGGAAGGGACAGAAGGCGGCCATCCAGCCGATGACCTTGTACTTCTCAGAGAGCTTGGCGTAAGCGCCCACGCCGGTGCCGGTCTTACGGCCCAGGGAGAACTCTGCCATCATCAGGGGGATACCGGCCAGGAGGACCAGGATCAGATAGATCACCAGGAAGGCGAAGCCGCCGGAGGAACCCATCTTATAGGGGAAGCCCCACAGGTTGCCCAGACCAATGGCCGAGCCGATGGAGGCCATCAGGAAGCCGAAAGAGCTGCCCCACTGGCCGCGTTTGTTTTCTTGCATTTTGTTTCTCTCTCCTTTTGTCATAGGTATTCCGTCTGCCGGCGGGAGAGGCCGGCAAGCGGGCTGGGGGAAGGGGTATGTCGCTTTCTGTTGGGAAAGGGAGAAGCGCATACCCGGCATAATGACACCACTTTACACTAAAACCTGTGAGATTGCAAGATGTTGTTTTCCACACCTGTCGAGGGCGGGAGGATTTTTGTGAAAAAACAAGAAACCCCTTGAAAATCCAGTGATTTTTAAAGGGGATTTTGAGAGATAAAATGTTATATTTGCGAAATAAAATTGACAACTTGACAATATATTCTTCCCTGTTTTTTCCAATCAGAGGAAAGGTCGTTGTAAACGAAAATTTTTGCCGTGAATTTTGTTGGAAAATCGGAGAAAATCACAAAAGCCCCTATGGCGCCCTTTTCCAAGGGGCATAAATTCAGTATAATGAGAGAAAGAAACAGAAAGGGATGAGGGAAATGCCCAACTATCGTCTGACCCTTTGCTATGATGGAACCCGTTGGAAGGGGTGGCAGAAGCAGGGAAACACAGACAACACCATCCAGGGGAAATTGGAGAACCTCCTGTCCCGCCTGTTGGATCAGCCGGTGGAGGTGGCGGGCTCCGGCCGCACCGACGCCGGGACCCACGCGAAGGGCCAGGTGGCTTCCTTCCGGGCCAAGACCGGGATGAGCCCTCAGGAGCTCCTGGCGGGCCTGCGCCAATACCTCCCGGCGGATATCGGGGCGGTCAGCCTGGAGGAGGCCGATCCCCGCTTTCACGCCCGGCTCTCCTGCGTGGGGAAAACCTATGTCTACCGCATCTGGCGGAGCCAGGCCCCTAACGTCTTCGAGCGGAACTACCTCTACTTCTGCCCCGGGGACCTGGATGTGGAGAAGATGCGCCGGGCGGCGTCGGCCCTCTGCGGCCGCCACGATTTCCGGGCCTTCTGCTCCCTGAAAAAGTTCAAAAAGTCCACTGTCCGCACGGTGGAGTCCATCACCATCGAAGAACTGGGGCCGGAGCTGCGGCTGACCTTCTCCGGGGACGGCTTCCTCTATCACATGGTTCGCATCCTGGTGGGGACCCTTCTGGCGGTGGGCAGGGGGGAGTTGGAACCGGAGGACATGGAAAACATCCTGGCGTCCCAGGACCGCCAACGGGCCGGCGAAACCGTCCCCGCCTGCGGCCTGTGCCTGGAAGAGGTGCGATATTGACCCGAAAAGGGATGGAAAACATCTTTGACACCCCGGAAAGGCGGGATGTCAAAGGGCTTTGCTTGTGAAACCGGTCTCCTCGGACGTAGGATATCAGCAGGAGGAATGTCGAATGGAACTTGGAAAACAGATCAAAAAGTATCGTTCCGAGCTGGGCCTGTCCCAAGATGCCCTGGCGGACAAGATCTACGTGACCCGTCAGACCATCTCCAACTGGGAGAACGACCGAAACTACCCGGACGTGCGCAGTCTGGTGATGCTCAGTACGGTTTTTGGCATTTCTCTGGATACTCTGGTCAAAGGAGATTTGGAAGAAATGAAGGAACAGATCAAAGAGGAAGATATCCGAAAGTTCGATCGGGACGGCAGGGTGTTCGCAGTTCTGATGCTGGGGTTGATCCTGACGCCCTTCCCCCTGGCTCATTTTCTGAACTGGATCGGCTTCGGTCTGTGGGGCCTCTGGGCGGCGGTGACCTTCTGGTATGCGCTGGGAATCGAAAAGCAGAAGAAGGCCTATGATATCCAGACCTACAAGGAGATCCTGGCTTTTTCCGAGGGCAGACGGCTGGATGAGCTGGAGAAACATCAGGAGATGGGCAAGCGGCCCTACCAGAAGGTGGCTTCGGCCATCGGCGTGGCCCTCATTACCTTGGCGGTAGCCGGTGTGATGAGTGTTCTGCTGAAATGAGGAAAGGCAAACTCCCCCCTTCGACACAAGGGGGGAGTTTTCGCGTCATTACTGTTTCATCAGGGTTTCCGCCGCCACGCAGGCCAGGAGGATGGCCGCTCCCAGTATCCCCGCCGGGGAGAGGGTTTCGCCCAGGATGACCCGGGAGAAGAGGGCGGTCATCACCGGCCCGGTGCACTGGAGGAGGGCCACCGTCCGGGAGGAGATATGCCCCAGGGCGGCGTTCTGGAGAAAGTACCCGGCCACGGTGCACAGGATGGCCAGGTAGACGATGATGACCCACTCGGCGCCCCCGGCGGTCTCCAGGTGGACGCCCCCCTCGAAGAGGAAGGTGAAGACCAGGGTCAGCAAAGCCGACATACCGGCCTGGACGGTGGTGAGGGTGACCGGGTCCACGTTGTTCAGGGCCTTCTCGCCGAAAACCAGGGAGCCGGCCAGGAGGAGGGCGGACAGCAGGCCGAAGACCTCCCCCAGACCAAAGCCTGTCAGCCCGCCCCGGCCGCAGAGGAGGTACAGACCCACCACCACCAGAAGGAGGATGGGGATGTGCTTGGGGCTGAACTTCCGGCGGAAGATCACCAGGGCCAGCAGGGGGGTCATCACCGTGGACAGGGATCGCAGGAAGGCGGTGGCCGTGGCGGTGGTGAGGACGATGGCCACGTTGGTGGCGATGTAGCCCCCGGCGATGCACAGGCTGGGCAGGAGCCAGTCCTTCACCGAGCAGGCCTTCAGTCCCTGCCAGATGCGCTTGTGGAAGAGCAGGGCCAGGAAGAGAAAAGCGATGAGATACCGGGCCGACAGCAGGGAGTACAGGGGAACGGTCTCATAGGCGGCCTTGGAGATGGGGTCGCCGAAGCCGTAGAGGATGCTCTGCAAGAGGATGAACCCGCAGGGCAGCCACCGGAGGGTGACGCCCTTTTTCGGAGGCAGGTGGATATTCTCTTTTGAACTGCTGGGATGGGTCATGTTCTTCGCCTCTGTTACGTCAAAGTAGAGGCATTATACCACGGTTTAACGGGAAATGACAAGGGAGGCAGCCTCACATCCGCGGCGTTTGCCGGCGGGAAAGGCCCAGGGCGGCGCAGGCCAGCCCTGCCAGAAGGAAGCCCAGGATGAGGAGAAACATCACGTTGGCGCTGACTGTGTTGGGGGAGACCCAGTCGGTGAAGTCCACGGCCAGGAACAGGCGGTAGGGGTTGTTGGTTACCCAGCCTGCCAGACTTAAGATCCGGTCCATGCACCAGGGGGCCAGCCAGATCCAAAGGCCCGTCCAGACCAGGGCGGCTCCGGCCCGGAACCACCGGTCCAGGGGCAGATACCGCAGAGTACCCAACCAGCCCCAGGGAAGGGCCAGGCAGAGCAGGGTGACCGTCAGGGGTGTGGGAACCTCCGTGACGCCGCCCCGGCTCTCCCAGAGGACCCCTGCCAGCAGGAGGAGAGTCTCGAAGCTCAGGTAGACCAGGGCCTTATGGTTCCGCAGGGGATGGGGCAGGGGGATCTGCTTCATC
>JAEDLP010000199.1 GCA_016295225.1 Oscillospiraceae bacterium | reverse complement strand
TGGGATGGGGATGACCTGTGGGAAGACCAGGACGATCTTTTCACACCCAATTGGCCGTAGCAAAACTTGGCCCGGTCAAGACAACACAATGCAGAACAACGTTTCCCGGCCGCAAGGGGCAGGGAAGGAAGAGAAAGAAGGATGTTGCATGAAGACACCCAAAGAAGTGGCCGCCATTGCGGCAAAAGCTCTGGATGACAAGAAGGGCGTCGATATCAGCCTGCTGGAAATTGCCCAGGTTACCTCTCTGGCGGATCATTTTCTGATCTGCACCGGCACCTCCAGCACCCACGTCAAGGCGCTGTGTGACGCTGTGGAGGAGGCGTTGGACGAGGCCGGAGAGCCTGCTCTGCGCCGGGAGGGTCACCGAAGCGGCACCTGGGTCCTGCTGGACTACGGCTGTCTGGTGGTCCATGTGTTCACCGAGGAAACAAGACAGTTTTACGATCTGGAGCGCCTGTGGAGCGACGCAAAAAAGGTCGATCTGGAAAGTATTTTGAGATAAAAAGGTGAGAAAGCAATGAAGTACGATTTTACCAGTATTGAGCAGAAATGGCAGAAGCGCTGGCTGGAGGAGAAGCCTTACGCTGCCGTGACCGGCTCGGACAAGCCCAAATTCTTCGCCCTGGTGGAGTTCCCCTACCCCTCGGGCAACGGCCTGCATGTGGGCCATGCGCGGCCCTATACGGCCATGGACGTGGTGGCGCGCAAAAAGAGAATGGACGGATATAATGTGCTGTTCCCCATGGGCTATGACGCTTTCGGTCTGCCCACGGAGAATTTCGCCATCAAGAACCACATCCACCCCTCCGTTGTCACGCACAATAATATCGCCAATTTCCGCAAGCAGCTTCAGATGCTTGGCTATTCCTTCGACTGGGACCGGGAGGTCAACACCACGGACCCCAGCTACTACAAGTGGACCCAGTGGATCTTCCTGCAGCTGTATAAGCACGGCCTGGCCTACAAGACCTCCATGCCCGTCAACTGGTGCACCAGCTGCAAATGCGTCCTGGCCAACGAGGAGGTCGTGGAGGGCGTCTGCGAGCGCTGCGGCGCTCCCGTGGTCCGCAAGGAAAAGAGCCAGTGGATGCTGCGTATCACCAAGTATGCCCAGCGGCTGATAGACGATCTGGATGATCTGGACTTCATTGAACGTGTCAAGGCCCAGCAGAAAAACTGGATCGGCCGTTCCACCGGCGCGGAGGTCACCTTCCGCTCCACCCTGGGCGATGAGATCGTGGTCTTCACCACCCGGCCCGACACCCTGTTCGGCGCAACGTACATGGTCCTGTCTCCCGAGCACGCGCTGGTCAAGCGCTGGCTGGAGGGCGGAAAGCTCAATAATGCCGAAGCCGTCCGGGAATACCAGGCTGCCGCCGCCTCCAAGAGCGATTTGGAGCGCACCGAGCTCAACAAGGAAAAGACCGGCGTGAAGCTCGACGGCGTCCGGGGCGTCAATCCCGTCAACGGCAAGGAGATCCCCATCTTTATCTCCGACTACGTTCTGGCTACTTACGGCACCGGCGCCATCATGGCCGTTCCCGCCCACGACGACCGCGACTGGGAGTTCGCCAAGGCCTTCGGCTGTGAGATCATCGAGGTCGTCTCCGGCGGCGAGGATGTGCAGAAGGCCGCCTTCACCGCAAAGGATGAGACTGGCATTCTGGTGAACTCCGAGTTCCTCAACGGCCTGACGGTCAAGGATGCCATTCCGGTGATTACCAAGTGGCTGGAGGAAAAGGGCATCGGCCGCGCCAAGGTCAATTACAAGCTCCGCGACTGGGTGTTCTCCCGGCAGCGCTACTGGGGCGAACCGATCCCCATGGTCTGGTGCGACAAGTGCGGCTGGCAGCCCCTGAGCGAGGATCAGCTGCCCCTGCTGCTGCCGGAGGTGGAGAGCTATGAGCCCACCGACGACGGCCAGAGCCCCCTGAGCAAGATGACCGATTGGGTCAATACCACCTGCCCCTGCTGCGGCGGCCCCGCCAAGCGCGAGACTGACACCATGCC
>JAEDLP010000056.1 GCA_016295225.1 Oscillospiraceae bacterium | reverse complement strand
AAGAATTACGACTGATCGGCTGTAGAGTTATCCAAATCAGTTACATCATAAAAAAGCCGCTGCGAAAGCAGCGGCTTTTTTTATGTGAAAGTGGGTGGGAAGGGGTCAGATCTCCTCCTGCCAACCCTTGCAGAAGTCGCCCCAGCCCTTGCAGCCGCAGGCGTACTGCTCCAACTGGGCGCAGGTGAGCTCGATGGCGCTGTTAGCGCTGCCTGCGGCAGGGAAGACGCTGTCGAACCGCTGTAGAGATACGTCCAGGTAGACGTCTACTCCATCCTTGATGGCGAAGGGGCAGACCCCGCCGACGGCGTGGCCCACCAGCTCCACCACCTCGTCGGGGGTAAGCATTTTGGCCTTGGTGTGGAAGAAGGCCTTGAACTTGCTGTTGTCCACCTTGGCGTCCCCGGCGGCGATGATGAGGATGGCCTTTCCATCCACCTTGAAGGACAGGGACTTGGCGATGCGGGCGGGAATGACCCCGGCGGCCTGGGCGGCCAGCTCTACGGTGGCGCTGGAGGTCTCAAACTCCAGGATCTTGTCTTCCATTCCGAAGGGGGCAAAATAAGCGCGAACAGCTGCGATGGACATGGGAGGGTTCCTTCTTTCTCTGTCATGATGTGGTATCGGGGGATACGACGTCATTTTACTACGGGTCGGATGGGTTGGCAAGGGCTGTCTGCCTGTGTTACAATGAACGAACCAAGAAAAAGGAGGAGGAGACCATGGCGCAAACCAAACCCATCCGGGGCCGTTTCGCCCCCAGTCCCAGCGGGCGGATGCACCTGGGCAATCTCTTCGCGGCCCTGCTGGCCTGGCTGGACGTCCGCAGCCTGGGGGGCGAGATGCTCCTGCGCATGGAGGACCTGGACCCGGACCGCTGCAAGCCCGAATACACCCTTCAGCTGGCTGACGACCTGCGCTGGCTGGGGCTGGACTGGGACCTGGGCTGGCAGGAGGGAACCGACGAATACTGCCAGAGCCGCCGCACCGACTTCTATGCCGAGGCCTTTCGGAAGCTGGAGGCCGAGGGCTTGGTCTACCCCTGTTACTGCAGCCGGAAGGAGCTGCTGGCGGCCTCGGCGCCCCACGCCTCCGACGGGGCCCGGGTGTATTCCGGCCGGTGCCGCCATCTCTCCGCCCAAGAAAAAGCCGCCCTGGAGCAGAGCGGTCGGAAGCCGGCCTGGCGGATCACCGTGCCGGAAGAAGAGATTGCATTTGTGGACGGAAATTTCGGTCCCCAGTCCGAGGTTTTGCGCCGGGACTGCGGGGACTTCATCCTGCGCCGGTCCGACGGCGTTTACGCATACCAACTGGCAGTCACCGCCGACGACGGGGCCATGGGGGTCAACCGGGTGGTCCGGGGCTGGGATCTGCTGTCCTCCACCCCCCGGCAGATCTGGCTCATGGAAAAGCTAGGGTATGAGCCCCCCGCCTATTGCCATGTTCCCCTGCTGTGCAGCCCTGACGGCCGCCGGCTGTCCAAGCGGGACCGGGATCTGGACATGGGGGTCCTGCGCCGGCAGACCACACCGGAGAAGCTCACGGGCTTCCTGGCCTATACCGCTGGGCTCATGGATCGGCCCGAGGCGGTGAAGCCCTGGGAGCTGGTAAAGGGATTCTCCTGGGATAAAGTGGGAAGGGCCGACCGGGTGGTGGAGGAGGTTCTCTAAGTCAGCTCCCACCGCAGGAACTGTATGGACTTTTTCTCCAGCCGGGAGACCTGAACCTGACTGATCCCCAGGATTTTAGCCGTCTTGTCCTGAGTGAGCCCCTTGTAGTACCGCAGGAAGATGAGCTTTCGCTCCCGCTCCGGCAGGTGCTCGATGGCAGTGCGGAGGGCCACCCGCTCCACCATGCCCTCCTCGGGGGACTCGCTGCCCAGGATGCCCTCCAGCTGCAGGCCGGTTTCTCCTGACTCCGCCTGGAGGGAGGCCACCGAGGCGGCGGCCAGGTCGGCGGCGGCGATGTCTTCGGGGGTGAGGCCCGTGGCCTCCGCCAGTTCCGACAGGACGGGCTCCCGGCCCAACTGCTCGGTGAGCTGGTTGCGGGCCCGGTAGATGACCAGAGCCTGTTCCTTCATGCCCCGGCCCACCTTTACCATGCCGTCGTCCCGGAGGAACCGGCGGATCTCCCCGGCAATCTTGGGGACGGCGTAGGTGGAGAACTGGGTGCCGTAGCTGGTGTCGAAGCCCTGGACAGCTTTCAGGAACCCCAGACAGCCCAGCTGGTATAAGTCCTCGCTGTCTACCCCCCGGTGGGTGTAGCGCCGCACGACGCTCCAGATGAGGCCTGCGTTGTTCTCCACCAGCTGCCCGCAGGCCTCCTTGTCTCCCGCCTGGGCGGCCTGGATCAGGTCGGCCAGACCGGGTGCGATCAAGTCGGTCCTCCCGCCCGCAGCGCGAACCGCTTGCGCATGGTGACGGTGGTTCCCTTGCCGGGAATGGATTTCACCTTGACGGAATCCATAAAGCTCTCCATGATGGTAAAGCCCATGCCCGAGCGCTCCTCATTGCCGGTAGTAAAGAGGGGCGTCCGGGCTTTTTCCACGTCGGGGATGCCCACCCCCCAGTCCCGGACCAGAATTTCCAGTTCGTTGCCGGGGTAGAGGCGGAGCTTCAGCTCCACCTTCCCCAGACTGTCCGGGTAGGCGTGGACGATGGCGTTGGTTACCGCCTCGCTGACGGCGGTTTTGACGTCTCCCAGCTCGTCCAGGGTGGGGTCCAGCTGGGCGGCAAAGGCGGCGGCGGCCGACCGGGCGAAGGACTCGTTGGCCGACCGGGAGGGGAACACCAGGGAGACCTGGTTGGTGTATTTGATGGTACGCATCTATGTAATTCTCCTTTCAAGTGAGAGGAATGAGCCGCTGAATCCCCGCGGCCCGCAGGACCCGGGCGGGCTGGTCGGGGAGTCCGGTGACCTGGATGGTTCCCTCCAGCTCCTCCATCCGCTGCCACAGGCGCAGGAGGACGGCGATGCCGGAGGAGTCCATGAAGGTGATGCCGGAGCAGTCCACGGTGAGCTGGCGGGGGAGGACCTCGTCGATCTCCCGGTCCAGGTCCTGGAGCAGGCCCTTGACCCGGTGGTGGTCGATGTCCCCGGAGAGGGAGACGGTGAGCATACGGTTGTGAGTGGTATAGGCGACAGCCATAAAGAAAACCCCTTTCATCGGGTAATAGACAAAAAAACGGCGTGTACCGGACAAGCGGTACACGCCGATTATACGATTTGATGCTGGAAATTTTTGTCAAACTATGCGAAGAGACTGAAAAAAGCGGTGATATGCAGAGGTTCCGTCTGCTATTCGTAATACACGTCCTCCAGGTGGATCTCCGCGAAGCCGGGCCCCACCTGCTGATAGGCGCGGGGGATCTCCTCCCCGGAGAGAATGACCAGGTGGGTCCATTTGTCGGTGTCCACGAAGCTGTACCAGGGCCGCAGGGTGGCCATGTCCAAGATCTGGCTGCCGGTCTGGCAGAGTTGGTCCGCCAGCAGGGCCTGCTGGCCCTCCACAGAGTGTTTCAGGGCGGGGGGCAGGATGGGGACGGCCAGAAGAAGAAGGCCTGTCAGGGCCAGGGAGAGGCCGGAGAAGGCCTTGCGCTGCCGCCGGAGCTTGGGGGTGTCTGGAGGGATCTGGTCCCGTTGGCCCACAAAAGACAGGAGGAGAAGGGTGCAAGACAGGCACTCCGCCGGGATCAGGCCCATGAAGAGGAAGTAGGGGTGGCTGGTTCGGTTGGTCAGCAGGAGGAAGAGGCCCGCAAGGAGTCCCGCAGCTGCCACGGCGGCGGAGGTCCCCTTGCCCCAACGCCCCAGTCTGGGCCACCGGGCCAGGAGGATCAGAACGCCCGCCGCCAGGATCACCACGGAGACCCCGTGGACGGCGGTGCAGAAGTGGATGAGGGCGTCTTCGTAGGGGCCTGTGGGGGTGCGGAAGTCCAGGAACCAGGTTCGGAAGGCGGGGGTGATCTCGGGCCGGCAGAAGCGCGGCGCCAGCAGGATGACGCTGTGATACAGGGCGCAGACGACCCAGAAAAAGATCTGGTACACCAGGGCGTAGACCAGGAAAAACCATTCATATTTGGGGCGCGGGGGTGGCAGCATGGGGTCCTCCTAGAAAAGAATTTTTATGACTTTATTGTAATAGATTTCCCAATTTTACGCAACCGAATGCCCAAGTTGTAATCAAAATTTAAGAATTAGAAAAGCCCAACCGATTGCATCGGCTGGGCTGGGAGCAAAGGTTGTTTTTTACTGAGAGACCGGCGGTGCGTCCATGCCGAATTTGTCCCGGGTCAGGGGGGTGACAAAAGAATCGATAGGAATGAAACAGGTTTTACAAACCGTACTTTATGAGGGTGAGGCACCGAGTCTGTATTCTGGACAATTCACCAAAAGTTGTTCTATTGTGCGAAAAAGGGAGTCTCTGTTTATCAAATGATATTTCAAATACTTGGTATATAGAAACCCGTTTTCATCCAAGGAGAGACTACAAATTTCTGAATATGCGCCAGAAACATTGCCGGAAATAGCGAGATCATATGAGGTAGAATGATCCAAATCAATCCCAGTAGAAATGCCGCATGGAATGGGAACAACGGTGTGTATCCCATCAATTAAAAGCTGTAACTGAGAGGAATCCGTTATTTCTACAGAGAGTGTGCCGGTTTTCGTTGAACAAATCAAGGTGCCCTTTGTGGGGGTTCCGTAGTCTAGCAAAAGAGTTCTAACGGGATAAAGACACAAAATAGCAAGGACAAGTACAATAATTAAAATGAAAAATAGAATCACAAACCTCTTTTTTTTCATGAGAAGCCCTCCGAGATAGTACCTTTTAGTATAGTTGAGAGGCAAGAATTATCTTGCCTCTCAACTATAAGATGTACAGTAATTTACTTCCAAGTTGCGGACTGAGCAATACTAGAAAGCGTCATCTTGTAAGGATCGTTGCCATAAGCGTTATTGCTGTACTGATGATATGCCACTTGAAGTTGCCAATTCTTGTTATCATAATTGGAGGTGGCAATAGCCTTTTTGGGAAAATTCTTAGGTACCAAGGTAGGATATTTGGGATCAACGGGATGGAAAAGAACAGCAGGAGCAACGGTTCCTTGCTCGGAAGAGGTTAACATGCGATATGTACCGTTTGTGTTCTTAGAGTAGATACCTCTACAATTAGAAGTAAGATTGAAATAGTACTCGATATAGGCAGAGTCAGTTACGGTATAGGAACTCGGTGCCGACATTGCAGCCTTGATAATGGTAAAGGGGACTGTAACCTGAGGTGATGCGAAACAGAGAACGAGATCAATTGCTCCGCTCCCCCAATTTTTAATTTTATCACGGGTTTTGATAGCGTTCTTCTTATATTCCTTCGTGTAAGAAGAGTAAATATTCGAATAGAACTGAACGCCAGAATAGGTTCCGAAGCTAGCGATAGAAGTAGCAGTGGGTTGGGCAACAATGCTGGTAGCGTCAGAAGGAACGAAAACAGAATAGGAAACTAAAGTGCCATCAGATTCAGTAGCAAGGCTGTCCAATTGTTCAAGACATGCGTCTTCAATGCATTTCCAACCAGAAGAGGCTAAGTTCAGAGAGGAGATATATTCTTTTGCAATAAGCGAATTGTTAGAATTCCTATTTTGATCATCAATAGTTGTAGTTACGGAGGAGGTGGCAAAACTTTGTAGATCTGTTGCGCTAGGAAAAGAGATGGTATACTTCAATATGTCATCCTGTTTCTCGGTTTTTGTAGAGAAGAGATCATTAGAATCAGAATCAATAAGGACGGTGTTGAGGGTGCTGTCCTGGGAAGTGTTGCTGTCAATGGAAGAATCAACAGGGGGCAAAGCGGATGCGAATGCCGAGGAGCATGTACTCACTAATATGAGCATGGACAGGAACATACAAAAAGACTTTTTCATAATAAACTCCTTTTTTTGACAATGGGACTTAGATAATTCCATAAGGGGAATCATTGGTTAGGGACACGTTTTGTTCTGGTATGCGCTAAAGGGCTTGCCAGCGATGGTGCCGCTGATGACTAAGTGGTAGGTGGAACCAGAGACAACAGGGGAATGGGAGCGGCTGGCATCCAGGCGACCGGTGCCGGTCAGACTGGTCCAGGTGGCCACCTGAGTTCGGCTGCCGTTGGCGTTGATCCGGTACAGCGTCATGGTTGCGTTGATTTTTGCGGTGCTATCGTTGGCTTTGATGGAAGCCGAACAGGTTGCCGTTATGCCAGAGAATGTGAGAGTGGGGGTGCAAGTGAATTTGTTATCCCACTGGGGAGAAATCTCTGCTGCACTTGCGCTGAGCCCCAGAGAGAATACCAGTACCATCAGCATGATCAGGGACAATACCTTTGTCTTCACAAAAAGACCTCCTTTCTGGTTAGGGTAAGGGATTCGGAGCAGGCGCTTGAATTAACCATTCAGGAGGTCATTTTTTGGCAAGATTTTTGAAAAAATTTAGGAAAATTTGTTTTTTGTGCTATTTGACCAAAACAACGCTTTCGGCTATTTGGATTAAAGTATCACGAGACTGGCGCGACATGAGAAGAAACACATGCTGGTTTGCTTCATCGAACCAGATCAGCATATTTTGAGTTCCATTGGTAGCGGTTAGGAACTGACCGGACATACCATGGATGGATACATGAGAGGGGGTGTGGTGTTCGTCATCTAAGCTGTATTCACTGCCATTCGTTAAGAGTTGGTAGCTAAACTCAATCTCCATGGAGGGATCATCGTTGTTATAGAGAATATTGACCATGTTTTCCAAGTCGATATAGTCGGTCTGTTCATACCCATCCGGCAGATAAGTCGGAACCCAATCCCGCAGGGCTTCCGTTGGAAGATCCTCGCCCCGAAACCGATAGGTCACATGGTCCTCATATTGTTCCGTGACCCAAGAGACGACCCATGCCCGGGCCTGGGGACTGACTGCCATCAACGTACCCAGGGACAGAGATACCACCAACAAAAAACAAGCGGCCCAGCGGAGGACGGTCTTCCAAACCGGCCGCAGGGTGCGTTTAGAGAATCCGATGGGGTCCCGGAGGAACTTCTCCTCCCAGGCCTGATACCTGACAGAGAACCCCGGCGCGTCTGGGGCGTGGGCCAGAGCCAGAAGAAATTCTTCCTCCGCCGCGTCCAAGAGGGCCTGTCGAATGGGGTCATTTGGGTTCATGCCAATATCCCTCCTTGATGAGTTGCTCCTGCAAGAGCTTCCGTCCCCGGCTGATGCGGGTGCTGACGGTGGTGACGGGCAGCTGCAGTTCCCGGGCGATGGCCTTGTCGGGCCACTCCAGGACAAATTTCAGCTCCAGAATGGTGCGATAGCGTTCGGGCATGGCCCGGATCAGGTCCACGATTCTCCGGTGATCCCCGGGGTCCGGGGCAGCCAGGTCCCAGTCCTCGGCCAGGGTGGTGGTACGGGATTCCTTCCGCAGCATGGTCAGACAGATGCGCTTCAATACAATCACCATCCAGGCTTTGCGGTTTTGGGGCTCCACCGCGAAGAAGTCCCCGGCATTTTTGACGCACTTCATCCACCCCTCCTGGACTGCCTCCTCCGCCAGATGAGGATTTTGGAGGATGGACAGGGCGTAGCGGTAGAAATCGGTTTTGTACTTGTGATAGAACCGGGTGAAGAAGGCCTTCTCCGCCTCGGTCTCCAGCGCGGCCAGCAGAATGGGGAGCATGGGGTACCTCCAGGCAGGGATTCTGCTATCATTCTAACACAGGGGAAGAAAGTCTTACAGAACCCTTTCACCCTATAAACGTTTCAGACAACGGTTTCTTGGCAGATTTTTTGAAGAAAATGAGATTTGTGCAGGTTGCATAAGATAAGATGAAATGTTTTGGATACTATGTGGAAGGAGAGTGGAGGAGAAATGCCCACAATCTTCTGTTGACATGGTAGTATTATTTGCATATAATAAAATTAAAATTTGACTATAAGGAGGGAGCGCAATGAATATTCGACCCTCTGCCGCGATCCGGCAGAATTACAATGAGATCGCTGAACTTTGCCGAAAATCCATGGAGCCGGTGTATCTCACCAAGAACGGTGAGGGAGATTTGGTGGTCATGGATATTGAAAGCTTTACCCGCCGTGAAAAAATGCTTCAACTGCGGGAAAACCTTCTTGCCGTTGAGGAAGACCGGGCGGTGGGAAGAACCGGCTGTACGATAGAAGAACTGGATGCCTTCCTTGATGGGATTCTGAGCGAGGAGTAAGGGATGAGATATCAGGTCATCATTTCTGACCGTGCAAAAGAAATGCTGGGAAGGCATATCCGCTTTCTTGCCCAGGTCAACCAATCTGCTGCTGCAAAGCTGAAAAAACGTCTGGTGGATGAAATTCGTTCCCTTCAGGAACTCCCGCATCGGTACCCCTTTTTTAACGAAGCCTATGTCCCCGCAAACAGATACCACAAACTGTATGTGGAAAACTGGTATCTGATCCTTTACCAGATTAAAGATGGAACCGTCTATGTGGACTGGATTGTTGACTGCCGACAGGATTATGGATGGCTGCTGAAATAAGGAACCGGTTCCGCCACGTTGCGTTTTTCTGAAAAACGGACTGCCGCTCTTTTTTTGAGCGGCGGTCCGTTTGTTGTCAGGTTGGGATGGATCATATGGAAGTTTCCTGCTCCTTCACCAGGGCGGTCGTGCCTGGGTATCTGCCTTGTTCACTCGCTGATGATTTGAAGAACGCTCAACGACCCGTTGATGCTGCCCCCCGTTTCGGACTGGATACGGACGCAGTAGGTGCCGTTTCCGGGGTCCTCGTAGGTCCCGCTTCCGGTTTCACCGGGCTCCACCAGAATGAGGTCAGTGGCCCGTTTCTGTCCGCCAATCCATCGGAACCTGGAAAGGTACACATAGCAGGCGTCGGTCCCGTTGTTCTGGAAGGAATAGCGCAGGGCGTTTCCGTTTTCTTCGACACAGGTGAAAAGCGAACTGGTGTAGAACCCGCTGCCCACACCGCTGAGCTGAATAGTCAAATCCTGGGAAGGAAAGTCGAAGCCGACGACCTCATAGCCCATATAGTCCGCCACCGCGGCCCGGGCAGAGGGGCTGGCAATCAGGACAGTGCCGCCCATCAGACCCAGGATCAGCAGGAAGCAGGCCGCGGTGTGCAGAGCCTTCTGCCACCGGGGGCGGTGGACCTTTTTGGCCAGGTGGGCGGGATTTTTCAGAAATCTTCGTTCCCACTTCTGGTAAGCCGGGGAAAAGGGGGGAGGCTCCGGGGCGTCGGCCAGGCGCTGGGCGTCGTCGGCCTCTGCGGCCCGGAGGAGAGCCCGGCGAAGCAGGCGTTCTTCCTGGGACAGATTCTTCATGGTTGGTATCCCTCCTTGATGAGTGTTTCCTGGAGAAGCTTGCGCCCCCGCCAGATCCGGGTGCGGACCGCCCCGGGGGACAGTCCCAGATGGCTGGCGATGGCTTGGTCGCTCCACTCCAGCACGAATTTCAGTTCCAGAATACTTCGGTATTGGGGCGGCATGGCGCGGATGATCTCCACAATGTCCCTGTGGCCGCTGTCGTCCTGGGCGGGAAGGTCCCAGTCCGGGTCCAGAGCCGTGTACCGGGTTTCCTTATTGTGCAGGGAAAAGGCGGCGTTTTTCACCACCACCCGCATCCAGGCAAGGCGCTTGTTGGCCGGGATCTGGAAGAAGGTCTCCGCGTGCTGGACGCAGGACAGCCAGGCGGTTTGCAGGGCGTCCTCCGCCTGGGTGGGATCGTGGAGCAAAGCCAGGGCGTAGCGGTACAGCCTGGTCTTGTTGGCCTCATAGAACAGGATGAACCAGGCCTTGTTCTGGGGTGTTTCCAAGCCAGTCAGCAGCATGGGAAGCATGGGGCGTCACCTCCGGAGATGGGTTTCTATTAAATAGATGATTTCAAGGTGGGATTTGTCACAAACGCATGAAAAAACAGAAAGGGACCCTTCCCGGCGGGCGGGAAGGGTCCTTTGTGCTCGAATCCGTTTTTGCTGTTACAGGTTCTTCTCCTGCTCCTCCAGCTGTGCGACGAGGGCGGCCAGCTTTTCGGCGCGCTCTTTCTCGGCGTTCACCACGTTTTCGGGGGCCTTGGCCAGGAAGCCGGGGTTGGAGAGCTTCTTGGTGATCTGCTCCAGGTTGCCGCGGGTCTTCTTCAGCTCCTTGGCGATGCGGGCCTTCTCCTTCTCCAGGTCCACCAGCTCAGCCAGAGGCATGGAGATTTTGGCCACATGGGTGACCACGGTGACCTCGCCCTTGGTTTCTTCCTTCTGGGCCACCACGGATACGTCGCTGGCGTAGCCCAGGCGCTTGAGGAAGGGGATGCCGGCGGTGAAGATCTCGCCCTCGGCGGTAGCGATGGTCAGATGGGCTTTTTTGGAGGGGGGCACGTTCATCTCGGAACGGCGGGCACGGACGGCCTTGACGGCGTCCATCAGCATCTCCACGGCCTTCTCCTCCTGGGGGAAGGCCAGGTCAGCCCGGTATTCCGGCCACTGCTGGAGCATCAGGAACTTCTTCTCGCAGTTGGCCTCGTGGGGCAGAGCCTGCCAGATTTCCTCGGTGAGGAAGGGCATGAAGGGGTGCAGCAGCTTCAGAATGTCGGTGAGGACATAGCACAGAACCTGCTGGGCTTGGACCTTGGCGGCCTCGTCCTCGCCCTGGAGGCGGGATTTGGTCATCTCGATATACCAGTCGCAGTAGGTGTCCCAGATAAAGTCATAGATCTTCTGGGCGGCCACACCCAGCTCGTAGTGATCCATGTTCTCGGTGACCTCGGCGATGACGGTGTTCAGCTTGGACAGAATCCACTTGTCCTCCAGCTCCAGCTTCTCTGGCAGGGCGTTCTCCTCGATGGTCAGGTTCATCATCAGGAAGCGGGAGGCGTTCCAGATCTTGTTGGCGAAGTTGCGCATGGCCTCGCAGCGCTCGGTGTAGAAGCGCATGTCGTTGCCGGGGCTGTTGCCGGTGATCAGGTTAAAGCGCAGGGCGTCGGCGCCGTACTGCTCGGCCATCTCCAGGGGGTCGATGCCGTTGCCCAGGGACTTAGACATCTTGCGGCCCTTGTCGTCTCGGACCAGGCCGTGGATGAAGACGGTGTGGAAGGGGGTCTTCTTGGTCTGCTCGCAGCCGGAGAAGATCATCCGGGCCACCCAGAAGAAGATGATGTCGTA
>JAEDLP010000198.1 GCA_016295225.1 Oscillospiraceae bacterium | reverse complement strand
GCATAAAATTCTGACTCATCAGAACAACATTACCTGTTTGAGCATTTGCAAAAACGTGGTCTCTTACATTGTAAGTATATGCATCCTGAAATCCACCCGAAAACGACAAGATAGCACTTAATCTAAAACTCTCTGATGTTTGCAATGTGAATAAACACCTCCAAAATTCCGATTAGTCGAGCCATTTTACGTTTTCATGCTTCAAAAGAAAAATAAAAAACTGGACATCAATCGCGATACCAATTGTATCAAAATTGGTGTCCAGTTATGGTGCGGATGACGGGACTTGAACCCGTACGTCATGGACACACGCCCCTCAAACGTGCCTGTCTACCAGTTCCAGCACATCCGCGAATTTCAGTTACTAGAATAGTATACTCATACTCCGGGCATTTGTCAATCCCTTTTTTCCAATTCGGCCTACTTTTCCGGGCATCCCGGCGGAGTTCTCCGCCGGGATGCCCCCGATCCTCAGTTCTTCAGCGATGGGGGGTAGGCTCCGCTGGCGTGGAGCTTCTTCAGCTCGGCCTCCACCACGGGGCGGTCCTCCTGATAGGTCACGCCGAACCACACGGCGTCGGTGTCCAGGACGGACACGTTCAGCTTGCCCTCGGTGATGAGCTTGTCCACCAGCACGGGCAGCAGGCACTCGGCCTTCATCTCGTCGGGGGCCAGGCCCTTCAGGAAGTCGTGGAAGTAGGTCTCCAGCTCCTCAAAGAGCCAGGGGGTGAAGCCCCAGAAGTTCATGGACACAGGGCTCTCGGGGTCCAGGGCCACTTCCCTCTCGGGGTCGGCCACGTCGGCGATGGCCCCGTCGGGGTACTTCTTGATCTTCAGGGTCTCCTTGACCTTCTTCAGATTGCCGTTCTCGGTCTGGCAGACCCCCCGGGAGACGGTGCCGTTGTCGCTGACGGTGTTCTTCAGGCGGTAGGCCACCATGGCCCCCTCGCCGGTCTCCTTCAGGGTCAGCAGCTTCTCCAGGATGGTGGAGAAGGCGGGCTTGCCATAATAGTCGTCGGCGTTGATGACGGCGAAGGGCTCCTTCACCGCGTCCCGGGCGCACAGGACGGCGTGGACGGTGCCGAAGGGCTTCTTCCGCTCCGCCGGGATCTGATAGAAGGAGGGCACGCTGGAGAAGTCCTGGAAGACGTAGGCCACCTCCACCGGCTCCCCCTGGGGAGTCTTCCAGGTCTGGATGCGGTCGCCGCAGAGCTTGCGGAGGGTCTCCTCCATCTCGGGCTTAATGATAAACACGATCTTGCGGAACCCCGCCTGGACTGCGTCGTAGACGGAGTACTCCATGATGGCCTCGCCGTTGGGGCCGATGCCGTCGGTCTGCTTCTCGCCGCCGTAGCGGGAGCCCATGCCGGCAGCCATAATTACCAAAGTTGCATTCATACGATAAAACCTCTCTATGGTTCGCCGCAGGTGCGGCTTTTTGACACGTTCACGCTGCCATTATACTCTCTTCCGCCGGAATTTTCCATGGGCAGATGAAATATTTCTGTCAGAGTTTGGATTTTTCTGAAAAAACAGTCGTCAAATCCCGGCAAATATGGTTTAATAGAAGCAGCAAACCAGAACAAAGGAGGTTTCCCTTATGGTACAACTGGAACTGCGCTGGTATGGTCATGCCTGCTTTGCGCTGAAATGCAAGGAGTTCACCGTGGTGTTCGACCCCTACGAGGACAACTACGTCCGGGGCTTCGGCGCCCTGGACGTGGCCGCCGACCTGGTGCTGTGCTCCCACACCCAGCACAGCGACCACAACGCCCGCCACGTGGTCAAACCCCTGGAGGGCCACGAGAATCCCTTTACCGTCACCGCCATCGAGACCTTCCACGACCCCGAAGGGGGGGCGCTGCGGGGCCGGAACACCATCCACGTGCTCCAGGCCGGGAACCTGAAGGCAGCCCACTTCGGGGATCTGGGCTGTGAACTCACCCCCGCCCAGCTGGCCGACCTGCAGGGTCTGGATGTGGCCATGATCCCCATCGGCGGCTACTACACCATCGGCCC
>JAEDLP010000055.1 GCA_016295225.1 Oscillospiraceae bacterium | reverse complement strand
CAAATGCAGTTTGGTTTCTCTGCCTGTCAATGTCGGAACGGATCAGCGGGAACACGTGGCGCTCGATGCCGGTGAGACGCGGAGCTTCGCCCGTCCTTGCGTAGGATAACAAGGCCGTGAAAAGTCTCCCCCTCTCACTGTCCGCGAGGGCTTCCAGTGCATCCAGGGTATCCGTTGGGAGAATGATTTCAGAGCGCCCCATGGATGCCACGATCCTTTCTCTGGGCGTCGGGTCTGAAATGGGAGGGCAGGCGGGTTCGCTGCCGCCATCGCAGCACGGTGGCTTTGGAGCAGTTCAGGGCGGCGGCAATCTGCACGTCCTTGGCTCCCTTGTCATAGAGTTCTTTCGCTTTTGCTTCGTCCATGGCGGGCCGATGGGCCCCCCGGCGGGGTTCCCGGATGGTCCGGTGGGACAGAAGCAGGTTGGGGTGTCCGGTCAGAAGCGGGGTGGTCCATTTCCTGCGGCATCCGTCCTTTCCGGCCTTCGCCTTTCGTCTTTGGCCGGTGATGAGGTAATAGATGCACCAGCCATCCTTGCTGGAAAAGACGCAGTCCCGGCAGCCGGGGTTCAGCTTGATCCCGTTCAGGGAGAGTTTTTCCCAATCAACGTAGGCATTGGGTTCTCTGGGCATGTTGATTCCTCCTTTGCTTTTTTGGTCTGATGTTGCATATATGGGACAGTAACGGCAAAAAAATAGGGGATCGAATCCTTGTGCGTTGCGGATTTAGGATAACTCTATTGTATGACCTGGCTGGGAATCCGTCAACCCCAAATGCGCAACTTTTTTAAAAGGGTGTTGCATAAATGGGTCAAGTGGTGTATGATATGGGACAGAGGGGTGAAACCGATGAAGGAACTGAATTATATGGAAATCGCCAATCGTCTGAAAACGAGAAGGCTGCAAATGAACTACACCTATCAGGAGTTGGCGGATCAAGCAGGCATGAGCAAATCGACGCTGCAGCGATACGAAACAGGGGCCATTAAGAATATCCCCATTGCGAGGCTGAAATCTCTGTCTGCGGCCCTGAATATGGACCCCAAGGAGCTGATCGGGATGGAAGAAGAGGGCAGCCCCTATCCGGCCAAAAACCTTCTTCCGCCGCCCGAGGTCTACCGGGTTCCCCGTCTGGGTCAGATTGCCTGCGGGCAGCCCATCCTGGCGGAGCAGAACATTGAGAACTATGATTTGGTTCCGGTGTCCATCCGCTGTGATTTCACCCTGATCTGCCGGGGCGACAGCATGATCGGGGCGGGGATCGAGGACGGCGATATTGTCTACATCCGGGAACAGCCAGAGGTGGAGACCGGAGAGATCGCCGCCGTGATGGTAGGGGAGGACGAGGCCACCCTGAAACGGTTCAAGCGGATCGGGGACACGGTGCTTCTGATCCCGGAGAACAGCAGCTATGAGCCCATGGTCTTTGCCGGGGGAGCCATGAACGGCGTCCGCGTTTTGGGGAAGGCCGTGGGGTTCACGAGGCACTTCAAAGATTGAAAGGAAGACATTGCAATTCCCAGAGAACGAATGTATCATGATAGCACACAAATGAAATTTTGTATGCCATCCACGGAGAACCCCCGGAGAGTCGCGATCTCTCCGGGGGTTCCTTGTACGGGGTTAGCAAGGCGGGTTACAGGACCCCCATGGTGGTCTTGGCGCTGTCCAGGAACCGCCGGGCGGCGGGGGAGAGCTCCTCCAGGCTCAGCATGGCGGCCCCCAGCTGGCGGTAGGCCCGGGGAACCAGGGGCAGGGCCTTGACCCCGGGGGGCATATCCTGGAGGTACAGGCCGGGCAGGACGCTCACCCCCAGACCGGCGGCCACCATATTCAGGATGGCCAGCTCGTCCTTGGAGGACCAGCAGACGTTGGGGTGAAAGCCGGAGTCCTTCAGCAGCCGTGGGATGTCGTGGTCGTGGGCGCCGTCCTCCATGATGAAGGGCTCCCCGGTGAGCTGATCCAGGGCGATCTCCCGGCAGGGAGCCAGGGGATGTCCCTCGGGCACCACGGCGCACAGGTCGTCCTGCATGAACTGAATCCACTGGTGGGTGTAGTTGGGCTGGCGGCTGTAGAGGAGCAGGTCCACGGAGCCGTCCCGCAGCCACTGGTCCAGATCCTCCTGGCCGCTCTCCCGGATGGACAGGGTGATGCCGGGATACCGGGTGGTGAAGTTCCGCAGGATGGTGGGCATCCAGAACCGGGAGATGCAGGGGAAGACCCCCACGGAGACCGCGCCCACCGCCAGACCACGGATGTCCGCCACCTCCTGCTCCAGCATCTGGCTCTTGTGGTGGAGGTCCCGGAGGATGGGGAGGATGCGCATACAGTCCGCCGTGGGGCGGACGCCGGAGCGGGAGCGCACCAGCAGAGGGAAGCCGAACTCGGCCTCCAGGGTTTTGATGATGTAGCTCAGACCGGACTGGGTGTACCCCAGCTGCTCGGCGGCCCGGGTCATGTTGCCCACGTCAATGGCGGTGAGCAGCGCGTTTCGTTTATTGTGATCCATGGCGGCGTCCTTTCCATAAGAGGCTCTGATGGTAAGTATACGAAGTTCCGATTTTACAAATGATTCCGTCTTTAGTATAGTGGAACCAACCAAAGAAAGCAAGGGGCAATGTAACCGCGCAGTCTTCTCCCCGCCCTTCTCTGGGAGAGCACCCCCTGACACTCGGGGTGACCGGAGCAAGTCCTACCTTCCTTTGCTTGGCGACCTTCCCTTCCACCTTTTTCTATCTTTGCCGGCTGTGGCCATCGGCCGGCAAGTGCTCTGCGTTCCACGGCGCGGTATTTGGACATTGGCCCTGCTGCAAAGGCACCTGCTGAAATGCAGGTGCTTTTTGCTGCACCGGGGATGGAACCATCAGGGTCTTTGATGGAACGGATGCGCTTTTCTCGTTTTACAAAGGGCACAGATTGGGGTAAGATAGAGACAGAAAGAAAAAGAAAGCGAGACCCGGCCGGTACATCCTTCTTTTCTCGGTGAATATCCACTTCTGAGAAATATGGAAAGGAGCTTTTTTATGAAAAAGACGGAAAATAGCAGATTTGCCATGATCGCATGGGTCATTATGATGGTAGCTTATGTGGTGGCTCTGAGCCAGACGGGTGGTCAGATCGGCATTCCCTTCGCCGCCTGCGGCGCCATCGGGGCTGTGGGCCTGGCCCAGGCCTGGTCTGACTGGCTCAACGAAAGAAAGCATAAAACCTGACGGTGACGAGACGACACTCCCCCACCGGAACCATAGAGAAACGCCTGCTTCCCGCAGGCGTTTTTTTTTGAGGTGGATTTATCCCATCAGAAACTCTGATGGGAGCTATGTGGCTTTCTCGTTTTACAAATGGCAGGATTTTTAGTATAGTAAAGACACGGAAGAGAACGTATGAAAGGCTCCGCCCCAGAGCCAGACCATACATCGAAGCTGGATCAGACCCCGGTCGCCTCTCCTGGCCGGGCTCCCAAGGTCTCCCGCTCTCTTGAGACCGCTCAGCTTCCTCAGAAAGCAGCCACAGTGGATGGTCGGTCCACTGTGGTTTCTTTGTTTTGTGGGATGCGCGCAGAGGCCGGGGGAAAAAGCGGGGTTCTTTTGTGGATAACTGCGTCTTGACGATTTCCCGGGTCCGGTGCTATGCTAGAGACAAGTTAAAACCAAAGCAAACCAGTGAGTAAGAATAGTACCTCTCAGAGAGGCCCTGCAGAGAGCCGCGGATGGTGGAATCGCGGTGGGAGGACTGAGAGGGAATGGCCTTACGAGGGCGGAGCGAACACCGAAAGGTCAGTAGCGGCCGACGGGGACCGCACCCGTTATCCGGGCGGCGCGTATGATGGTACGCGAACATGAGCGGGCGCAATGCGTCAATTTGGGTGGTACCGCAGGAAGTTTAGTCTTGTCCCATTTCGTTGAAGGAAACGAGTGGAACAGGGCTTTTTTATTTTGTCCCCCAGCCCTCTCCCACCATCGGGAAGCATCGAATGAAAAAAAGAAAAAGGAGAGATCATCATGAAAAATGTGAAGAAGTATCTGTGCGGCGTTTTGTCCCTGGGCATGGCCCTGTCCCTGTGCGCCTGCGGCGGCGGCGAGACCGGCGGCGAGACCGGCGGTGAGACCGCCGGAGAGATCCCCGTCATCGGCATCAGCCAGTACGGCCAGCACGGCTCCCTGGACAACTGCCGGGAGGGCTTCCTCCAGGGTCTGGAGCAGGCCGGCCTGGTGGAGGGCACCGACTACACCATCGACTATCAGAACGCCAGCTTTGACGACAACATGGCCATCCAGATCGCCCAGGCTTTCTCCGCCGAGGACGCGGCTCTGATGGTGGGCATCGCCACCCCCTCGGCCACTGCCTGCTACGCGGCGGCGGAGGACAAGGACATCCCCGTGATCTTCACCGCCATCACCGACCCCGTGGGGGCCAAGCTGGACAGCGGCAACATCACCGGCACCTCCGACGTGCTGCCCGTGGAGGGTCAGCTCCAGCTGATCCGGGCCCTCCAGCCCGAGGCCGACACCATCGGTATCGTCTACACCACCAGCGAGCCCAACTCCGTCTACTCCGTGGGAATCTATGAGGAGCTGGCCGCCGACTACGGCTTCACCATCGAGGCCGTGGGCGTCACCGCCCAGTCCGAGGTCACCCAGGCGGTGGACACCCTCATCGCCAAGGAGGTGGACTGCCTCTCCAACCTGACCGACAACAACGTGGTGGGCGTTCTGGGCTCCATCCTGGAGAAGACCAACGAGGCGGGCATCCCCGTGTACGGCTCCGAGATCGAGCAGGTGAAGCTGGGCTGCGTGGCCGGCGCGGGCCTGGACTACGTCCAGCTGGGCATCCAGACCGGTCTCATGGCCGCCAAGGTCCTCACCGGGGAGGCAACCTGCCAGGACCTGCCCTATGAGGTCATCGAGAACTACGCCCTGTACGTGAACGGCGCCGCTCTGGCTTCCCTGAACCTGGAACTGCCCGCCGACCTGGCCGAAACCGCCGAAGAAGTGGGCCAGTGATTGTTTCAGTGAATGTATCCGTGATGGTTTCGTCGGGAACGGGCATGCCGCTCGTTCCCGACCTCATCATGTTCTGCCCCAAAGGGGGCCGCAACCAACCAACAAGGAGGCTATCCCATGACTGACCTGATCGCCAGTACGCTGACCCAGGGTTTTATCTACGCCCTGCTGTCCTACGGCGTGTATATTACCTACTCCGTGCTGGATTTCCCCGACCTGACCGTGGACAGCAGCTTTCCCCTGGGGGCTGCGGTGACGGCCGTCCTCCTGCTTCGGGGGGTGGACCCCTGGCTGACCCTGGTGTGCGCCGCGGCTGCGGGCGCGCTGGCCGGCCTGTGCACCGGTCTCATCCACGTGAAGCTGGGGGTCCGTGACCTGCTGGCCGGTATCATTACCATGACCGCCCTGTCCTCCATCAACCTGCTCATCGCCGGGTCCAACCTGACCATCGAGCGGGCGGTGGACACCATCTTCGTCTCCGCCCCTGTCATGGCGGTCCTGGGCGGCCTGACCCTCACCGGCCGGAAGCTGGTGGTGGCCCTGGTGCTGGCGCTGGTGGTGAAGCTGGTGCTGGATCTCTACTTCCGCACCAAGTCCGGCCTCCTCCTGCGGGCGGTGGGCGACAACGCCACCCTGGTCACCACCCTGGCCAAGAACAAGGGCAACATGAAGATCCTGGGCGTGGTCATCTCCAACGCCCTGGTGGCCCTCTGCGGCGGCGTTCTGTGCCAGGAGCAGCGGAGCTACTCCGCCGTCATGGGCATCGGCCAGGTGGTCTTTGGTCTGGCCACCGTCATCATCGGCGTGTCCCTGATCCGGTTCTTCGCCGGGTCCAGGGTGTCCTGCCGGATGGGCAAGATCCCCGTCCTGCGGTTCCTGGCCAGCCCCAAGGGGACCACGGCCGTCCTGCTGGGCAGTATCCTGTACAAATTCTGCATCCAGATCGCCATCAGCGTGGGTCTGCCGGCCAATATGCTGAAGTTCATCACCGCCGTCCTCTTCCTGCTGGTGCTGGTGGCGGCCGGTCGAAAAGGGGAGGAGATCATCCATGCTTGAGATCCGAAACATGACCAAAACCTATAACCCCGGCACAGTCACCGAGTTAAAGCTCTTCCAGGGCTTCGACCTGACGGTTCCTGACGGCCAGTTCATCTCCATCGTGGGGAGCAACGGCTCGGGCAAGACCTCCCTGCTGAACATCCTCTGCGGCAGCATCCCCCTGGACAGCGGCGACGTGCTCATCGACGGGAAGAGCATCCGCAGGCAGAAGGATTTCCAGCGGTACGCCTCCATCGGCCGGGTGTACCAGAACCCCTCCCTGGGGACCTGCCCCAGCCTGACCATGCTGGAGAATCTCTCCCTGGCGGACAACAAGGGGAAGAAGTTCGGCCTGGGCTTCGGGGTGAACAAGAAGCGGGTGGACTTCTACCGGGACCAGCTTTCCGGTCTGGGCCTGGGCCTGGAGGATAAGCTGGACGTGAAGATGGGGTCCCTCTCCGGCGGACAGCGGCAGGCGGTGGCCCTGCTTATGGCCACCATGACCCCGCTGAAATTCCTCATCCTGGACGAGCACACCGCCGCCCTGGACCCCAAGACCGCCGAGACCATCATGGCCCTCACCGGCAAGGTGGTGAAGGAGAAGAACCTCACCGCCCTGATGGTCACCCACAACCTGCGCTACGCCCTGGAGTACGGCGACCGGCTGCTGATGCTGGACCGGGGAAAGATCGTGGTGGACAAGGCCGGGGAGGAGAAAGCGGCCATGACCGCCGACCAGATCCTCACCACCTTCGGCCAGCTGAGTATGCAGTGAGGAATCAGGAGGGGAGAAGCCTCCAACCAACAGAAAAACCGGCGGGATTTTGCTCCTGCCGGTTTTTTGCTCACTTTTTGGGTTTCTTCATGGCCAGGCGGCGGGCGGCCTCCTTGTCCACTTCCTCCTCCATCCACAGGTGGAACTCGATGCTGTCCATGTCGTGGAAGGGGCTGACGGTGGAGGTCTCCTCCGGGGTTTCAGGCTCCTCCTCCGTGGGAAGCAGGCCCATCATGGCCAGATCCAGGTCGTCCATGGAGGAGAGAGCGCCCAAGTCAAAATTCTTCCAATCATTCATTGGGTCTGTACCTCTCGTTGCAATTTTCTGCACCCAGCATACCACAGTTTCCCCCCGTTGTCACGCCTTTGTGGAAAATTACCCTTGACAAAGAGAGGGAAATCCACTAAGATATTGCCAAACCAGAGATAGAGGTGCGTTTCGCCAAGAGTACCCGTTGCCAATGCCGTGCAGGGCAGGGGCGGGAAAAGGGGCAGACGCCGAAGCCGGGCTTTCCTGCATGGAAGTCCAGGCTGGGCGGACAAACGAACAGTTGTCCGACTGTCGCAAATGGAACAGTTTGCGGAGAGCTATCCTTGATATAACAGCCCGGCCTATCTGCCGGGGGTATTTGTCGTTTTATCAAGCAGCTATCCCGCATAGCCAGCTTGATTTTTTTATTGCGCAGCAATAAAAAAATCATAATTTGAGCCATCCCCCTCGCCCTGTTGGGGCAACCGGGGGATATGGCGAAAAAATCGTGCAAAGCACGATTTTATGGTTTCTTTCTCATAGCAATAAAAAAATCAAGCGAGCATCTCAAATTATGCAGGAGGAATTTATTATGAAGCATCAGAATCCTATTTTCAAGGGCATCGCCACTGCCCTGGTTACCCCCACCACCCCCGACGGCGTGGATTACAATCGTCTGGAAAAGCTCATCGACTGGCAGATCGCCCAGGGGATCAACGCCCTGGTCATCTGCGGCACCACCGGTGAGAGCTCCACCCTCACCGACGCCGAGCACCGGGAGGTCATGCGCCGCTCCATTCAGCACGTCAACGGCCGGGTTCCCGTCATCTGCGGCACCGGCAGCAACGAGACCGACTACGCCGTGGAGCTGACCAGAAGCGCCTGCGCCGACGGCGCGGACGGCGTCCTGGTTGTGACTCCTTATTATAATAAGACCACCCAGAAGGGCCTGGTGCAGATGTACAACACCATCGCCGACGCCAGCACCAAGCCCGTGATCCTCTATAACGTGCCCTCCCGCACCGGCATCGGCATCAACCCTGAGACCTATGTGAAGCTGGCCGAGCACCCCAACATCTGCGCCATCAAGGAGGCCAACAGCGACATCTCCAAGATCGTGGAGACCTTCTCCCTGGTGGGCGACAAGCTGGACATCTACTCCGGCAACGACGACCAGATCGTTCCCATCCTGTCCATGGGCGGCATGGGCTGCATCTCCGTTCTGTCCAACGTCATCCCCGCTGAGACCGTGGCCATCACCGACAAGTTCTTCGCCGGGGACGTGGCCGGGGCCGCCAAGCTCCAGTGCGACTTCATGCCCCTGATCCGCTCCCTGTTCTGCGAGAGCAACCCCATCCCCGTCAAGGCCGCCATGGCCGCCATGGGCTTCTGCGAGAACTTCCTGCGCCTGCCCCTGGTTCCCATGGAGGAGGACCACTATCAGGTGATGCTCCAGCGGATGCGCGCCCTGGGCATCAACGTGTAATTCTTTTTCTTGAAAGAAAAAGAACCAAAAAGAACTTTAATTCCGAGTACCAGCGTTTGCAGAAAGCAGCAGCTTACAGCCCGCTGAGACAAGGTTGATTTTACTGAAAGGTAGCAAACATCATGAACATCATCGTAAACGGCGCTTTGGGGCGCATGGGCCAGCAGGTGTGCCGGATCATTGCCGAGTCCGGCGCCACCCTGGCGGCAGCCGTGGACCGGGCCGGCGGCGAGGGGATCTATGCCGCCCTGACCGACTACACCGGCCCTGCCGACGTGGTTATCGACTTCTCCAACCACGCCAGCGCCCGGGAGCTGGTGGACTACTGCAAGTCCCGCAACCTGCCCCTGGTGGCCGCCACCACCGGCTACACCCCCGAGGAGTTCGCCATCCTGGAGGAGGGGGCCAAGTCCGTCCCCGTCTTCCAGTCCTATAACATGTCCGTGGGCGTGGCCCTCCTGGCCCGCCTGGTGAAGCAGGCCGCCGCCATCTTCGGCGGCTGCGACGTGGAGATCATCGAGGCCCACCACAACCGCAAGGCCGACGCCCCCAGCGGCACCGCCCTCCTTCTGGCCGACGCCGTGAAGGAGAAGCGGCCTGACGCGGAATACGTCTTCGGCCGCTCCGGCCAGCACAAGCGCCAGCCCAACGAGATCGGCATCCACGCCCTGCGCATGGGCAACGTGGTGGGGGAGCATGAAGTTATCTTCGCCACCGACAACCAGACCATCTCCCTGAAGCACCAGGCCCACGACCGGGCCCTCTTCGCGGAAGGGGCATTGACGGCGGCCAACTTCATCGTGAAGCAGGCCCCCGGCTTCTACCACATGGACGATTTGTTAGGACCCTGATCCTTTTTCTTGGAAGAAAAAGGATCCCAAAAGAACTTTAATCTCGCTTCCAACCAATCTGGTATCCGGCGCACATGCCCGGTCACGGGAGGTTGTATCCATCGAGAAGAACATGAGACAGAAAGACAGGAATGACCTATGCTGTATGACAATCTGGGAATCAATGAGAAGGGCCATCTGACCATCGGCGGCATCGACGCGGTGACCCTGGTCGAGGAGTTCGGCGCCCCCCTGTACGTGCTGGACGAGGACCGGGTCCGGGCCAACTGCCGCACCTATGTCCAGGCCCTGGCCGAGTATATGCCTGCCGGGTCCTACCCCCTCTTTGCCGGCAAAGCCCTGTGCTTCAAGGGCCTCTACCCGGTGCTGCAGGAGGAGGGCATGGGGGCCGACGTGGTCTCCCCCGGCGAGATCTACACCGCCCTGGCCGGCGGGTTCCCGGCGGAGCGCCTCTACTTCCACGGCAACAACAAGACCGACGAGGACATCCTCTACGCCATGGACAACGGCGTGGGCCATTTCATCGTGGACAACCACCACGAGCTGGAGCGGGTGAACCGCTATGCCGGCGAGAAGGGCATCAAGCAGAAGGTTCTCCTCCGGGTCACCCCCGGCATCGACCCCCACACCCTCCAGGCCATCAACACCGGCCGCATCGACTGCCAGTTCGGCGTCCCCATTGAAACAGGACAGGCTGCCCGGTTTGTCCAGGCCGCAGTGGGGATGGAGAACCTGGACGTCCTGGGCTTCCACAGCCACATCGGCTCTCAGATCTTCGAGGCCGAGCCCTTCTGCGACGCGGTGGACATCCTCCTGGCCTTCGCCGATGAGATGCGGCAGGGGCTGGGCTTCACCGTCCGGGTCCTGAACCTGGGGGGCGGCTTTGGCGTCCGCTATCAGGAGACCGACCCGATGGTGGACATTCCCGGCAACATCAAGGCCCTGTCCGAGCACCTGAAGGCGGGCTGCGCCGCCCGAAACTACCCGGTCCCCCAGGTTCTCCTGGAGCCAGGCCGGAGCATCGTGGCCGACGCCGGCGCCACCCTCTACCGGGTGGGCGGCGTGAAGACCATCGAGGGCTACCGCAGCTACATCACCGTCAACGGCGGCATGACCGACAACCCCCGGTACGCCCTGTACCAGGCCCCCTACACCGTCCTGCCCGCCGACCGGATGAACGATGAGCGGAATTTTGTCTGCACCGTGGCCGGCCGCTGCTGCGAGAGCGGCGACCTGATCCAGGAGAACATCCGGATGCCTGAGGCCCGGCGGGACGATCTCATCGCCGTCCTGACCACCGGGGCCTATAACTTCACCATGTCCTCCAACTACAACCGCCTGTGCCGTCCGGCCCTGGTGATGCTCCATGAGGGCAAGGCCCGCCTGGCTGTCCGCCGGCAGACCTTCGAGGATTTGGTGGCCTGCGACCTCTGAAACCATTGCGTTCCAACGAAAACGACCGTTCCGATTTGACTCGGAACGGTCGTTTGCTATGCTGTTTAGGTTCTCAGAACTCAGCAGAACCCACGGTACGGGGATGAGGCAGAACGTCGCGGATGTTGGAGATGCCGGTCAGGTACATGACCATGCGCTCGAAGCCCAGGCCGAACCCGGCGTGCTTGCAGGAGCCGTACCGGCGCAGGTCCAGGTAAGCGGAGTAGTCCTCGGGATTCATGCCCAGCTCCTTGATGCGGGCCTCCAGCACGTCCAGACGCTCCTCGCGCTGGGAGCCGCCGATGATCTCGCCGATGCCGGGGACCAGGCAGTCGGTGGCGGCCACGGTCTTGCCGTCGTCGTTCAGGCGCATATAGAAGGCCTTGATGTCCT
>JAEDLP010000054.1 GCA_016295225.1 Oscillospiraceae bacterium | reverse complement strand
CAATTATCGGGTGGCCCAGTCCGCCGCCTGTCTGGCCTACTTCATCCTGCTGGCCGTCTTCCCCGTGCTCATCTGCGTGTCCTATCTGCTGGGTCTGGCCAACATTGATATCACCAACGTCATCAACCAGCTCCAGCCCATCCTGCCGGAGGACGCCCTGGTGGTCATCAAAAGCTACCTGATGTATGTGTCCTACCGCCAGACCCCCGGCCTGTTCATCGCAGGCCTGGCGGCCTGCTGGTTCTCCGCCGCGGCGGCCTACCGGACCATCGCCCGGGTGATCCTGGATGTGTATGACTACGTCCCCCGGTCCCCCCTGCGGAGCCTGGCGGTGAGCATCCTCTTCCCGCCGGCCCTGCTGCTGACCCTGGACCTGTCGGTCATCGTGGTGGTCACCGGGGAAAAGACCCTCCAGGCCATCGTGGACCGGCTTCCCTTCCTGGGCAGCGTGCTGGATCTGTGGAACTGGCTGCGTTATGTGCTCCTCTTCGCCATCTTCTTCCTGTTCATCCTGGCCGTCCTGATTATGGCCTCCCCCAGAGGGTCCCCGCGAACCCCCATGATGGTCAGCAGCCTGACCGCCACCCTGGCCCTGGTGGTGGCCTCGGGCTTTTTCTCCTGGTTCATCAGCATATCCTCCCGGTACTCCCTGATCTACGGCTCCCTGGTGTCCATCGTGGTGCTGCTCATCTGGCTCTACCTCTGCGGACAGATCCTTTTCCTGGCCATTGTCTTCACCAGCGTGTGGTACAAAAAAAGACGCAGGAGCCATTGAGGCCAATATTTCCCGGAAAAGCACCGAAAAGTTCCCCCTTTCTCTCCCGGTTTCCGGGTTTTTCAGTTGTAACTCCCGGTCTGCTGTGGTATAATGTACGTTATCTTTTTGCGACTATTTTTAGACAGCCTCAGGCTGCATCGGGGGTGCGCGTATGCGTCAGCAAACCTTCCATAAAGCTCTGTCCCACCTGACGGAAACCGGCTTCCGAGTATTCTTCGCCGCCTGCCTGGTCTTCGCGGTGCTGACAGGCCTGTTCAACGTCTGGCTTTCCCTGGCCGAAATCGCCGTGGTCCTGGGCCTCTACCTGTATTTTCACGCCGGAACCAGCCGGCGGAAGAACGAAGTCCTGGCCTACCTGGATCATGTGACCAACGGCGTGGACTCCGCCTCCCGGCGGACCATGATCTCCTCTCCCCTGCCCATCGTCATCTTCCGCCCGGATACCGACGACATCATCTGGAGCAACGACCGGTTCCTCCATCTCACCGGGGACCGGGATCATCTCTTTGAGACCAAGCTCTCCTCTCTGGTCCCCGCTTTTCAGTCCCAGTGGCTGCTGGACGGGGATCACGTCTGCGGCGATCCAGTGCAGATCGTCGACCGCCAGTATCTGGTCTACGGCAACCTGGTGTCCATCGGCGACGAGCCGGAGGTGGAATTCCTGGCCACCACCTACTGGGTGGATGTGACCGAATATGCCCTCACCGCCGCCAAGTTCGACGCCACCCGTCCCATCCTGATGATTATCCTGGTGGACAACTACGAGGATCTGAGCAAGGGGCTGGACGAGGGCGAGCGCTCGGTGCTGCGGACCCAGATCAACAACCTGCTCACCGAATGGCTGGCTCCCGCCCAGGGCATGATCTGCCGGTATGACCGGGATCACTACCTCTTCCTCATGGAAGCGGGACATCTCCAGAGCTTCCAGCGCCGGAAATTCTCCATCCTGGAGGAGATCCGCCACATCCAGAGTCCCAACGGCGTGGCCGCCACCCTATCCATCGGCATCGGTCAGGGGGCCGAGACCCCCAGGCAGCTCCACGAGTACGCCTCTCTGGCCCTGGACATGGCCCTGAGCCGGGGCGGCGACCAGGTGGTCATCAAGAACGGCACCGATTTTTCCTTCATCGGCGGCCGGTCCAAGGAGACCGAGCGCCGCACCAAGGTCAAGAGCCGGGTTGTGGCCACCGCCCTGGCAGAGATCCTGGACGTCACCGAGCATGTCATCGTCATGGGCCACAAGTTCCCCGACCTGGACGTCCTGGGGGCCGCCGCCGGCATAGCGGCCATGGCCCGCAAGAAGAATGTGCCGGTGAATATCATCCAGGCCCCCTCTCCCTACCCCGCCGAGGCCATGGCCAAGCGGCTGCACGCGCTGCCGGAATACAAGAACCTGTTCATCCCCGCCGAGCAGGCCCGCCATCTGGCCGGCCCCACCACCACCGTGGTGGTGGTGGACACCAACCGCCCGGAGCAGACCCAGGCCCCGGAGCTTCTCACCTCCGGCGCAAAGATCGTGGTCATCGACCACCACCGCAGGGCCGCGTCCTACATTGAGAAACCCTCCCTGAGTTTCCAGGACCCCTACGCCTCCTCGGCCAGCGAGCTGGTCACCGAGCTGGTCCAGTATAACCTGGACTCCGGCGACCTGAAGCGGTTGGAAGCCGAGGCCCTGCTCTCCGGCATCGTGCTGGACACCAAGGCCTTCACCATGCGCACCGGCAGCCGGACCTTCGAGACCGCCGCCTTCCTGCGGAAGTCCGGTGCGGACACCACCGAGGTGAAGAAGTTCTTCCAGAACAACCTGGAGGATACCATCACCAAGTTCCACATCATCCAGAGAGCCCATACCTACCACAAGTCCATGGCCATCACCTGGACCGACCACAAGGTGGGCCGGGCCATCGCCGGGCAGGCCGCCGACGAGCTGCTGAACATCGCCGGCATCGACGCCTCCTTCGTCCTCTTCCCCGAGGACGGGCAGACCTACCTCTCCACCCGCTCCAGCGGCAAGGTGAACGTTCAGGTCATCAGCGAAATGCTGGGGGGCGGCGGCAACGCAGCCACCGCAGGCGCCCAGTTCCCCGGCAAGACCGTGGATGAGGTCCTGCCCCTGCTGAAAGGGGCCATCGACCAATATTTCGAAGAAGAAACCTAAGTGCATATTTTCAATTTTCAATTTCCAAACGGAGGTACTACCCATGAAAGTCATTCTGCAGCAGGACGTGAAGGGCCAGGGCAAGCGTGGCCAGCTGGTGAACGTTTCCGACGGCTACGCCCGCAACTTCCTCTTCCCCAAGAACCTGGCCGTCCCCGCCAACGCCGACAACATGAACAAGATGATCATGCAGGACAAGGCCAAGAAGGCCCAGATGGAGGCCGAAAAGGCCGAGGCCGAGGCCATTGCCGCCAAGCTCAAGGACCTGGTGGTGAAGATCCCCGCCAAGGCAGGGGCAGGCGGCCGTCTCTTCGGCGCCGTCACTTCCAAGGAAGTCTCCGACGCCCTGAAGGCCCAGCACAACGTCACCATCGCCAAGGCCAAGATCGTCCAGGACGAACCCATCAAGAGCTTTGGCGCTTACCAGCTCAAGTGCAAGCTGGGCTATGAGATCGTGGGCACGGTCCACGTTGAGGTTGTAGAGGGCTAAAAACAGACGCCGTCAGTCAACGGCGGAACGGGCATGTCCGTTCCCTACATTTTCTTTGGAAAAGGAGGTGACACGCCATGGACGAAACCTTGCTGCTCCGGCAGATCCCCCACAGCGTGGAGGCCGAGCAGTCGGTGCTGGGGGCCATGCTCATTGATTCCCGGTGCATCCCCGACGTGGTGGAGGCCCTCACCGGCGAGGACTTCTATCTGAAGGCCAACCGGGAGATCTATGAGACCATCTACACCATGTTCAACTTCTCCGCCACCATCGACCCGGTGACGGTGCTGGATCAGATGAAGCTCACCGGCGTCTATGACGAGAACACCTCCCGGAACTACATCCTCCAGCTCATGGAGATCACCCCCACGGCGGCCAACGTAAAGGAGTACATCCGCATCGTCAAGGACAAGGCCCTCCTCCGCCGGATCTCCGAGACCGCCGGGGAGATGACCGCCCTGGTCCAGGAGGGGGGCGAGACCGCCCAGACCGTCCTGGATCTGGCTGAGCAGCGGATCTATGCCATCCGCCAGGGCCGGAACACCCAGGGCCTGGAGCCCTTATCGAAAATCCTGGTGGATGTCTTTGACCGCCTCCAGGAGCTCTCCATGGCGGGGGCGGAGGTCCCCGGCATGGCCACGGGCTTTGTGGATCTGGACCGGACCCTCACGGGCTTCCACCCCTCGGAGCTCGTCCTCCTGGCCGCCCGTCCCGGTATGGGCAAGACCTCCTTCGCCCTGAATATCCTGCTCCACGCGGGCAAGTACTCCGGCAAGACCGTGGTCTTCTTTTCCCTGGAAATGAGCCGGGAGCAGCTGGCCAACCGCCTGATCTCCAGCGAGGCCTTTCTGGACAACAAAAAGCTCATGACCGGCAAGCTCAGCGCCGACGACTGGGACAAGGTCACCCTGGCCTCCTCCTCCCTGGCCCACACCACCATCTACATCGACGACAACCCCTCCCTGTCGGTGGCCGACATGAACGCCAAGTGCCGCCGGGTGGAGAATCTGGGGCTGGTCATCATCGACTACCTCCAGCTGATGCAGTCCTCGGGCAGCGGCAGAAGCTACGCCGGAGAAAACCGCCAGCAGGTGGTGGCCGACATCAGCCGCGCCCTGAAGATCATGGCCAAGGAGCTCCACGTCCCCGTCCTCTGCCTGTCCCAGCTCTCCCGCGCCAACGAGAGCCGCTCGGACAAACGGCCCATGCTGTCGGACCTCCGTGAGTCCGGCGCCATCGAGCAGGACGCCGACGTGGTCATGTTCCTCTACCGTGACGACTATTATAACAAGGACAGCGACAAGCGGAACCAGGCCGAGTGCATCATCGCCAAGAACCGCCGGGGCGAGACCACCACCGTCCCCCTCCAGTGGCTGCCTGAGTTCACCACCTTCTCCTCTGTGGAGCGCAACCATGAAGAACCCTATTGATGCGTTTCCCGCCCGGGTCCTGGCCTTTGCCGACAGCCATGGCATGCTCCCTGCCGGAAGCACCCTGCTCTGCGCCCTCTCCGGCGGCGGGGATTCCATGGCGCTGCTCACCTGCCTGCTGACCTTGGCGAAGGACCGGGACCTGACCGTCCTGGCCGCCCACTACAACCACCAGCTCCGGGGGGAGGAGTCCCAGCGGGACGAGGCCTTCGTCACCCACTGGTGTGAAACCCAAAAGGTTCCCCTGACCGTGGGCCGGGGGGACGTGGCCGCCCGGGCCGCCCAACAGGGCAAAGGCATCGAGGAGACCGCCCGGGCCATGCGGTACGCCTTTCTCAAGGAGACCGCCCGGGCTGCGGGGGCCGACTGCATCGCCACCGCCCACAACGCCGACGACAACGCCGAGACCCTTCTGCTCCATCTGGTCCGGGGAACCGGCCTGGACGGCTTGGCAGGCATCCCGCCCAAGCGGGGGCCGATTATCCGTCCCCTGCTGGCCCAGACCCGCAGAGAGATCGAGGATTACCTGGCGGCCGCGGGGGTCCCCTTTCGGGTGGACAGCTCCAACGCCGACCCCACCTACGCCCGCAACCGCATCCGCCGGGACGTGATGCCCGTGCTGCGGGAGCTGAACCCCAACTTTTCCCACCGGCTGGCCGCCAACCTTCAGCATATCCGGGAGGATCGGGCCTTTCTGGAGGGTCTGGCCCAGGTGGCCCAGAAGCCCCGGGATGAGGCCCGGGGCCTGTCCCTCTCCGCCCGGGAGCTGGCCCACCTGCCCCGCCCGGTGGCTGTCCGGGCGGTGAAGCAGACCCTGGCCAGACTGGGCCGCCACCAGATCTCCGCCGTCCATCTGGACAAAATCCTGGCTCTGGCGGAGAATGGCCCTCCCTCCGGGCAGATCGCCCTTCCCCAAGGGCTTTTGGTCCGCCGGGCATACGACAGGGTGATCTTCACTCTGGAGCGGTCACCGGCGGCCCCCTTCCCTCCGGTGACCATCCCCGGAGAAGGGACCTATGACCTTGGCCCCTGGCGGATGGAGGTTCGCCGGGCAGACTGCCCCGCCGACGCCGTCCAGGGCCCCTTCCAATGGTTCCTCCGGCCGGAGGCTTTGGACTTTCCCCTTACCGCCCGTCCCCGGGCCACCGGCGACCGGTTACGCCTCCCCGGCCGAGCCGGAAAAACCCTGAAAAAGTGGTACATCGACGAAAAAATTCCCCGTCAGGACCGGGATTCTCTCCCTGTACTGACCGATTCCCACGGCCTGGCGGCCGCCGCCGGGCTGGGGCCGGAGGAAACCCGCATCGCCGCCCCCGGCGAGCCCGCCCTCCACATCACCCTGACAGAGACAGAAAGGACATGAACGCCTTATGATGGAACAGGATATGCAGGAGATCCTCTTCACCCGCGAACAACTCTCCGCCCGCATCAAAGAAATCGCAGCTCAGATCAGCGAGGACTACCGGGGGAAAGCCCCCGTGGTCATCGGCATTCTCCGGGGCTCCTTCATCTTCATGGCAGACCTGGTTCGGGAGCTGGACATCCCCGACATGACCCTGGACTTTATGTCCGCCTCCTCCTACGGCTCCGGTACCGTCAGCTCCGGCCTGGTGGACATCAAGCTGGACACCTCCGAGCCCATCACCGGCAAGGACGTCATCCTGGTGGAGGACATCCTAGACACCGGCAACACCCTGTCCAGACTGGTGGCAGAGCTCCAGAAGCGCAATCCCGCTTCCATCCGGCTGTGCGTCATGCTGGATAAGCCGGAGCGCCGTGTCAAACCCATCCAGGCGGACTACACCGGCTTCCAGATCCCCGATGGCTTCGTGGTGGGCTGCGGCCTGGACTACGACCAGAAGTACCGCCAACTGGAATACATCGGCATTCTGAAACCCGAAATTTACGAATAATCTTCGTCTAGCCTCTCCCCCTCCGGCGGAGAGCCAAAGGATGTGATCCCATTTGAACAACAACAAGACCCCCGCCAGTCCCATGCGCGGACTGATCCTGATCCTCTGCCTGTTCGCCCTGATCTTCTTCACCTCCAGCTTCTTCCGGAACCCCGACTCCTCCGGCGAGGCCTACTCCTACGCCGATCTCCGGGCCTTCTTTGAGAACCAACAGGTGGAGACCGTCCAGGTCCAGGATCACTCGGTGACCCTCACCCTGAAGAAGCCCGTGGACGGCACCTCGGTGGTGACCTATCAGCTCTACGACTTCCAGCTCTTCTACGACGATTTCAACGACATCATCGTGGAGCAATGGCAGGACGGTATCATCTCTGACTATGAGTATCCCGACAGCCCCTCCCCGGCCTGGATGAGCACCATTCTCACCTGGGTGGTGGTCCTGGTGATCATGGGGGTGCTGTGGTACTTCCTCTTCCTCCGCCGGCAGGGCGGAGGCGGCCCCAACGCCGCCCAGTTCGGCAAGGTCAAGGCCCGCACCCTGGCGGAGACCGGACGGGTGGTCACCTTTGCCGACGTGGCCGGGGCCGACGAGGAGAAGGAAGAACTGGCCGAAGTGGTGGACTTCCTCCGGCAGCCCACCCAGTACACCCAGCTGGGCGCCCGCATCCCCAAGGGCGTGCTGCTGGTAGGCCCTCCCGGCACCGGTAAGACCCTGCTGGCCCGGGCCGTGGCCGGCGAAGCCGGCTGCCAGTACCTGTCCATCTCCGGCTCCGACTTTGTGGAGCTCTACGTGGGTGTGGGCGCCTCCCGGGTCCGCGACCTCTTCGAGCAGGCCAAAAAGAATTCCCCCGCCATCATCTTCATCGACGAGATCGACGCCGTGGGCCGCCAGAGAGGCACCGGCCTGGGCGGCGGTCACGACGAGAGGGAACAGACCCTGAACCAGCTTCTGGTGGAAATGGACGGCTTCGCCTCCAACGAGGGGGTCATCGTCCTGGCCGCCACCAACCGGGCCGACATCCTGGACCCCGCCCTCCTTCGTCCCGGCCGGTTCGACCGGCAAATCTACGTGGGCCTGCCCGACATCAAGGGCCGTGAGGAGATCCTCCGGGTCCACGCCCGGAATAAACCCCTGGCCGAAGACGTGGACCTGCACACCATCGCCCAGGCCACCGTGGGCTTCACCGGCGCCGACCTGGAGAACCTGCTCAACGAGGCCGCCCTCCTGTCCGCCCGGCAGAAGCAGCCCTTCATCCGCATGGACGTGGTCCACGAGGCCATGCTGAAGGTCATCGCAGGCCCCGAGAAGAAGAGCCGGGTGGTCCCCGAGCTGGCCCGGAAGCTCACCGCCTACCACGAGGCCGGTCACGCCGTGGTCATTCACGAGCTGAAGACCCAGGACCCCGTCCACCAGATCACCATCATCCCCCGCGGCCCTGCCGGCGGCATGACCATCTCTCTGCCCGAGGAGGACCGGATGTACCAGTCCCGCAAGGAACTGCGGGAGCGCATCGCCTCCCTGCTGGGCGGCCGGGTGGCCGAGGAACTGGTGCTGGGAGACATCTCCACCGGCGCCTCCAACGACCTGGAGCGTGCCACCTCCATCGCCCGGAGCATGGTCACAAAGTACGGCATGAGCGAGCGCCTGGGGGCCATCAGCTACGACAGCGACCAGGAGGTCTTCATCGGCCGCAGCATGGCCGCCGGACGGTCCTACTCCGAGGAGGTGGCCGGTCTCATCGACGAGGAGATCAAGGCCATCCTGGACGAGGGCTACCGCCGCTGCAAGGAGATCCTCTCCGCCCACATGGAGGAGCTGGAGCGCACCGCCCAGTACCTGCTGGAGTTCGAGACTATGTCCGCCGAGGACTTTGCCCTGGTCTTTGATGCCCCTGCCGCCCTGGAAACCCGCAAGGAGGAGACCCGGGTCCAGCGGGCCAGAAAGGCCAGGGAGGACGCCGAGGAGCGCGCCCGCCTCCAGGCTGAACGGGAGGCAGAATCCGCCCGCCGCCTGCGGGAAGCCGACGAGATCCTCCACGGGAAGAAGGAGGATGAGCCCCAAAAGCCCAATTCCCCCGATCCCTTCTAACTCGCAAAAGGAACTAAAAATGAGTCTCCCTTGTCAAAGGGAGGCTCATTCTTGTTCTCCCCCAGAACATGAACGTTCAATTGTCAACCATTTTCTCTATTTTGGTTGACGATCAGAATTTTCCGTGGTATACTCGCCTCATCCTTAGAAAAAGCGAGGTCCTTGTTATGTCTACCGCTGTTATGACTTCCCACGCCAAGATCCGCGACCTGGCCTACATCGCCCTGATGGCGGCCCTCATGGCGATCTGCGCGTGGATTACCATTCCCTTCGGCCCTGTGCCCTTCACCCTCCAGACCTTCGGCATCTTTGCCGCCCTGGGGCTCCTGGGCGGCCGCAGGGGTACCGTCGCCGTCCTTCTCTACCTGCTGCTGGGTCTGGTGGGCCTGCCCGTCTTCGCCGGGTTCTCTGCCGGGGCCGGCGCCCTGCTGGGGGTCACCGGGGGCTATCTCATCGGCTTCCTGGCCTCTGCCCTGGTCTACTGGGCCGTGACCGCCAAGCTGGGGACCAAGCCCCTGGTGATGGCTCTGGCCATGGTCCTGGGTCTGGTGGTCTGCTACGCCTTCGGTACCGTCTGGTTCATCCAGGTGTACACCAGCGGCGGAAACGCCACCACCCTGCTGGGGACCCTGGGCATGTGCGTCTTCCCCTACATCATCCCCGACCTGATCAAGATCGCCCTGGCCCTGCTGGTGGCCAAGCGGGTGGGGCACGCCATTTCTCTCTGACCGAGGTAACTTGCTATGCTGATTAAAGATCGTGTCCTGGAGGCCCTGGAGGCCAACCGGGGGGTATACTTCTCCGGCGAGGCCCTGGCGGGAAAACTCCAGGTGAGCCGTAGCGCCGTGTGGAAGGCCATCTCCCAGCTGCGGGAGAGCGGCTACCCCATCGACGCCGTCTCCAACCGGGGCTACTGCCTGCGGGCTGAGAGCGCCATCCTCTCCCCCCAGAGCATCGCCCAATATCTCGCCGTGCCGGGGCTGGCGGTGGAGGTCCAGCCGGTGGTCACCTCCACCAACACCCTCCTGCGGCAGCAGGCTGAGGCGGGCGCCCCCGAGGGGACCGTCCTGGCCGCCACCGAGCAGACCGCCGGGAAGGGCCGGCGGGATCACAGCTTCTTCTCCCCGCCGGACTCGGGGCTGTACATCAGCTTCCTCCTGCGGCCTAACATGGAGGCCCGGGAGGCCCTGCTTCTCACCACCTGCGCCGCCGCCTCCGTGGCCCTGGCCATCGAGGACTGCACCGGGGAGCCGGCGGAGATCAAGTGGGTCAACGACGTCTTCTGCCGGGGCAAAAAGGTCTGCGGCATTCTCACCGAGGCCGCCCTGGACCTGGAGACCGGGGGGCTGCAATACGCCATCGTGGGCATTGGGGTGAATCTCTTCCCCCCCGAAGGCGGCTTTCCCCCGGAGCTGAACGAGGCCGGCGTGGTCTTTGACTCCAAGCCCCAAAGGCTGGAGAGCCGCAGCCAGCTGGCGGGCAGCATCCTGAACCACTTCTTCTCCTTCTACCCCAACCTGGCGGAAAAGCCCTTCTTTGCGGACTACCGCAAGCGGTCCCTGGTGCTGGGACAGCCCATCACCATCCTGGAGCGGGGCCAGACCCGGCCAGCCGTGGCCCTGGATCTGGAGGAGGATTTCTCCCTTCGGGTCCGGGAGGAGGACGGCACGGTGCGGTGCTTATCCTCGGGAGAAGTCAGCGTTCGCCCCCATTCCCGCTGATTTTCCATATTTTTTGCCCTTCCCTCCTTGACTGTCTCTGCCCGAGAGGTATAATGGCAGAAGACAGTTGCAGGAGGTGGACCCATGGCGGACCCGAAAAACTTCTTCCAGAAGCACCCAGGAATTGACCCATACAGTCTCTTTTGGCTGGTGATCTTCCTGGTGCTGGCAGCCGTGGGACGGTTCTACCTTCCGCTGCTCATCCCGGCGGCCATCGCCCTGGTCTACCTTCTCTTCCGGCTCCTGTCGAAAAGCGCTGAGAAACGCCAGATGGAGAACGCCCGGTTCCTGGCCCTGGTTCGCGCGGTGGTCCGCTGGTGCCGAAAGAAAAGGAAGACTCTCCAGCCCGACAAGGAGCACTACTACTTCAAATGCCCCAACTGCGGCCAGCCCATGCGGGTGCCCAAGGGCCTGGGGAAGATTCAGATCACCTGCCGGGCCTGCGCCTCCCAGTTTGAAACGAAATCGTAAGCCCCCAGCCTTCCCGCCGGAAGAATGGCAGGGGCGGGGATGGTTTTGGGACTCCGACGGGAAAGTCCGACAAAAGTTCCCCCTTGCATTTTGATGAGGCTCGTGCTACAATAGGTCTGCTGAAAGATTCACAGGCAGGTATAGTTCATCGGTAGAACGCAAGCTTCCCAAGCTTGATAGGAGGGTTCGACTCCCTTTACCTGCTCCAAAAGAGAGAGCATCCGTATGGATGCTCTCTCTTTTGGTGTCCTGCAGACATTTGACTTGCTCGGGC
>JAEDLP010000197.1 GCA_016295225.1 Oscillospiraceae bacterium | reverse complement strand
TCTCCCTGCGCATCTCCAGCAACGGTGAGTCCACCGACGCTTACCTGGCTCCCTCCGAGCAGGTCCGGGGCGAGGTCATCCGGGAAGGCGACCGGCTGAAGGTCTACGTGGTGGAGGTCCGCCGCTCCAGCCGTGGTCCCCAGGTCCTCATCTCCCGCACCCATCCCGGCCTGGTCAAGCGCCTGTTCGAGCTGGAAGTGCCCGAGATCTACGACGGCACTGTGGAGATCCGCTCCATCGCCCGCGAGGCGGGCAGCCGCTCCAAGCTGGCTGTGTGGTCCGCCGACGAGAACGTGGACCCCATCGGCGCATGCGTGGGCCCCAAGGGCGTCCGCGTGAACAACGTGGTGGCCGAGCTGCGCAACGAAAAGATCGACATCATCAAGTACAGCGACGACCCCGCTGAGTACGTGGCCGCCTCCCTCTCCCCTGCTGACGTCATCTCTGTCCAGCCTCTGGAAGGCTCCAAGAGCTGCCGCGTGGTGGTGCCCGACGACCAACTCTCCCTGGCCATCGGCAAGGAGGGTCAGAACGCCCGTCTGGCCGCCAAGCTCACCGGCTACAAGATCGACATTAAGGCGGAATCCGCCGCCCACGAGTGGGACGAGGAAGACGCCGCAGCCGTCCTCCAGCGTGCAAACGAAGAGATCGCAAACGCCACGGCCGCTGCCGCCAGCATGGAGAGCGCCATCCTGGCCGCCTTCGGCATGTCCAGCTACGAGGAGGCCATGCAGGCCCTGGCCGAAGACGAGGCAGAGGAAGCCGCCGCTGCTGCCGCCGCAGAAGCGGAAGCAGCCGAAGAAGCAGAAGCAGCCAACGAGGAGTAATCTCCTTTTTTCCATTTTCATTCAGGAGGTGCGAACCGTGCCAAAAAAGATTCCCCTGCGCCAATGCCTTGGCTGCCGGGAAATGAAACCCAAGCGTGAACTCATCCGCGTGGTGCGCTCCCCAGAGGGAGAGATCTCCCTGGATTTCCACGGGAAGAAGCCGGGACGGGGCGCTTACCTCTGCCCCCAGCCGGAATGCCTGAAGCGAATCCGCAAGGCCAAAGCCCTGGAGCGGGCCTTCTCTCTTCCCATTCCGGAGGAGGTCTACGACGGCCTGGAACAGCAAATGAAGGGGGGCGGCCTGGATGGATAGCATACCCTCCCTCCTGGGCCTCGCGTTCCGGGCTGGGCGGCTTGCCGTGGGGGAAGAGCCTGTCGGGGCAGTCTGCCGGGCGCATAAAGCGTACCTGCTGCTGCTGGCCCACGACGCAGCGGACAACACCATCCGCCGGGCTCATCATTTCTGCCAAGCCGGAAACAACACCATCTGCCTGACCCTTCCTCACACCAAGGATGAACTGGGCAGTTGTCTGGGACGGACCTCCTGCGCCATGCTGGCCATCAGCGACATTGGCTTCGCCGCCGCTGTGGCCGACAAGCTGGCTGAGGCCGACCCGGATACCTATGGAGACGCGCGGGATCAACTATCCCAAAAAGCGGCCCGGGCCAAAAAACGCCGGGACGAAAAGCGCGCCCATGAGAAGAACCTGCGGACGGGGAAAAAATCCGCCCCCCGCAGAGAGAAAGAAAAGCGGAATATCTGACCCGGGGACCCCTGGTTCCCGGTCATTGACGGAGGTGGCTATATTTGAGTTTTGAGAATAAGTATCGTGTGCATGAGGTAGCCAAGGACCTTGGTAAATCCACCAAGGAGATCACCCAGATCCTGTCCACTTACGCTACCACCCCGAAAAACCATATGCAGGTGCTGGACGACAAGGAGCTCTCCCTGATCTTCGAGCGCGTGACCCAGAACAACCAGGTGGCCGACATGCAGGCTTCCCTGGGTACCCCCGCCCGGAAGGAAAAGTCCGAGTCGCCCAGAAACAACAACGACCGTCCCCGGGACAACCGTCAGGGCGGCCGGGACCGCGGCGACAACCGCAATCGCGGCGACCGCAATGATAACCGCCAGGGCGGCCGGGATCGCAACGATAACCGGAACCGCGGCGACCGCAATGACAACCGCCAGGGCCAGCAGAATCAGCAGGCCC
>JAEDLP010000196.1 GCA_016295225.1 Oscillospiraceae bacterium | reverse complement strand
CGCCCAGAACAGCGGCCTTGATGTCCGGCTGCGCCGTGTTTGTCTCGTCATAGGTCTTCACGCAGGGGCCGTCAAAGAACACCTCATCTTCCCCCAGCTCTTTGGGACGGATCTCAAAGGGTTTTTTCGCCGTCCAAGACCCGTCTGAAGCCTCGACCACGGCCCACGCCGTCCCCGCATCGGTGTTATTTTGATAGACCACGGTATAGGTCTCTTCCCCAAGCACGACCCCATCTCTGGTCACCGTGACATCCGGCTCCTGGGGCAAGCCGTTGTATTCCACTACCCCACCCCCGGCAAACTGGACTTGTACGTCGGCAGCCGCCAGGCTCCCGGGAGAAAGCATCGTCATCAAAAGCCCTGCCATCAGGCAAACACACAAAAACCGACGTCTTCTTTTCCTCATAATCTGCCACCTTCCTCAGCTACCCCTTTGGTCATTCTGAATAATTAGATGATGACAAACTTTTCTCTTCTTGTCAATTATTTTCTCATAAAAAACCTTCTTCTCTCCCCCTTGACAAGACCGCCTCCCTGTGGTATACTCACTCAAAACCAGAGACTGGGAGTAGTACACAGGATCCTGACTTCCCAAGCGAGCTGCGGACGGTGAGAGCGCGGCGAAGGGCAGACCTGCCGAATGGACCCAGGAGGGCGAACCGAACGAGAGCATCCAGTAGGGGAGACGGAAAGGCATACCGTTATCAGATGCCGGCACTTGATTGAGTGCGCTGAGTGGGCGCAGACCGCGCCAAGCCGGGTGGCACCGCAGAAGTTTTCGCTTCTGTCCCTGCACGAAAAGTAGCAAGGGACGGGAGCGTTTTTTGTTTCCTGTCCCGGAATATAACATGAAAGGAGCTGACCATCATGGCAGCAAGGAAAGAAATACCCTATAAGATCTATCTGGAAGAGAACGAAATGCCCCAGGCATGGTACAACGTCCGGGCTGACATGAAAAACAAGCCCGCCCCCCTCCTGAACCCCGGCACCCTCCAGCCCATGACCGCCCAGGAACTGGAAGGCGTCTTCTGCGCCGACCTGGTGCAGCAGGAGCTGGATGATACCACTGCCTATATCCCCATTCCCCAGGAGATCCGGGATTTCTATAAAATGTACCGCCCCTCCCCCCTGGTCCGGGCCTACTGCCTGGAGGAGAAACTCCAGACCCCCGCCAAGATCTATTACAAGTTCGAGGGCAACAACACCTCCGGCAGCCACAAGCTGAACTCCGCCATTGCCCAGGCCTATTATGCCAAGAAGCAGGGTCTGAAGGGCGTCACCACCGAGACCGGCGCCGGCCAGTGGGGCACCGCCCTGTCCATGGCCTGCGCCTACCTGGATCTGGACTGCCAGGTCTACATGGTCAAGGTCAGCTATGAGCAGAAGCCCTTCCGCCGGGAGGTCATGCGCACCTACGGCGCCTCCGTGACCCCCTCCCCCTCCGACACCACCAACGTGGGCCGCAAGATCCTGGCCGACCACCCCGGCACCACCGGCTCCCTGGGCTGCGCCATCTCCGAAGCCGTGGAGGCCGCCACCAGCCAGGAGGGCTACCGCTATGTGCTGGGCTCCGTCCTGAACCAGGTTCTCCTCCACCAGTCGGTCATCGGCCTGGAGGCCAAGGCCGCCCTGGACAAGTACGACATCAAGCCTGACATCATCATCGGCTGCGCCGGCGGCGGCTCCAACGTGGGCGGCCTGATCTCCCCCTTCGTGGGTGAGATACTCCGGGGCGAAGCCGACTACCGCATCATCGCCGTGGAGCCCGCCTCCTGCCCCAGCCTCACCCGGGGCAAGTTCGCCTATGACTTCTGCGACACCGGCATGGTCTGCCCCCTGGCCAAGATGTATACCCTGGGCAGCAACTTCATCCCCTCCGCCAACCACGCCGGCGGCCTGCGCTATCACGGCATGAGTCCCGTGGTCAGCCAGCTCTACCACGACGGTCTCATCGAGGCCACCAGCGTGGAGCAGACCAAGGTCTTCGAGGCCGCCGAGTACTTCGCCCGGGTGGAGGGCATCCTCCCCGCCCCCGAGTCCAGCCACGCCATCCGGG
>JAEDLP010000195.1 GCA_016295225.1 Oscillospiraceae bacterium | reverse complement strand
AAGCGGCCGCCGTCCAGCTGAACCATGGGGCGGATCTCGGGGGGGATGACGGGCAGCACGTCGATGATCATCCACTCAGGCTTGTTGCCGGAGAGCCGGAAGGCGTCCACCACTTCCAGACGCTTGACGATCCGGGCCTTCTTCTGGCCGGAGGCGTGCTGGAGCTCCTCCCGGAGCTGCACGGACAGCTTTTCCAGGTCGATGTCGGACAGGAGCTTTTTCACGGCCTCTGCACCCATGCCGGCCTCGAAATCGTCCTCATACTTCTCCCGCAGATCCCGGTACTCCTTCTCGGAGAGAATCTGGTTCTTGGTCAGGGGTGCGTAGCCGGGGTCGGTGACGATATAGGCTGCGAAGTACAGGACCTTCTCCAGGATACGGGGGGACAGGTCCAGCAACAGGCCCATGCGGGAGGGGATGCCCTTGAAGTACCAGATGTGGGAAACCGGAGCGGCCAGCTCGATGTGGCCCATGCGCTCACGGCGGACGTTGGCCCGGGTGACCTCCACGCCGCAGCGGTCGCAGACCTTACCCTTGTAGCGGATCTTCTTGTACTTGCCGCAGTGGCACTCCCAGTCCTTGGTGGGGCCAAAGATACGCTCGCAGAACAGGCCGTCCCGCTCAGGCTTCAGGGTTCGGTAGTTGATGGTCTCGGGCTTCTTGACCTCGCCAAAGGACCACTCACGGATCTGCTCCGGGGAAGCGATGCCAATACGAATGGCGTCAAATTCAGCATAACTCATATATTCATCGTCCTCCCTTTTTTATTCCATGTTCCGGCCGTCGCCGTAGTCGTCGTCAGCCTCAAAGGTCATGCTGCTGCCGACTGCCAGGTCGTCGTCATCGTCGCTTTCCTTGAAGGTGTAACCGGCGGCGGAGAACTGGGCGTCTTCGTTATAGGAGTCATTCCGGGGCTCATAGTAATCGTCGTCCCGGATCTGGTTGATGTTCTGGTAGCCGTCTTCCTCGTCGTCCCGCAGTTCGATCTCCTCGCCCTGGGCATCCAGGACCTTGATGTCCAGGCACAGAGCCTGCAGTTCCTTGACCAGAACCTTGAAGGACTCGGGGATGCCGGGAGAGGGCACGTTGTGGCCCTTGACGATAGACTCGTAGGTCCGGACACGGCCGGTGACGTCGTCGGACTTGACGGTGAGGATCTCCTGGAGGGTGTAGGCCGCGCCATAGGCCTCCAGGGCCCAGACTTCCATTTCGCCAAAACGCTGGCCGCCGAACTGGGCCTTGCCGCCCAGAGGCTGCTGGGTGACCAGGGAGTAGGGGCCGGTGGAACGGGCGTGGATCTTATCGTCCACCAGATGGTGGAGCTTCAGGAAGTAGACATAGCCCACGGTAACAGGGTTGTCGAACATCTCGCCGGTGCGGCCGTCGTAGAGCTTGGTCTTACCATCGGCCAGACGCAGGCGGCCCTCCTGTCTCCACACCAGGACCTGACGCTCGTCGGCCATTTCCTCAGGAGCCAGGGCGCGGATGTCGCTGCCGTCCTCGGTCATCAGGTAGAGCTGCTTACCAGCGATGGTCTCGTTGGGATAGACCTCACGGAAGAGGCCAGCCTGGGCGATGAGCTCCATGATGTCCCTCTCGTCGGCGCCGTTGAAGACGGGGGTGGCCACCTTCCAGCCCAGAGCCTGGGCGGCGCGGCCCAGATGGACCTCCAGCACCTGACCGATGTTCATACGGGAAGGCACGCCCAGGGGGTTCAGGACGATGTCCAGGGGGGTGCCGTCGGGCAGGAAGGGCATATCCTCCTGGGGCATGATCCGGGAGACAACGCCCTTGTTGCCGTGGCGGCCTGCCATCTTGTCGCCCACGGAGATCTTTCTCTTCTGGGCGATATACACACGGACCACCTGGTTCACGCCGGGGCCCAGCTCGTCGCCGGCCTCCCGGGTGAAGACCTTCACGTCTACGATGATGCCGCCGGCGCCGTGGGGAACCTTCAGGGAGGTGTCACGGACTTCTCTTGCCTTCTCACCGAAGATGGCCCGCAGCAGACGCTCCTCGGCGGTCAGGTCGGTCTCGCCCTTGGGGGTGACCTTGCCCACCAGGA
>JAEDLP010000194.1 GCA_016295225.1 Oscillospiraceae bacterium | reverse complement strand
ACGTCTCCCACGACATCAAGACCCCCCTGACCTCCATCGTCAACTATGTGGATCTCCTGAAAAAGCAGGAGATGCCCACCGATGAGGCCAAGGAGTATTTAGAGGTCCTGGACCGCCAGGCCGGCAAGCTGAAAAAGCTCACCGAGGATCTGGTGGAGGCCGCCAAGGCCTCCGCGGGAACCATGCCGGTGAACTTCCAGCGGACCGACGTGAACGTCCTGCTGACCCAGAGCTCCGGGGAGTACCAGGAGAAGCTCCAGAGCAAAAACCTCCAGCTCCTGCTGACCCCGGCCCAGGACAACCCGGCCATCTCCGCCGACGGCCGCCTGCTGTGGCGGGTCTTTGAAAACCTGCTGAGCAACATCTACAAATACGCCCTGCCCGGGACCCGGGTCTACCTGACCTGTCAGGCCACCGGGACCCAGGTGACCATCACCTTCCGAAACATCTCGGCCAACCCCCTGAATATTTCCGCCGACGAGCTCATGGAGCGGTTCGTCCGGGGGGACGATTCCCGCCACACTGAGGGCAGCGGCCTGGGGCTGTCCATCGCCAAAAGTTTGACCCAGCTGCAAAACGGGACCTTCGACCTGGCCATCGACGGGGATCTGTTCAAGGCCATCCTCACCTTCCCCCGGATGGGTTGATTGCAAAATACGGTGGAAATTTCCCTTTCGATCTGTTATAATAAACCTGCTGACCGTTGTGTCGGCAGGTTTATTTTTCCCAAGCAAAGGAGGGGCGCCTGTGGAAGAATCTCTCCTCTTACAATGTGCCGCCACCATGGGCGTGGCCATGACCCCCATCCTGGAGCTGCGGGGCGCCATCCCCTTCGGCCTCGCCCTGGGGCTGCCCCCGGGGCTGGTTTATATCGTGTCCGTCCTGGGCAACATGATCCCCGTCCCCGCCATCATGCTCTTTATCCGGGCGATCTTTCGCTGGCTCTATCGGTGGCCCTGGTGGCAGTCCAGGCTGGACCGGCTGGTGAAGCGCACCCACCTGAAAGGCCGCATAGTCCGCAAATACCGCATCCCCGGCCTTATCCTCCTGGTGGCCATTCCCCTGCCCGGCACGGGAGCCTGGACGGGGGCTCTGGTGGCCACTCTCTTCGGCATCCGCATGCAGATCGCCCTGCCGGCCATTCTGGCCGGGGTGCTGATCTCCGGGGGCGTTATGACCGCCGTGTCCCTGGGGCTGCTCTCCCTCTGGTTCTGACAAAAAACGAACGCCTTTTGCTTCGGACAAAAGGCGTTCGTTTTTATCAATCAGGATTCCTGGGCGTCCTCGTTTCGGAGGATCTCCTGGACCTCCTGCTCCTCCAGGGTGGTCTCCTCCCGGTTGGGCAGGATGGCGTTGAGGATGACCCCCGCCAGGGCCGCGATGGCCAGAGCGGTGAGGGTGATGGTGGCCCCGCCCACGGTGAAGGTGATTCCGTCGGTGAAGCCCAGGCCGCAGACGAACATCACCGCTGCCACGATGAGGTTCCGGCTCTGGGTCAGATCCACGTGGTGCTCCACGATGTTCCGCACACCCACGGCGGAGATCATGCCGTAGAGGATGAAGGACACCCCGCCGATGATGGCGGTGGGGATGGTGTTGATGATGGTGGCGAACTTGGGGCTGAAGGAGAGGATCACCGCGTACAGAGCGGCCAGCCGGACCACCCGGGGGTCATAGACCCGGGACAGGGCCAGCACGCCGGTGTTCTCCCCGTAGGTGGTGTTGGCGGGGCCGCCGAAGAGGCCGGCCAGGGCGGTGGCCACGCCGTCCCCCAGCAGGGTCCGGTGGAGGCCCGGGTTGGCGATGAAATTGGTGCCGCAGGTGGCGGAGATGGCCGACATGTCGCCGATGTGCTCCATCATGGCGGCGATGGCGATGGGGGCCATCACCAGGATGGCGGTGATATCAAACTTCGCCACCTGGAAGGGGGGCAGACCCACCGCAGCGGCCTCCCCGGCGGCGGAGAGATCCACCATGCCAAGGGCCAGGGCCACCACATAGGGGATGACCACCCCCAGCAGGATGGGAATGATCTTGATCATGCCCTTGCCCCAGATGTTGGCCACCA
>JAEDLP010000193.1 GCA_016295225.1 Oscillospiraceae bacterium | reverse complement strand
ATAACCTTGCCCACGGCCTTGGCGGCGCCGGTGGAGGAGGGGATGATGTTGCCGGTGGCAGCACGGCCGCCGCGCCAATCCTTCAGGGAAGCGCCGTCCAGCAGCTTCTGGGTGGGAGTGACGGAGTGCACGGTGGTCATCAGACCCTCAACGATGCCGAAGTTGTCGTTCAGGACCTTGGCGATGGGAGCCAGGCAGTTGGTGGTGCAGGAGGCGTTGGACACGAAGGTCATGTCGGGGGTGTACTTGTCGTTGTTGACGCCCATGACGAACATGGGGGTGTCGTCCTTGGAGGGAGCGCCCATGATGACGTGCTTGGCGCCGGCGTCGATGTGGCCCTGGCACAGGTCCTTGCTCAGGTGCTTGCCGGTGCACTCGAAGATGATCTCAGCACCGACGGAAGCCCAGGGAATGTCCTTGACCTCCATGGCGGTGAAGACGGGATACTTCTTGCCGTTGACGATCAGGGCACCCTCCTCGGAGGAGACCTCGCCGGGGAACTTGCCGTGGACGCTGTCATACTTCAGCATGTAGGCCATATACTCGGGGTTCATGAAGGGGTCGTTCAGGCCGACAACCTCCACATCGCTGCGGGTCAGGGCGGCGCGGAACGCCAGACGGCCGATGCGGCCAAAACCATTGATACCGATCTGAGTTTTCATAAATGATATGCTCCTTTCAATATTTTGACACAATTTAGAAACGGAAACACGCCGAAACGATTGCGTAAACGTTTGTTTTGTTGGGATACGACCATTATAGTACCATAAAGAGACCTTTTTGACAATCGTCATTTCAGATAACATTCCAAATGTCCGCTTGTGAATTTTGATAGGAAAATGGTAATATTCACGGAACTTTTGACGAAAAGAGAAGAAAAAGCCTTGACGGATGCGTGAAACCTGTCCTATACTGTGCATAAGCTAATTGATTGCGCAAAAAGAAAAGCGTTTACGCAAAAGGGTGAACCGATATGAAAGTGACCATCAGTGACGTTGCCCGGATGGCCGGTGTCTCCACCGCCACCGTGTCCCATACCATCAACAATACCCGCTACGTCTCCGGCGAGACCAAGGAAAAGGTCTATCAGGCCATCGCCGAGTTGGGCTATACGCCCGACGCCTCCGCCCGCAGTTTCCGCACCGGAAAGAAGAAGACCGTGGGCTTCATCGTGCCGGATATCTCCAACAAGTTCTTCGGCACCATCATCGAGGCCGTGGAGAACTACCTCTCCGCCCATGGCTACCATCTGATCATCGCCAACACCAAGGAGGACGCCCAGCGGGAGGAGAACAACATCCGCCTGCTCAGCGCCGGTCTGGTGGACGGCCTGCTGGTGGCCAGCACCATGGAGGACTTCCAGCGCTTCGACCAGCTGATCCCCGTCGGGTTCCCGGTGGTGCTGGTGGACCGCACCTTTGATGTGAAGAAATACTCCTCCATCTGCGTGTCCAACTTCCAGCCCATCTACCGCAGCGTATGCCGTCTGGCGGCAAAGGGCGCCAGGCGCATCGGCATCGTGGGCGGCCTGCCCCGGCTGTCCTCCACCAAGGAGCGCATCTCCGCCTACCGGGAGGCCATGACCGACTGCGGCCTGCCGGTGGAGGATGATCTGATCCGCTACGGCAACTCCATGGAGAACAGCGTCCAGTCCTGCCTGGACGAGCTGCTGGAGCGCAAGTGCGACGCCATCGTGGTCTGCCAGGGCCTGATGGCCTCCGAGACCATCATCTACCTGCACCAGAAGGGCATTCAGCTGGCCCGGGACATCGACCTGGTCAGCTTTGTGGATTATGATTCCAATTTCTACGAGCTTTATTCCGGCCAGATGGACTGCATCGTCCAGCCCGCCGAGGAGCTGGGCAAGGCCGCCGGCGAGCAGATCCTCAGCCGCATCGAGAATCCCGACGCCCCCGTGTTCGAAAAGGTGCTGACCTCCGCCTACCGCCCCTACGACAACCCCGCCGGCTGGACCGGGAAAAAGTAAAGATTCCCCGTGATCCCCGGAGCCTCTCGGTTCCGGGGATTTTTTGCACCCTCTGCCGGGCCGGAGCATAGAATGGTCCGGCGG
>JAEDLP010000192.1 GCA_016295225.1 Oscillospiraceae bacterium | reverse complement strand
GCGGCCAGCACCACCAGGGACAGCCGCCCCAGGGGCCGCCCGAATATCTTTTTTAACTCATACTTCACCATGATCGTTCCCTCCCTGTTCTCCAAAGTGGTAGAGGAAGACGTCCTCCAGGGTTACCGGCTCCTCCGCCGCCCCGGGGATGGGCTGGGTCTCCGAGAGAATCCGCAGCTCCATTCCCTGGGGGACCGGGCGGAGGTTGGAGACCTGGAAGATCCGCTCATACCGGGCGGTCTCCTCCCGGGGGATCAGGCACCGCCAAGCCCGGACGGGCACCCTGGCGGTGAGTTCCTCCGTGGTGCCAGAGGATACCAGGCGGCCGCCCTTCATCAGTAAAATCTCCCCGGCGATGGACTCCACATCCGACACGATGTGGGTGGACAGGAGGACTAACCGGTCCTGAGACAGCTCGCTGATGAGGTTGCGGAAGCGGATGCGCTCCCTGGGGTCCAGACCGGCGGTGGGCTCGTCCAGAATGAGGATCTGGGGGTCGTTGAGCATGGCCTGGGCGATGCCTGCCCGGCGCTTCATGCCCCCGGAGAGCTTTCGCATCTTCTTGTTCCGGGCCTCGGTGAGGCCCACCTGGCGAAGGAGTTCCTCCGCCCGGGCCTTGGCCGGGCCGGGCCGGAGCCCCTTTAGGGATGCGATATACAGCAGGTAGTCCCGGACGGTGAAGTCCGGGTAGAAGCCGAAGTCCTGGGGCAGATAGCCCAGCAGGCGGCGGTATTCCCCGCCCAGGGAGAAGACGTCTTCGCCGTCCCAGGTGATGGACCCGGCGGTGGGATTCAGCAGGGTGCACAGCATCCGCATGAGGGTGGTCTTTCCCGCCCCGTTCACCCCCAGCAGGCCGTAGACTCCGGCGGACAGGGTGCAGGTCAGATCATCCACGGCAGTGGTGTTCTGAAAGGTTTTGGTCAGATGGTTGATGGTCAGTTCCATGATGGATCAGCCTCCCAAATGGATTCACAGTTTTTTTGCAGGCGCAGGACACAGGCCCCCAGGTAGACCAGGGCCAGCAAAAGGAGAAGCAGCCATACCGGCCGGACAAGGAGGGGATAGATCCGGTCGCTGAGAACCAGCTGCTCCCAGACAATCACCCACACCATGGTCAGGGGCAGGGCGGCGCGGCCCGCCCAGGGGCGCGGGCTGCACAGGGTTCGGAAGCAGAGGCAGGCCGTCCCCAGGAAGGGAATCAGGAAGTTCAGGATGAGCTCCTCTGGCGTGGCCCGCCCGGATCGGAGGGCCGCCGAGAAAAAGAGGGTTAGCAGCAGCAGATCGGCCAGGCCAAAGAGGAGGAGTCGGGCGGCGTAGAGCTGCCGCAGAGAGTAATAGGTGGAGCACTCCACCTCCAGGGCGCCCCAGGCCCGGTTCTTCCCCAGCTCGGGCAGCACCAGCACCACGAAGAGGGGAGCCAGGATGCCCATGACCCGCTGGGTATACCAGTCGCCGGCGTCGGCCCCCAGAAGCCGCCACAGGACCAGGAGAACCGCTCCCTGAAGGAGCCACCAGCCCTTCCAGAGCGTGTGGCTCTGCTGGATGAGAAATTCCAGACGGGACATGGGGCGGCGGTCCCGGCTGGCCTCAAAGGCGAGTTTGGCCCGGCGGACGGTCTCCTGCCGGTGCGCCTCCCGGGGGAGCCGGGTCTGCTGGGCAGAGGCCCAGCTTCTACAGATGCGTTCCCAGGATTCCATGGGGTTCCTCCTTTCCAAGATAGGCCGAGAGCAGCGCTCGCGCCCGTTTCACGCGGTATTTCACCAGGGGCAGGCCGATGCCCAGGATTTGGGCGATCTCCTTCTGTTTGCACCCCTGGAGGAAGAAGAGGACGGCGGTCTCCCGGATCTCCTCCGGCAGACTGCGAAAGGCCCCCTCCAGGTCCAGTCGCAGATCCAGTTGCCCCTGGCTCCCGTCCGGCGGCTCCGGGAGTTGATCCAGGGGCAGGGGTTGCTTCCTGCGGTGGAGGTCCCGGCAGCCGTTGGCCGCGATGACGTATAGGTAGTTGGCCGCCTTGCCGTAGTGTCGGTAGCGGTCCAGGGTGCGGAAAAAGGACTCGAAGGTGTCTTGGGTCACGTCCTCGGCGTCCTGGAGTCCGCCGGTATGGAGACGGCAGTACTGCAGGATTCTGGGGTAGTATTTGTTCACA
>JAEDLP010000191.1 GCA_016295225.1 Oscillospiraceae bacterium | reverse complement strand
GCCTTCTCGGCCTTTTTGCGGGGGAGCATGACCTCCCGTCCGCAGCCCTCGCAGCGCAGGCGGAAGTCCATCCCCACCCGGAGGACGCTCCACCGCCGGCTGCCGCAGGGGTGTTCCTTTTTCATTTCCAGGATGTCCCCGGGGACAATGTCCATACTAACACCTCCGCCCATTGGCAAGTTTTGGTTCTGGTCTGAATATAGTGGAGACTGGATTCCACGTTTCCACTTCAATATAGAAAGGAAGGCAGCGTATGTCAACTCGGTATCTCCCGGAAGGGCGCCTTCTGCACGCTACCGATAACCGGGCCGCCCTGGCCTCTCTGCCGGCTCTGGCCCGGGCCATGGACCAGGAGACCGTCCTGGAAGGACGGGCGACCCTCTGCACCCCCGACCACGATCTCACCGTGACCCTGGGGCCCTTTACCGGGGTCATCCCCCGGGAGGAGGCCGCCCTTGGCATCCGGGAGGGAACCGCCCGGGAAATCGCCATTCTCTCCCGGGTGGGAAAGCCGGTGGCCTTCACCGTCACCGGGCTGGACGACAGCGGGGCCACCCTCCTTCTCTCCCGCCGGAGAGCCCAGGAGCTGGCCCTGGAGGCCCTGCTGGACACCCCCGCCGGGACGGTCCTCCCCGCCACCGTCACCCATCTGGAGCCCTTCGGGGCCTTCGTGGATGTGGGCTGCGGGGTGGTCTCCCTCATCGGCATTGAGAACATCTCGGTCTCCCGGATCTCCCATCCCTCCTGCCGGTTCCGGGTGGATCAGGAGATCTACGCCGTCCTCACGGGTTCGGACCGGGCCCAGGGCCGGGTCTTTCTCTCCCACAAGGAGCTGCTGGGGACCTGGCGGGAGAACGCCGCCGCCTTCGCCCCGGGGATGACCGTGCCGGGGTATGTGCGGAGCATCCAGCCCTACGGGGCCTTCATCGAGCTGGCCCCCAATTTCGCGGGGCTGGCCGACCGGACGGAGGGTCTGGCCGTGGGGGACAGGGTATCGGTCTTCCTCAAGTCCATCCAGCCCGATAAGATGAAGGTGAAGCTCACGGTCATCGGCAAGCTGGAGGAGGAGCCCCCCCGGGAGCCTCTCCCCTATTTTATCACAGGGGGACGGCTGAAGCGATGGGACTATTCGCCCCCGGAGTGTCTGGGGCGAGACATGACCCGGGTGTTTGATTAGGGCCTTTTGATCAGGCTCTCCCCTTGATCTCCTCCCAGTACCGCCGGGCGGCCTGCTCGGTTTTGTTCTCCCCGTAGTGGTAATAGACCCGGTCCTTGAGGACGTCGGGGAGGTACTGCTGCTTCACGTAGTGGTTGGGGTAGTCGTGGGCGTACTGATAGCCCAGGCCGTGGCCCAGCTTGGCGGCCCCGCCGTAGTGGGAATCCCGCAGGTTGGCGGGGATCTCCCCGCTCTTGCCCCGCCGCAGGTCGGCCAGGGCCTCGTCGATGGCGCAGATGGCGGCGTTGGACTTGGGCAGGGTGGCCAGGTAGATGGCCGCCTGGGCCAGAGGGATGCGGGCCTCGGGGAGCCCCAGCATGTTGGCGCTGTCCACGCAGCCCTTCACCACGGACACCGCCTGGGGATGGGCCAGGCCGATATCCTCGCTGGCGATGACCATGAGCCGCCGGCAGGGGGAGATCAGATCCCCCGCCTCCAGGAGCCGGGCCAGGTAGTGGACGGCGGCGTCGGGGTCGGAGCCCCGGATGGACTTCTGAAAGGCCGAGAGGATATCGTAGTGACTGTCCCCGTCCCGGTCGTACCGCATGGCAGACCGCTGGGCCACCATCCGGGTCTCCTCCATGGTCAGGTGGACGGCGTCCAGGTCCAGGGCGTGGGCGGCAAAGAGGGCCTCCACGGCGTTGAGGGACTTGCGCACGTCGCCGCCGCAGCTGTGGGCCACCTCCTCGGGGACCCCCTCCTCCCAGGTGACCGTCACCTGCTGGCGCTCCCCCATCCGCCGGATGCCCCGAAGAACCATGGGCAGGACCTCCTCCGGGGACACGGGCTTGAACTCGAAGACCGTGGACCGGCTGAGGACGGCGTTGTACACGTAAAAATAGGGGTTCTCCGTGGTGGAGGCAATGAGGGTGAGCTTGCCGTTCTCCATGAACTCCAGCAGGGACTGCTGCTGCTTCTTGTTAAAATACTGGATCTCGT
>JAEDLP010000190.1 GCA_016295225.1 Oscillospiraceae bacterium | reverse complement strand
ATCTGACGGTCGGTGGTGGTATAGATCTGCTGGAGCTGCTGAATATTTCCGTCACTGTCCACATAATAAAGGAAAGAGGTCTTTTCCAGATCGTAGTCATCGATGGACCAGTTGGAGGCCTCGGTGAGAATATCGTTCTGAAGATAGTCCCCCAGGGTGCCCACAAACACCACGCCGCAGATCAGGAGAATCAGCATCACCGTCACCATGGCGCCGATGGCGATTTTGAGGGCCGACAGCGCCACGGAGCCCAGGGTGTACAGGGTCTTCAGCGTCCAATGGGGGTTCCATTCCTGCCGGGCCTTTTTGACTCTCCTTTTCTTATTATCATCATTTGCCATAGGTTATATCCTCCAATAGCGCAGCACAAAGCCGGCATTGTGCCTTTCTTTGTAAAATGGTCATGGCTCCTCACCATATCATCGATAGATTATAGCATACCCACATCAAAAACGAAACCCCCAAAATCATGAATATTCGTTAAATTTCCGGACAGACTAGGCCCTGTAAAATCCCTTCGACAAATTTCCCTCTTGATTTTATTCCCGGAACGCTGTACAATACAGACAAAGAAACCCCCCATTTGGAAGGAGCTTTCTATGGAGAATCAATATGGTTCCGACTTTATCACCATCACCGATGAAGACGGCACGGAATACGAGCTGGAGGTGCTGACCACCCTGGAATACAACGGGGACAGCTATATGGCCGTGATCCCCGCCGGGCAGGAGGATGCCCAGCTGGAAGTAAGCATTCTCAAATCCAGAGAAGAAGACGGAGAGCCCCTGCTGTGCGCCATTGAAGACGAAGAGGAACTCAGGGCCGTCTACGACCTGATGATGGATACCCTCTATGAGGAAGAAGAACAGGAGGAGTGATCCTCTTTCACTTGCCGGAAAACGGTCACCGCAAACCGGGCTCCGGCCCGGTGCGGCAGTTTCGTAATCCAGTTTCCTGCTTGGTGCGTGTCGTGTCCTTTTGGACCCACATTTTATAATCGGGATGTTAGATTTCCCTGCGGGATTGCAGACCTCCCGCCCCCGCTGAGACGTGGGGTGGACGTTGGGAGCAGCGAACGCCGGGAGCGGCAACCCACCTGCCGTTTCGTGCAGGTCATAATCGGACGCGGTACGGCCAAAGCGGGTCCCCGGAGAACCTCGGTTCTCCGGGATTTTTGTTATTTTTTACTTTTCCGGCTTCTCCCCCTTGAAAAGCCGGTGTTTTTCCGTTATAATGGGCGGGTCTATCTGTAAATATACGGCCCTTTTTCCGGCAATCCGGAATGCGGCGTATATCTGCACACAATAAACGAGAGGAAATGATACCAAATGAGTGCATCCAGCAAGAAGAAGCTTCGTGCTGAAGAAAACGCCGCAAAGCTGACCGAAAAGCAGATTGCGCAGAACAAAGAGGATCGGAAGACCCGGCTGTATACCATCGGCTTTGCCGTGGTTCTGGTGGTCCTCATCGTCACTGCCGCCGTTGTAAGCATCAACCGCGCCGTGGCCAACTCCGGCTCCCGGGAGCGGAAAACCGTTGCCGTGATGATGGGCGAGGAAGCCATGAGCAATGAGGAGCTGGGCTACTACTTTATCGACACCGTCAACAGCTTCTACTCCCAGAACGCCTCCTACCTGTCTCTGTTCGGCCTGGACACCAGCAAGGCCCTGGACCAGCAGGTCTACAACGAGGAAACCGGCGAAACCTGGGCCGATTACTTTATGAACTCCGCCGCCGAGAGCGCCAGAGCCATCTACGCCGTGTGCCGGGAAGCCGCTGCCCAGGGCTACACCCTGCCCCAGGAGAATGAGGACCAGATCGCCACTGCCGAGAATAACATCGGCATCTACGCGGGCCTCTACGGCTACTCCAAGCCCGAGGATTACCTGAAGGCCATGTACGGCAAGGGTGCCTCCATGGAGGGCTACAAGAACTACCTGCGGGACAATATGACCGCCCAGACCTATCAGGAGGCCTACCAGAACAGCCTGACCTTTACCGCCGATGAGGTCAACGCCAAGGATGCCCTGGATCCCACCTACTACAATTCCTACTCCTTCAACCAGTACTACCTGAGCACCGCCCTGTATCTGGACGACGCCGCCACCAACGAAGAAAAGGCTGCCGCCGCCGAGAAGGACGCCAACAGCCTGAT
>JAEDLP010000053.1 GCA_016295225.1 Oscillospiraceae bacterium | reverse complement strand
GGAGGAGCTGAAGGACATCGCCCGGGACAACTTGGACGCCGCTCGCCAGCGGCTCCTGGACATCCTGAGCAACTACCAGGGCTACAAAAAATGCCGCCTGGTGGTGGTCTTCGACGGATACAAGCAGAAGGGCAGCGCGGGCAGCAAGTCAGATTACCACAACATCCACGTGGTCTACACCAAGCAGGACGAGACCGGCGACATGTACATCGAAAAGCTCCTCCACGACATTGGCCGGAACTACGCCGTCCGGGTTGCCACCTCCGACGGCCTCATTCAGCTCTCCGCCCTCCGGGCCGGCGTTCTGCGGATCTCCGCCCAGGAGCTGTGGCGGGAAGTGGAATGGGTAGGCAAACAGATTGATGAGATGGTTCGGGAGCTGAACCGAAAAGGAACCCTGAGCCGGAAACTGTGACTGCAATAACTATTGACATAATTCCCATTCTGATGTAAACTTCATTACATAAATATGCACCGTATCCCAGTGCGCGGTGCATATTTATTTGCGGGACCACCCCGGCCCCGTATGCAAAAGAAAGAAAGGAGACAACATTGTGAAAAGCAAAGCAACCACCCGCTTCCTGGCTGCCCTGATGGCCCTGACCATGCTGCTGTCCTGCAGCGTCCTGGCCGCCGACATCAAGGTGGACGCCGCAGCGGAGACCGAACCTACCCTCATCTCCCTCAGTGAAGCAAACACCGTGGAAGTGACCGTGAAGCTGTCCGCAGCCGATCTGGACGCCGCCAAGGCCGGGACCGTTACCTGGACCCTGGAGCGCACTTCCTCCTACGCCAACCCCAGCGAGGGCTTCCTCCCCCTGCTGGGCGAGACCAAAATGTACCCCAACGAGCCCAAGGCCATCAATCTGGCAGAGGTTCCTGAGGCATACGCCAGCTACCTCACCGTGAAGAACGTGGAGACCACCTACGGCGAGGGCACCATGACCCTGAAGCTGACCACCGACCCCATGATGAGCCGCGGTAACCCCAGCGTCCCCCACTCCAACGGCGGCAGCTATCTGGACGTCTGCGGTGAGTTTAACCTAGTGGCTTCCGTAAACGGCAAAACGCTGGCCACCTACAGCTCCATCGTCATTAAGCCCTACGAAACCTTCCACACCATGTGGGAGATTTACGCCGAGCTGGACCGTCTGGCCGGCCTGGGCGACGACAACGACAAGACCGCAAAGCCCTATGTGGTGAAGCAGAGCATGGGCAAGTCCAACCTGGGTTACGACATGCCCTACCTGATCGTGGCCAAGGACAGCGACGCCGTCCAGAACTGGCTGGACCTCTGTGAACGGGCCGAGACCGACCCCGAAGGGGTTCTGGCCGACATCAAGGCGGACAAGCTGAACTATCAGGTTCCCGTCCTGTACTCCAACATCCACTCCAACGAGGTCTCCGCCGCCGACGGCATCCTGGAGTTCGCCAAGATGCTGGTGGAAGAGGATTCCATCGACTACAAGAAGCTCACCGACCTGACCCAGGCCGGCCAGGAGAAGCTGGCCGAGCAGCGGGAAGCCCTGGGCCTGCATACCTCCAAGCTCATCGAGGATATGACCACCTTCCTGGGCGGCATCCTGCCTGACGCCAGCGTGACGGACGAAAACCAGATCCAGAAGTCCGGCCAGGTCCCCGGCTTTGACGACTACTACACCAGCGAGACCGACACCGTCAAGGTGGACGACCTGCTGGACGACGTCTTCTTCATCCTGGTTCCCGAGGAGAACGTGGAAGGCCGCATGTATGTCACCCGTTACTCCTCCGGCGGTTACGACCTGAACCGGGACAACTCCTTCCAGACCCAGGCCGAGACCCAGAACATGCAGAATCTGATCGGTACCTACAACCCCGTCACTCTGCTGGAGCTCCACGGCCAGGTGGTGGGTTTCCAGGTGGAGCCCTGCTCTCCTCCCCACGAGCCCAACTTCGAGTATGACCTGCTGTCCAACTATCTGCTGCCCGGTGGCGAGGCCTTCGGTGCAGCCGCTGTGGCCAACAACGACCTGTATCAGAGCTATGTGTGCCCCATGCGCGACTATCTGACCAGCGACGAAAAGGGCAACCCCGACTGGACCTATCCCTGGGATGACATGTCTACCTCCTACACCCCCCAGTTCGCCATGCTCCAGGGCAGCGTTTCCTACACCGTTGAGCTGCCCGCCTACTGCGACGCCACCACCACCGCCGCCTCCTACGGTCTGCTGGGCCTGTCCGACTATGTGGCAGACAACAAGGACGGCTACTTCTCCAACCAGGTGGAAATCTATGCACGCTGCCTGAACAACGAGAACACCGACGACGAAGTGGGTCCCTGGCTGGTGGATGCCGCCGACACCCTGAGCGCAGAAGCTGATCTCTTCCGTCCCGCCTACGACGGCAAGGGCGAGAACGGCCAGTTCTTCCCCGAGTGCTACATCATCCCCCTGGACAGCGCCAACCAGAACAACCTGCAGGCCGCCTACGACATGGTCGAGTGGCTGACCCGCAACGACGTGAAGGTTGGCATCACCGACAAGTCCTTTACCTATGACGGCGTCACCTACCCCGCCGGCACCATGATCGTCTCCATGTACCAGGCCAAGCGGGCCGTAGCCAACGGCGTCCTGTATCAGGGCACCGTTATCCAGGACTGGAACGAGCTCTACTCCGAGGGCATCACCGCCTTCAATTACACCCGCGGCTTCGATATGGTCACTTGTGCCCAGCCTGCAGCCTACAAGACCATCGCTGCCGCTGTGGGGACCACCCTGGACTATCAGGCTGCCCAGACCTGGCTGAAGGACAACGCCAAGACCCAGTTCTCCGGAACGGAGAAGGGCGACGTGATCCTCTCCAACGCCTCCGAGGATGCCGTCTCCGCCGTCAACGCCCTGCTGAAGGCAGGCAAAACCGTGGGTATGGTCACTGAGGGCCAGTATGAGGGCGACTTCATCTGCTCCTACAAGGATTACCTGACCGTGAAGGACGCCTACGTCCTCACTGCTGTGGGCACGGCAGCAGACGATATCACCGCCTATGTCATTGAGAAGGCCCCCACCGTTTACATCAACGGTGCCGCCGCCGCCATGATCCCCAGCGCAACCGGCTATGTGAACACCCCCCGCATCACCAACCAGGCCTATAACTATGACCGCATGGCCATGGAGATCATGAACTTCTCCACCACCACCGACGCTGCCAAGGCTGACGCCGTCATCGGCGCCAACGCTCTGGACGCCTCCGGTCTGGCCGCTGTCCAGGCCGGCGTCCCCTACATCGGTTACACCAAGAACGCGGTCAAGACCGTGAACGAGAAGCTGGTCACCGTGGCCACGGGCTCCACCGACGGCATGGACTGCCTGGGCTTCGTCACCTACCCCGAGAAGACCCTGACCAACGCCAGCTACATCAACGACGGCGACAACGTCTTCTACGGCTACGGCACCTCCTACTTCACCAGCCTGCCCGTGGGCGCCAAGATTCTGGTTCAGGGCGACGGCTCCGCCCCCATGGAGGGCTTCCTGAACGGCGACGCCGCCAGCCTGAAGGCTTTCCTCAGCGGCGTCAAGGGCTTCTCCTATGAGGGCAAGGACATGAATGGCAACGACGTGAACCTCACCCTGTTCGCCAACTCCATGACCAACAAAGCCCATCAGCGGGACGAGTATGCCTTCATCAGCAACACCATTTTCGCCAACCTGCTGACCAACACCCAGTACGGCTCCTTCACCGACGTCCCCGCTGACGCCTACTACGCCGACGCCGTGGCATGGGCTGTGGAGAACGGCATCACCACCGGCACCTCCAAGACCACCTTCTCCCCCAACGCAGACTGCACCCGTGCCCAGACCGTCACCTTCCTGTGGCGTGCTGCCGGTTGCCCCGCTCCCACCACCACCGAGAATCCCTTCTCTGACGTGAAGACCGGGGACTACTTCTACGACGCCGTCCTGTGGGCCATGGAGTGCGGCATCACCACCGGCACCTCCGAGACCACCTTCTCCCCCAAGGCAGTGGTCTCCCGCGCCCAGACTGTCACCTTCCTGTGGCGGCAGGCCGGCGCTCCCGTGGCTGAGGTGGAAAATCCCTTCACCGACGTGGCCGCCGACGCCTACTACGCTGACGCCACCACCTGGGCTGTGGAATGCGGCATCACCACCGGTATGACCAAGACCACCTTCGGCCCCGACAACAACTGCACCCGCGCCCAGATCGTCACCTTCCTGTGGCGTGACTGTGCAGAGTAACTTCCATCCCTATGCGCCAAAAGGCCCCGACAAAAACGTCGGGGCCTTTTCTCATGGGGTTTTCTCCGGGCCCAGCAGCACCGGCTGGAGCTGCCGGCCCTCCAGAGCGGCGGCGATGGTCTCAGTAACCCGGCTGAAGTCTGCCACCAGGGAGGTGGGCTTCCCCTCCGGGTCGTCCTGCCGGAAGGGGACGAAATAGTAGTGCTTCCGGCAGAGAAGCTCGGCGATGTTCCGCCCGGCTCCCGCCAGGCCGTCGTTGGTGGACACCGCCACCACCACCGGCCGACCGTTCCGCAGGTGGGCCTTTGCGGCCATGGTCACCGCCGTGTCGGCGATCCCCGCCGCCAGCTTGGCCAGGGTGTTCCCCGTGCAGGGGGCGATGACCAGCACATCCAGCATGCCCTGGGGGCCGATGGGCTCCGCCTCCCGGATGCTGTCGATGATCCCCCGGCCGCAGATATCCAGAATCCGGGCCTGCCAGTCCTCCGCCCGGCCGAACCGGGTGCTGGTGGCGGCGGCCGTCTCCGACAGGATGGGGACGATATGAGAATACCGGGCTGCGGTCTCCTCCAGGACGGTCATGGTCTTCTCCCATGTACAAAAGGAACCGGTGAGGGCAAACCCCACCCTGATCTCATCCATCATTTCCTTCCTCCAATTCCCATAAAATGTGATACACGGAGTCCCGGATGGCCATAGCCGCCGTCACCGGAGCCGTCCGCCCAGGCAGGCCGGGGGCTTGCAGGACCCGCAGGCCCAGGGCCTCGGCCTTCTCCCGGTCCACCCCGCCGGGGGCGGAGGCCAGATCCAGGAGAAATGCCTCGGGATTCACCCAGTCCAGCCGCCGGCTGTCCAGCACCCGGGCCGGGATGGTATTGACAATGAGCTGGAATCCGCCCAGTTCGCAGGAGAGATTTTCCAGACGGATGCTCTCGTAATTATAGGCCGCCGCCCAGGCCAGATCCTCATAGCGGCTGGCCGCCACGGTCACCCGGGCCCCCAAGGCCCGCATTCGATGGGCGGTGAGTTTCCCCACCCGGCCGAAGCCCAGCACCAGGACCCGGGTGCTGTGGAGGGTGAAGGGCAGCTCCTCCATGGCCACCTGAACGGCCCCCTCCGCTGTCGGCACAGCGTTGGCCACCATGCACTCCTCCCGGGCGTAGTAGTCAAAGACCCGCAGGCCCCGCTTCTCCCCCTCTGCCCGAACCTCCCGGGACACCAGTCCTCCGCAGAGGATCTGCCCCGGTTCCAACCGATCCAACAGATCCGACAAAGCCACCAGCCCCCGGCTCAGCGGGGTGTGTAAGATTCCCTCTGCCCGGGTCACCGGCAGGGGGAGAATCACGCAGTGGGCCAGCGCCAGCCCAGGACCCAGCGGCTCCGTCGCCAGGCCCTCGCATTCCAGCCCGGCAATGTGGACGGTGTGTCCGTCCTCCCGGAGCAGCCTTGCCAAGGCCCGCTGGCGCAGGTCTCCGCCCACCACCCAAAGATTCCATTCCTGATCCATGTGTTCCATAGGAAACCTCCTTCCCTCCTGTGTATCCTATGCGGTGGGGAAAAAAACGTGCCCTCATTATTCGTCACAATCCATCAATTTCCCCCGATTATATTGACTTTTTGTTTTTGGCGCGATACAATCACTTGGAAAGAAATGGAGGCGATTCTATGAAAGAAACCCTGCGTGCCAAGGAGCTTGTCTTTGTGGCCAGCATGCTCTTCGGCATGTTTTTCGGCGCAGGCAACCTGATTTTCCCCGTCTACATGGGCCAGATAGCCGGCAGCAACGTGTGGCAGGCCATCGTGGGCTTTGTCATCACCGGCGTGGGCCTACCCCTTTTGGGCGTGGCCGCCCTGGGCTTGAGCCGCCAGGAGAGTCTCTTTGACCTGAGCTCCAAAGTGGGCAGGAAGTACGGCTACTTCTTCACCTGCGTTCTCTACCTGACCATCGGCCCCTGCTTTGCCATCCCCCGCTGCGCCACGGTCTCCTTCACCGTGGGGACCGCTCCTCTGCTGGAAAATGGGGGCAATCCCCTGTTTCTGGGGATCTTCTCCCTGGTGTTTTTCGCCCTGACCCTGGCCCTGTCCTTCCGGCCCGGCAAGATCCTCACCTGGGTGGGCAAAGTTTTGAACCCGGTCTTTCTGGTCTTCCTGGGTATCCTGGTGGTTAAGGCCCTCCTCTCCCCCATGGGCTCTGTGGGGGCCATTGCCCCGGACGCTGCCTATGAGACCGGCGCCTTCTTTACCGGTTTCCGGGAGGGCTACCAGACCATGGACGCCCTGGCCGGCCTGGCCTTCGGCATCGTGGTGGTCAACGCCATCCGGGATCTGGGGATCACCAAGCCCGACGCCGTGGCCAAAAACACCGTCACCTCCGGCGTGTTCAGCTGCCTGCTCATGGCCCTCATCTACCTGATGGTCACCATCGTGGGCGCCCAGAGCCGCGGGGTCTACCCCCTGTGTGAGAACGGCGGCGAGGCCCTGGCTCTCATCGCCGAGCACTACTTCGGCACCGTGGGTGCGCTCCTGCTGGCGGTCACCGTGACCCTGGCCTGTCTGAAAACCGCCGTGGGACTGGTCACCAGCTGCTCGGAAGCCTTCGTGACCATGTTCCCCAAGGGCCCCAGCTATCAGGTCTGGGCGGTGACTTTCAGCGTGGTCTCCTTCCTCATCGCCAACCTGGGGCTGAGCACCATCATCGAGTACGCCGTCCCCGTGCTCATGTTCCTCTATCCCCTGGCCATCACCCTCATTCTCCTGGCCCTCTTCGGCCGGTTCTTTGGGAACGACCAGCGGGTGTACGGCTGGGTCACCGGCTGCACGCTGGTCGCCGCCGTCCTGGACTTCCTGGGGGCTCTGCCCGCCGCTGCCCAGGCCGCCCTCCACCTGTCCACCCTGCTGGCAGCCGCCAAGGAGATTCTCCCCTTCTTCTCCCTGGGATTCGGGTGGATCTGCCCGGCCCTCATCGGCCTGGTCATCGGTCTCATCCACAGCAAAGCAAAAAAGCGGCCCACCGCCGCCTGATCCTCGTGCAAACCGCCCGCCGGACATCCGGCGGGCGGTTTCGTTTCCCTCTTCTTTTTTCTGTTACATCCAATCCACCCAGTTGGTGTCTGCCTTGGAGAGGATATACTGGTCGCTGGCGTCGGGGATCTCGTAGTATTCGTCGGGGGCCTCAAAGGGGTTGAAGCCGTCCCGCTTCCAGAACTCCTCAATGGCGGCCTCTGCCTCGGTGATGTCGATGGAGGGGTCCTCAAAGGACTTCACCAGGGTGTTGATATGCTCCAGCATCTCATCGGCCCGCTTACTGTACTCCACATCAATGCGGTACTCCCGGTTCATGCAGCCCCGGAACTGAATGGCGCTCTCCTCGTCATCCACCACCGTGAGGAACACGTGGAAGATCAGGCCCAGGCCGCCCAGGTTATAGTAGCCGTTGTACTTCATCAGGTCCTTGGGCTCCTTGACCTCGGGGCAGGCGAACATACCCTCGGGCATGTGGCCGCCGTTCTCCGCCTTGACCTTCTCCACCTGGTCATAGGGGATGCAGTCCACAGCCATATATCGGGACATCCATCCTTGGACCATGGCCTCCGCCTCTTCCAGGGAGTTGTAGTGCTTGAAGGTGGTCTCATGGCGGTCATTGCCGCTCATGGCCTGCATCAGAACAAAAAAACGATCGTTCATCATGGTTCTCCTTTGCTAATTTCAATGGTCGAGATGGACGCCCAGCATCCGAACCTCCGGCTCCAGTTCCACCCCGGTCTCCTCCAGGACGGTTTTCCGCACCAGACGGATTAGATCCAGGATATCCTGGCAGGTGGCGTTTCCTGTGTTGATGACAAAGCCCGCGTGCTTTTCCGACACCTGAGCGCCGCCCACGGACCGGCCCTTCAGGCCGCACTGCTCAATCAGTCCTCCGGCAAAGTAGCCTGTGGGACGCTTGAAGGTGCTGCCGGCGCTGGGATACTCCAGGGGCTGCTTGGACCGGCGGCGCTGGGCCAGGTCGGCCATCTTCGCCCGGATCTCTCCCTGGTCGCCCTTTTCCAGCTGCAGCCGCGCCCCGGTGATGAGCCAGGGCAGCCTGGAAAACACGCTGCAGCGGTAGCCCAGCTCCAGCTGGTCCTTCTCCAGTCGGTGGAGACCGCCTTCCTCGTCCAGACAATCCACAGAGAGGATCACCTGAACCAGTTCCCCGTCATAGGCTCCGGCATTCATAAAGACGCCGCCGCCCATGGTGCCGGGGATGCCGTGGGCAAACTCCAGGCCCGTGAGACCGTGGTCCGCCGCAAAAATGGCCGCTTGGGCCAGAGTCACCCCCGCCCCCACTGAGAGGATGGTCTCCCCCTCCAGGACCAGCTGGGTGAGGCCGCCGGCGATCTTGATGACAAATTCGTCCACGCCCTGATCCGACACCAGCAGGTTGGACCCTTTGCCCAGGAAAAAGGGCCGGATTCCATCCTCCCTGGCCAGCTTCAAAATGACGGACAGCTCCTCCTGGCTCTTGGGGCAGGCCATGAGGGCTGCGGGACCGCCCACCTTGAAGGAGGTGTGGCGGCTCATGGGTTCTTGTTGACGCAGCTCCAGCTGAGGCAGAGCCGCTTGTAATTTTTCTCGGAGCGATCCGAAGCGATCCATGGAATCCCTCCATCTCATGATTTGGTTTCAATTTGTTTTATTATAGCAGATTTCCCTTAGAAAAAGTAGTGATTTTATAAATTTCCCATAGGTTTCCTACACAGAGAGAAAAATGTCAAAACGGCTGCGGAAGCTCCGCAGCCGTTTCGTTTAAAAAGTTCAGGGCTTAGTCGTCGAAGGAGATGGAGACAACTTCATCTTCCTCGATGGACATGCCGCCTTCCTCAAAGTCCATGTCCATGACCACCTCTTCGTCTCCTTCCTGCTCCTGCAGGTCGTTGACGGCGGCGGCCACAGCTGCATAGGCATTGCCCTTGCTCTCTTCGTCCTGGCTGGTCCCCTCTTCTCTGGGGTTCACCTGGCGATACATGGCAAGACCGGAGCCTGCGGGGATGAGCTTACCGATGATGACGTTCTCCTTCAGGCCGATCAGGTGATCCACCTTACCCTTGATGGCAGCCTCGGTCAGGACCTTGGTGGTCTCCTGGAAGGAGGCGGCAGACAGGAAGGAGTCGGTGGCCAGAGAGGCCTTCGTAATACCCATGAGCAGGGTGGTTGCGGTGGGGATGACCAGCTCGCTGCCGTCCTCCCGCTTCTCGCCTGCGTCGATACGGGCCTGGACCTCCGCCTTGGCGTCCAGATACTCGATGAGCTCGATGGTGGCGCCGGAGAGGAGCTTGGAGTCGCCGGGGTCCTCCACACGGACCTTTCGCATCATCTGGCGGACGATGATTTCGATGTGCTTATCGTTGATGTCAACGCCCTGCTGACGGTAGGGCTTCTGAACCTCGCGGATCAGGTAGTCGTGGACGGCGTCCACGCCGCGAATCCGCAGGACCTCGTGGGGAGACAGAGCGCCCTCGGTGAGCTGGTCGCCCTTGGTCACCCGTTCGCCGTCCTTGCAGCGGATGCCTGCGCTGTAGGGCAGAGCGTAGGTGACCACTTCGCCGTCGTCGCCGGTGATGGTAACGTTGCAGATGGTGGCACGCTTGCTCTCCTCCATGGTCACGCGGCCGCTGATCTCGGCCAGCTGGGCCATCTTCTTGGGCTTCCGGGCCTCGAACAGTTCTTCGACACGGGGAAGACCCTGGGTAATATCGCCGCCGGCGACGCCGCCGGTGTGGAAGGTACGCATGGTCAGCTGGGTACCGGGCTCACCGATGGACTGCGCGGCGATGATACCGACAGCCTCGCCCTCGCCCACAGGCTCGCCGATGGCCAGGTTGATGCCGTAGCACTTGGCGCAGACGCCGGTGCGGGCGCGGCAGGTCAGGACGGAACGGATCTTCAGGTTGGTGATGCCGTGCTCCTCCAGGACCTTGGCGTCGGCCATGGTCAACATGTGATCCTTGGAGAAAAGGAGCTCGCCGGTGGCGGGGTCCACCACGTCGTGGACGGGATAGCGGCCCTTGAGACGCTCGGCAAAGGTCTCGATGACCTGGGAATTCTCGCTGATCTCGCTTACGTCGATGCCCTCTTCCACGCCGCAGTCCTTCTCCCGGATGATGACCTCCTGGGACACGTCAACCAGACGGCGGGTCAGGTAACCGGAGTCGGCGGTACGCAGAGCGGTATCGGCCATGCCCTTACGTGCACCTCTGGAGGAGATGAAGTACTCCAGGACGGACAGACCTTCACGGAAGTTTGCCTTGATGGGGATCTCGATGGTGCGGCCGGAGGTGTCGGCCATCAGGCCGCGCATGCCGGCCAGCTGACGGATCTGAGCCATAGAACCACGGGCGCCGGAGTCGGCCATCATGAAGATAGGATTGTACCGGTCCAAGCCCTCCTGCAGGGCGTCGGTGATGTCCTTGGTGGTCTGCTCCCAGGCCTTGACCACCAGACGATAGCGCTCGTCGTTGGTCAGGAAGCCGCGCTTGAACTGACGCTCGATCTTGACGATCTCCTTCTCGGTCTCCCGGATGAGGGGATACTTCTTCTGGGGGACGGTCATATCATAGATGGAGACGGTCAGGGAGCCCACGGTAGAGTAGTGGTAGCCACGGGCCTTGATGATATCCAGGACTTCGGCGGACTTGGTAAAGCCGTGGGCGGTAATACACTTGTCGATGATCTTGGACAGCTGCTTCTTGCCGCAGACGAAGTTGATCTCGGGCTCGAAGAGGTGGTCGGGATCGGTCCGGTCCACAAAGCCCAGGTCCTGGGGGATGCCGTCATTGAAGATCAGGCGGCCCACAGTGGTGCGGACCAGCTTGGTGCGGGTCTCGCCCTCCACCTCGGCAGTCATGCGGACCATGATGGGCACGTGGAGGTCCAGTTCGCCCTCGTCATAGGCCAGCAGGGCCTCGTCGGGACTGGAGAAGGCGTGGAGGACTTCCGCGGGCTGCTCGTCGGTGCCGAACACACGGCGAACCTCATAGCCGGAGGTGGGCAGGATGCGGCCGGGGGTCTCCACCCAGATGTGGTCGCTCTCGGCGATGGTCCCGGCGTCCAGAGCAGCCACGGCGTCGGCCACGGAGTCATAGATGAAGGCGGGATCGGGCAGCAAGTCCTTCTCGTAGGTCAGGTAGTAGGAACCCAGAATCATATCCTGCGTGGGCACGGCCACGGGAGCGCCGTCCTGGGGACGGAGCAGGTTGTTGGCGGAGAGCATCAGGATACGGGCTTCCGCCTGGGCCTCTGCGGACAGAGGCACGTGGACGGCCATCTGGTCGCCGTCGAAGTCGGCGTTGAATGCGGTACAGACCAGGGGGTGGAGCTTAATGGCGCGGCCTTCCACCAGGACGGGTTCGAAGGCCTGGATGCCCAGACGGTGCAGGGTAGGCGCACGGTTGAGCATGACGGGGTGCTCCTTGATGATGAAGTCCAGGGCATCCCAGACCTCGGCGCGGCCCCGGTCCACCATCTTCTTGGCGGACTTGATGTTGTTGGCCAAGCCGTCCTCCACCAGCTTCTTCATCACGAAGGGGCGGAAGAGCTCGATGGCCATTTCCTTGGGCAGGCCGCACTGGTAGATCTTCAGCTCGGGGCCGACCACGATAACGGAACGGCCGGAGTAGTCCACGCGCTT
>JAEDLP010000189.1 GCA_016295225.1 Oscillospiraceae bacterium | reverse complement strand
GAAGGACTTGTGGATGGGTTTTCGGACAGGGGTTCGACTCCCCTCACCTCCACCACTCATTCTCACGGAAAGTGAGAAATAACGAAAGACGCTGTTTGGCTAACATTTACTTGCCAGACAGCGTCTTTGTTTGTTGTGGCTTGGATTGCCTTACATGAAAAAGATTGCATTTTTTACGAATTTTGAGGATTGTTTCGGGCAGGCGGGACTGGTTATGTCAGATGCCACCCCATTTTACCAAGTACAGTCATTTCCGTGAAAGCGTGTAACGCTCAACCCACGGAAGTATCGAGTCTAATATGTCTTTTTAGAAAAATGTTTCTCCAAGCAAGGATATAAGATCCGCCCATGGATGATATACATTCCATGGGCGGCCTTTTGTAATCTTTTTTTGTCCTGCTCAGTCCTTGAACAGTGCAGCGTCCTTGGAGGAAACCACCTCGCCGGGATTGCGGGAGGAATCGTACTCCGACCATTCCCGCTCCAGAGCGGTCCAGTCGCGGACAGGCAGCAGCTCGGTCCAGACCTCATAGGGTTCGTCCTCCTCATCCCGCAGCATGTCAAAGCTGTGGGAGTTGGTGGCTTCCTGCACATCCGCATAATACCAGGCATCCGTGTCCAGGTTGTCGGGCCACCGGATCATGTCCTCCAGCAGATGGTCCTTGTGGGGATACCGCTCCAGCACCCGGTTGACGATGGTGACCGCCTCAGCGCGGGTGATCTGCTGATCGGGCCGGAAGGTGCCGTCGGGATAACCCTCGATGATGCCCTTGGCATAGGCCAGGTTGATCTCCGCATTAGCCCAGTGCTTCCGGATATCCGGGAAGGCGTCGCCTGCCGGCTCCTCTCCGTCACCCTCGAAGAAGCGCACCGCCATGGCGGCGAACTCGGCGCGGGTGATGTTGGCCTCGGGCCGGAAGGTGCCGTCGGGATAGCCGTTGAGGATGCCCGCATAGGTCAGGGTGGAGATGGCGTTGTTGAACCAATCCTCCGGCGTCACGTCATAATAGGGATTGACCTGGGACCAGAATTCCTGACGGCTCTCCTCGGTGAGCATCCGGAAGAAGATGGTGGCCGTCTCGCCGCGGGTGATCTGCCGCTCGGGATGCACCAGGCCGTCGGGGTAGCCCACGATATAAGCGTAGTGGTCGCCCATGTCCAGCGCGGGCTTGGAGGGACCCACCGGCTTGATGGGATCCTGATGGTATTCGGCGGTAAAGACCCAGCCGATGCCCGCCTGCAGGCCCTGCAGTTCGTTGCCGGCCTCTTTGTCGATGGACAGGGCCACTTCCAGCTTGGCCTTGTCGCCGCCCCGGAACTTGCCCAGCAGCACGCCCTTGTCCAGGTCGCCGCCGGACAGGACGGCGCCGTCCTTTCTGACGGTCAGGCTGACCTCATCGCTTTTCAGCAGCTGCTGATAATCCGCCTGCTCTGCCTCGGTGATGTCGCCCTTGTTGTCGGGGTCGGTGCGCAGGTAGATATAGACGGTGCCGCCGGAGACATTTTGCGTCTGGACGGTGATGTCCTGGGTGACGGTATCGCCGGGCATCAGCTCCTTAAGGTCGGTAAACAGGTCGGGATACTGGCGGCTGTCGTTGCCCACAGTATAAGGGGTCTTGTCAAACGTAAACTGTTTGGCCTTGTGGTCATAGGTGACGGTGGACACATTGCCCTGGGCCAGGGAAAACACCGTCAGGGCGCCGCCCAGCAGGGCGATGGCCAGGCAAACGGCCACCAGTGTGCGAAGCTTGATTCTTTTCATGACCGTTCACCTCCTCACTTACTGATATTGCCGTTAGCATCAACGGTGACGCCCCAGGCATCCTTCACAGCATTGATTGGCGTGGCTTGAATAGCATCTGCGAGAACTTCCACGCAAAGGGTGTAGCCCTCAGCAGGTGCGGACTTCAACACTTTACATTCATTAATCAATATACCTGTACTGTTATTGGCCGAAACCGCTGTTGCATAGTAATAATACCCATCTGAAGTTGTTATATCCCATCCAGTATCAGTGGCCAGTTGCAAGGTGTAATCACTGCCTAATACAGGCGCTTTTCCAAGCACATTTCCACTACTAGCATTCTGCCAGGTAACAACGATTGCGGCCCGGATATACGCATCTGTATTGCCGGTATTCTCGATCTTGACGTCAGAT
>JAEDLP010000188.1 GCA_016295225.1 Oscillospiraceae bacterium | reverse complement strand
AAAAAAACTCATAACAGGCTCCTTGTGAGCGGCAGATCATAGAGGGGAAGCAAGGGGAAAGCGGCGGGCGGGAATCCGCCCGCCGCTTGGTGGCTTACATGTCAGTCAGACTGAAAAACTCAGCCCAGCATCTGCCAGAAGTCGCGCACGGTGTTGTAGTTCACATAGATCTCGTTGGCGTCGAAGGGAGCCACGTTGATCTCGGAATAGGGAGTGGAACCCTTGGCGGGCTCGATATCGTCACGGACAGGCCAGCCGCCCAGGGTGTTGAAGGGCTTGTAGCCGGAGGTGTCGCCGTCGATGCCGCCCATCATGAAGCGGACCAGCAGCTTGGCAGCGGCGGGATGCTCGCAGCCTTCCACGATGTACAGGGTGTTGACAGCGGGGATACCGGTGTCGGGCTCCAGATTCACGGGAGCGAAGACCCAGCCGTTATCCTCGGCCTTGCGCAGCTTGGAGGAGGCGCAGAAGCCAACCGGGGGATCCTTCTGGCCGGGAGTGCCGACGGACTCGGCGATCTCGTCAGAGGAGGAGGTGAAGATGGGCTCGTTGGCGTGCAGGCGCTTCAGGAACTCAAAGCCGGCGTTCTCGCAGCCGTCGGACAGCTTCAGCTCTTCGCCGTACAGGTTCTTGTAAGCCTCGGCCAGACGGTCGGGCTCCTCACCCACGCAGAAGCCGGTGATCCAGGAGCCCCAGGACAGGTTGTCCAGAGGATTCTGCATCATGATCTTGCCCTTCCACTGGGGCTCGGTCAGCTGCCAGATGTTGGTGATGGGAGAACCGTCGGGATAAGCCTCGGTGTTGTAGAACAGCTGAGTCAGCTCAATGTACAGGGGAGTGGCGGTAGCGGTGTACTGGGGGTCAATGTGGGAGAAGATGTCGGCGGGCTGGAAGTTATAGAACTTGCCGCCCTGGACGTACTCGATGTACATGGATCCATCCTGGTCCTTGATGTGGACCACGTCAGCCACGTGCTGGCCGGCGTCGTACTCACGGGTGACCTTCTCCAGCAGCTCGTTGGTGGAGATGTCGAAGGGGACACAGTCGATACCGGGATACTTTTCCTCAAAGGCGGCCTCGACCTTGGTGCAGCGGGAGGAGATGGAGTACAGGGTCACGGTAGCGCCCTCCTCCAGGGCCTTCTGATACAGTTCCTCGTCGGTCTCGTCGGTGTTGTAGATGCCGGACATCTGCTCCCACTCGGTCAGATCGGACTCAGCGGGGGTCTCGGCGGGCTGCTCGGACTGAGCGGGGGTCTCGGCGGGCTTTTCCTCGGTCTTCTTGCCGCCGCAGGCGGTCAGGCTGAGAAGCATGACCACGGCCATGAGGGCGGCCAGCCAGTTCTTGTGCTTGAACATTTCCTTTTCCTCCTTGATTTCTTCCTTTTTATTTCGTGCGGCATCCGCCGCAGGGGATACGATCTCAGACGCAGTACTTGATGAGGTTCTCGGTGTTGGTGTCGAACACGTTGATCTTCTTGGGGTTGAAGCCCAGATAGACGGTTTCGTCACTGTTGTAGTGGGTGGAGCCCAGCTCCTTGACGGTCAGCATGTCGCCGCCCACCCGGACGGTGACCAGGGTCTCGGAACCGGCGGGCATGCCGGAGTACACATGGCCCTCGATGCGGTGCTGGTCGTCGGGGGTGCGGGTGATGCTCAGCTGCTCGGGGCGGATGCCCAGGGTCACATCCAGCTTGCCGCTCTGGGGCACATCGGGGGTCATGTCCGCCCGCTCAAAGGTGAGCTGGCCCACGGAGCTCTCAGTGGTCATGCCGGCGGCGTCCACCGTAGCGGTGCCCTTGACGAAGTTGATGCTGGGGTTGCCGATGAAGTCGGCGGTATAGAGGTTGCAGGGGTTGTCGTACAGCTCCAGGGGGGGCGCCACCTGGACCAGCTCGCCCTTGCGGAACAGGGCGATCTTGGTGGACATGGTCAGGGCCTCCACCTGGTCGTGGGTCACGTAGATGATGGTGGTGCCGGTCTCGTGGTGCAGCCGCTTCAGCTCGGCCCGCATATCCACCCGGAGCTTGGCGTCCAGGTTGGACAGGGGCTCGTCCAGCAGCAGCAGACGGGGCTCGGACACGATGGCGCGGGCGATGGCAACACGCTGCTGCTGACCGCCGGACAGCTCGGTGGGATAGCGCTTGGCGTACTCGCCGATCTGCATCCGCTCCAGGGCGCTGGCCACCTT
>JAEDLP010000187.1 GCA_016295225.1 Oscillospiraceae bacterium | reverse complement strand
CGTCTGGTGCGGCGACACCCGCATCGGCGTGTTCGGCCAGATCCATCCCCTGGTGGCCCGGAACTACGGCGTGGACGCGGACTTCTACTGCGCGGAGCTGGACTTCAACGCCCTGTTCGCCGCCCGCGGCGAGGACCCCGTCTACCAGCCCCTGCCCAAGTTCCCCGCCGTCACCCGGGATATCGCCGTGGTCTGTGACAAGGCCGTCACCGTGGGCGCCCTGGAGGACTGCATCCGCCGCGGTGCCAAGGGCCTGCTGAAAGATGTGGCTCTGTTCGACATCTACACCGGCACCGGTATCCCCGAGGGCAAGAAGAGCGTGGCCTTCAACCTGACCCTCCGGGCCGACGACCGCAACCTGACCGCCCAGGAGGCTGATGAGGATGTGAAAAGCATCCTTGACCTGTTGGCCTCCCAGCTGGGCGCTGTCCTGCGTTAAAGAAAAACTGTACTGGGCTGAGCCTGCGATCACCGTTGGCTCAGCCCAGTAAAAATCTTTCGCATTTTTCTCAGCCAAGGGCTTTACAGTTTCTCAAAAAGCGAGTATACTAATTAATATTGAGGAAAGGTGGTGTCTGTATGGACAACATGGATAACTATACCAGGAAGTTTAAAATTGCCATGGACAAGGATGCGGAGATCCATCAGATCCTCACCACCGTCTATCAGGCATTGGAGGAGAAAGGCTACAACCCCATCAACCAGATCGTGGGCTACATCCTTTCCGAGGACCCCACCTATATCACCAACCACAACAACGCCCGAACCCTGATCCGCAAGATCGACCGCGACGAGCTGCTGCAGGTCCTGGTCCGCCGGTATCTGGGACAATAAGGACTTTTCCCCCCCGAGGGCCACGGTCCCCGGGGGCTTTTTTTGCACTTCAGCCTTGGTATAAATTGCCTTTCCCACCTCTTTTCCGGGAATGTTGACAATCCGGAAAAAATGTGTTACAATTTGGTTACAATTTTTCAAAGGAGTGTTTCCATGGCAGAACCCAAGACCGCGAAAGCGGAAGGCCTTATGTACAAGGGCCACCCTCTCCGCCGGATCGACAATCTGATCTATTACGGAACGATGGCCGAGAAATATATCATCATGATGCAGATTCTGGAGACCAAAAAGGACCAGGACCTGGACGTGGCCACCAAGGTCTCCATTCAGCTGCAGCTGACGGACCCCGACCTGAAATCCCGTGACCGCGTGGTGAAAAAGAGCGAAAAGGACAGCCTCTACGCCGCGATGGACATTGCCGCCATCTGGCTGGAGCGGGCTCTGAAAGAGAAGTAAGCCGCCAAAGATCAACGAAAGGATGTACACCCATGACACACTTCGCAGGTAAGATGACCCGCGTGCTCCTGCTCTCCGCCATTACGGTACTGTTGCTGGCGGGCTTTGCTGCGGCGGCTGAGTCTGAACAGGCCGTTGCCGTGGGCGCCACCACCGGCTCCTCTCTGAGACTTCGGGAAGAGCCCTCCACTTCTGCCTCTATTGTCACCACCCTGGACAAGGGTGTGGCTGTGGCCGTGCTGGACAACAGCATCGACGGTTGGTACCGGATCGCTTACAACGGCAAGACCGGCTATGTCTCCGCCGACTACCTGGTCATTGATCAGGACAACATCTTCACCACCTATGGCCGCGCCAATGGCGACGGCATCAACGTTCGCTCCGGCCCCTCCACGGAATCCGAGGTCCTGGCCAGCGTGAACAGCGGCACCATCGTCACCGTCAACGGCTTCGAAGACGGCTGGTATGATGTCACCTGCAAATACGGCACGGAAGGCTATATCCGCAGTGATTTCCTGGATCTGACCGCTTCCAATACCGCCACCGCTACCTCCGCTACCGGCAATTCCATTGTGGAGACCGCCAAGCAGTTCCTGGGCACCCGCTATGTTTACGGCGGCGCTTCCCCCAGCGGCTTTGACTGCTCCGGCTTCACCATGTATATCTACAAGCAGTTTGGCTACTCCCTGCCCCACACCGCTACCGGCCAGTGGCAGAGCGGCATCGGCACCAGGGTCTACTCCATTTCCGAGCTGCAGCCCGGCGATCTGGTGCTCTTCAACGATCCCAGCCGCAACGCCGGCAAGGCCTGCTCCCACGTGGGCATCTATATCGGCAATGGTCAGCATATCCATTCCTCTTCCTCCCGCAGCAACGGCGTCATCATCAGTGACCTGACCAGCGG
>JAEDLP010000186.1 GCA_016295225.1 Oscillospiraceae bacterium | reverse complement strand
GCGCCATCGTCCTTACCATGAAGGACGGCTCCACCGTGGTACTCAGCGGCAAAGACCCGGCACAGACGGAGGAGATATATCAGGAGCTTTTGAAACGGATGGGATCCTGACCATATTCGGAAAAACGGCGCGGCGTTTTGTCCGCGCCGTTTTTGGTGCGGCGGATTTCAAAATTGGATATTGCGGGAACCACGCCCCGCGGCGCAAAAGGAACGACCGCCTTTCATCACAACGCAGGATGAAGGATGTTTTTTCGGAATTGGCCGGATTTTTCTTGACTACCGGGTAGAATTCCACTATAATATTCGGAGCTATGGATATTTTATCTGAGAAAGGATTTTGAATATGGCCAAAGAATACAAGATTACCAGCCTGCGTCTTGCCGACCTGGAAAAGGAACTGAACTATCTGAAGACCACCCGGGAGCGGGAGGTTGCCGCCATGATCGCGGAAGCCCGCTCCTACGGCGACCTGTCCGAAAACTCCGAATACGATGCCGCCAAAAACGAGCAGGGCAAGCTCTACGGCCGCATTGCGGAAATTGAGGACATCCTGTCCCATGCCGTGATCATCGAGGATGAGAACGAGGCCACCGGCCGTGTGGGCCTGGGCTGCACCGTGGTGGTGGAAAACGAGCAGGGCCAGCGGATTGAGTACCGCATCACCGGTTCTCAGGAAGCCAACCCCATGGAAAACAAGCTGTCTGATGATTCCCCCTTCGGCCGGGGCGTTGTGGGCAAGGCTGCCGGTGAGACCTTCACCGTCAACGCGCCTGCCGGTTCCTACACCATGAAGGTCATCAGCGTCTCCCGTGAGGGCTGAGCCATGGCCAAGTTTGTACCCCAGGCAGAAATGCCCCTGTCCGACCAGGTAAAGGTCCGGCGGGAAAAGCTGGAAGCCCTCCGGGCCGAGGGTCTGGATCCCTTTGTGCAGACCAAGTTTGAGGTCACCTCCTCCGCCAGGGAGATCAAGGAAAACTTTGATGCCCTGGAGGGGAAGACCGTCACCCTGGCAGGCCGCCTGATGAGCAAGCGGGGCATGGGCAAGGTGAGCTTCTGCGACCTGCAGGACAACACCGGAAGAATTCAGCTCTATGTGCGCTTTGACGCCATGGAGGAAGCGGACTTCCAGCGCTTCAAGAAAAACGACATCGGCGACATCGTGGGCGTGAAGGGCGATGTGTTCAAAACCGAGCGGGGAGAGATCTCCCTGCGGGTCCACGAGGCCACCCTGCTGAGTAAGAGTTTGCTGCCCCTGCCCGAAAAGTTCCACGGCCTGACCGACCGGGAGACCCGGTATCGTCAGCGTTATGTTGACCTGATTGTGAATCCCGAGGTGAAGGATACCTTCGTCAAGCGGAGCCTCATCCTCCGGGAGCTGCGCCATTTCCTGGACAGCAAGGGCTTCCTGGAGGTGGATACCCCCATCCTGACCCCCTTTGAGATCGGCGCCTCCGCCCGTCCCTTCTACACCCACCACAACACCCTGGACATCGACATGGTGTTGCGCATTGAGACGGAGCTGTACCTGAAGCGGCTGATCGTCGGCGGCATGGATCGGGTGTACGAGGTTGGCCGTATCTTCCGGAACGAGGGAATGGATCCCACCCACAACCCGGAGTTTACCTCCATTGAGCTGTACCAGGCCTACACCGATTTCCACGGCATGATGGATCTGGTGGAGGAGATGATGAAGACCGTGGCCCAGAAGGTCTGCGGCACCCTGCAGATCCAGTATCAGGGCAAGGACATCGATCTGAGTCACTGGGAGCGGATGACCATGATCGAGGCCGTCAAGAAGTACTCCGGCGTGGACTTCGCCGCCATCCAGACCGATGAAGAGGCGATTGCCCAGGCCAAGGCACACAAGGTGGAGCTGCCGGAGATTCCCACCAAGGGCGCGATTCTGGCGGAGTTCTTTGATGCCTTCGTGGAAGAGAACCTGATCCAGCCCACCTTCATCTATGACTATCCCGTGGAAAACAGCCCCCTGGCAAAGCGGAAGCCCGGCGACCCCGCCTTTACCGAGCGGTTTGAATACTTCATCAACGCCACCGAGTTTGGTAACGCCTTCTCCGAGCTGAACGATCCCATCGACCAGAAGGCCCGGTTTGAAAAGCAGGTTGCCGACCGTCTGGCTCTGGATCCCAACTCCAAGGCCCAGGTAGACTACGACTACGTCACCGCGCTGGAGTATGGC
>JAEDLP010000185.1 GCA_016295225.1 Oscillospiraceae bacterium | reverse complement strand
AGATGAGGTCGCTGAGTTCCCTGCTGCTGTTGTTGAAATTCAGCGTGAGCAGATTCCCGAAGAGCAGGGCATACAGCACGGACACCGCCACAAAGGGCCAATAGTTTGCCTTGAAATTGGCCTTGCCGGTGGCTTTAAACGTAATTCGGTCCCACATAGAGCTACCTCCTTTGGTTGGGGGGAGTTGTGTTTACCATTATTTTAGCGTATTTTCGGGAAAAGGTCAACGTCTGGCTTGCCTCTGCGAATTTGTATGAAAAACGTGGGCCTGAGACGGGCTTTTCTGTGTCCTTTTCCTCTTGTGTTTCCGGTGGGTTTGGTTTAAGATGTGCTATCCTGAAACCCTTTGCTTACAATGAAAGGAGGAGAGGCATGACTCGCACAGAATGCGAATCCCTCGTGGAATATACTTTGAACCTGGGCCGTCAGATGATGGAGTGCGGCGCGGAAGCCTGGCGGGCGGAGAACACCATGGCCCGCATCTTCCGGGCCTATGGCTTGGAGGTTCTGGACGCTCATACCATTGCCACCCAGGCGGCGGTGACGGTGAAAGCCCCCGACGGCTCCCACTACACCAGCACCTGCATGATTCTGCCGGACAAGACGGGGACCGATCTCCAGCGGCTGGAGCTGATCAACGCCTCCGCCCGGGCCATCTGTGACCAGACCCCGGCCATTGACGACCTGCCGCTGTGTCTGCCGCCCTCCGGGCCCCGGTGGTCCTGGCGGGAGCTGGCGGGGTATCTGCTGGGTGCCGGCGCCTTTGCCGTGTTTTTTGGCGGCACGCTGCTGGACGGCCTCACGGCGGCGGTCATTGCCGCGGTGATCTACGGCATGGATCAGATCCGCCGGGCTCACCACCAGCACCGCATCATCTATACGGTGGTGGCCTGCTTTGTCTCCGGCGTCCTGGCCCGCATCTGGGCGGGGCTGGGCCTGGGGGTCCACCTGGACATGATTATGATCGGTGACGTGATGCTCTTTATCCCGGGACTGGCCCTGGTGAACGGCGTCCGGGAACTCTTTTATTCCGATATCCTCACCGGCATTTACCGGATGACGGAAGCCCTGCTGGGCGCGGGCGCCATTGCCGTGGGCTACGCCGTGGCCCTGATGGTGGGAGGTGGCGCACTGTGAGAGAAGCTGTCATCCAGATTATTTGCGCGGGCCTGGGCACCCTGGGCTTCGCCCTGTTCTTCCAGGTGCGGAGACAGCACCTGATTACGGCCTCCCTGGGCGGCGCGCTGTCCTGGCTGTGCTACCTAGCGGTCAGGGAGATCTGCGCCAGCGTGTTTCTCAGCTCCCTGGTGGCGTCGGCGGTGATCTGCCTCTGGTCGGAGGCCATGGCCCGGATTCGGAAGGCCCCGGCCAACGTGTTCCTGATCCCCGGCATCGTGCCCCTCCTGCCTGGCGGCGCGTTGTATTACGCCATGAGCGGCATTGTCTCCGGCAACCTGGATCAGTTCGTCCAGAAGGGCCGGGAGACCGCCCTGGTGGCTGTGGGGATTGCCGGCGGTATCGTCATTGGCTCCGAGATCGTCCGCCTAATTCTGAGCATCCGGCTCCACCACCGAAGAAGACTGGAGGCCAAGCGCAGGACCAGCCGGCAGGAGAAAAACTGACCATCAAAAATAATCCCGGTTTGGGTATGGAAAAGAGGAAAACCTTGGGTACAATAGGGTATGTGGGGAAGTAGGCCCTGCCAGTAAATACGGAAGAGACATCGAGGTGTATTGAGATATGTTGGATCAAGTGCGTAACGAAGCCCGTGGGGCTGCGGAACAGATCTGTGAGGCGGCAAAGCTCCGGAAAGGTCAGATCCTTGTGGTGGGCTGCTCCACCAGCGAAGTGGCCGGACATAAGGTGGGCAGCCATTCCAGCCCGGAGATCGGCCAGGCCATTTTCGATGGGTTGAACGACGTCCTGGCCCCCAAGGGCATTTACCTGGCCGCCCAGTGCTGCGAGCATCTCAACCGGGCCATCATCGTGGAGCGGGCCGCCGTCCCCTTTGCGGAGATCTGCAACGTGGTGCCCCAGCCCAAGGCCGGCAGCTCCTTTGCCACCGCCGCATACCATACCTTCGAGGACCCCGTGGCCGTGGAGGAGATCCGGGCCGACGCCGGCCTGGACATCGGCGGCACCCTCATCGGGATGCATTTGAAGCGGGTGGCCGTGCCCGTCCGCCTGGAGCAGAAGCATATCGGAGACGCCGTTCTCCTGGCCGCCCGGGT
>JAEDLP010000184.1 GCA_016295225.1 Oscillospiraceae bacterium | reverse complement strand
AAGAAGTCCAAGAAGCTGCTGAAGTTCACCCTGGACGACGGCACCGGCACCGACCGCCAGATCCTCTCCGGCATCGCCATGTTCTACAAGCCCGAGGACCTGGTCGGCAAGTCCCTGGTGGCCATCGTCAACCTGCCCCCCAGAAAGATGATGGGCCTGGAGTCCTGCGGCATGCTGCTGTCCGCCGTCCACAAGGAGAACGGTGAGGAGAAGCTGAACCTGCTCATGGTGGATGACGCCATCCCCGCCGGTGCCAAGCTGTGCTGAGGACTTTTGGAATGCGAACCTAAGATGTATGATCCCAAGTGACACAAGGAACCCCCGAGGCAGCGCCTCGGGGGTTCCTTGTGTATCCTGGACCGAATCCCTATCCCATTCACAGAAACTTTACACCACGGACAAAGTCCGTTCCTTGAAAATCAAGGGGAAATATGATAGCATAGAGCCTGCGTAAAAGGAAAAAGTTCCCTTCCCGCAGGGCAACACATATCTTCTTCCCGAACGACATAAACCAGAACCGGAGTGTGTCATCACCCGGAACAGGAGGGCAGATGCATTGAATCCCAATCAAAACAACGGCAACAAAGGCGGCGGCCCCCAGCCGCCCAAAAAGCGCGGCATCGTAGGTGCGATCCTTTGGGCGGTGGCCATCGTCATCTTCTTTAACTTCCTGGCCGCAAAGATCTCCAACGTCGGCACCCAGGAGGTCCCCTATTCTGCGTTCATCCAGATGATCGAGGAGGACAAAGTGGCCACCGTGGAGCTGTCCAGCAACAAATACACCTTCTACCTGAAGGAAGATATGCCCCAGGGGGCGGACAGCCAGGATCTGGCCCAGGTCCTGGCCAAGCAGATGGAGGAGGGCGGCGCCACCACCTATGTCACCGCAGCCATCCCCGCTGAGGACACCGAGCTCATCCCCCTGCTGAAAGAGCATGACGTGAAGTTCTACTCGGAGATGCAGGAGGAATCCTCCTATCTCATGAGCCTGCTGCTGAGTTATTTGGTCCCCATGGTTCTCATGGTGGGTCTGCTCATCTTCCTCATGCGCCGCATGGGCGGCATGGGCGGTCTTGGCGGCGTGGGCAAGTCCAACGCCAAGGTCTACATGGAAAAAACCACCGGCGTCACCTTCGCCGACGTGGCCGGTCAGGATGAGGCCAAGGAATCCCTGGTGGAGATCATCGATTTCCTCCACAACCCCAGCAAATACACCGAGATCGGCGCGAAGCTCCCCAAGGGCGCGCTGTTGGTGGGCCCTCCCGGCACCGGCAAGACCCTGCTGGCCAAGGCTGTGGCCGGCGAGGCCAACGTCCCCTTCTTCTCCATCTCCGGTTCGGACTTTGTGGAGATGTTCGTGGGCGTGGGCGCCTCCCGTGTCCGGGATCTCTTCAAAGAGGCCAGCAAGGTGGCCCCCTGCATCGTCTTCATCGACGAGATCGACACCATCGGCAAGTCCCGGGACAACCGCATGGGGGGCAACGACGAGCGAGAGCAGACCCTGAACCAGCTTCTGGCGGAGATGGACGGCTTTGACCCCACCAAGGGGGTCATCCTCCTGGCCGCCACCAACCGGCCGGAGGTCCTGGACCAGGCCCTTCTGCGGCCCGGCCGTTTCGACCGCCGCATCACCATCGACCGGCCCAACCTGGCAGGCCGTCTGGCCACCCTCCAGGTTCATACCCGCCGCATCCGTCTGGCGGAGGACGTGGACCTGCGGAAGGTCGCCCTGGCCACCGCCGGCTGTGTGGGGGCCGACCTGGCCAATTTGGTTAACGAGGCTGCCCTCCGGGCCGTCCGCCTGGGCCGCAAGGCCGTGAACCAGCAGGATCTGCTGTCCGCCTTCGAGCTGGTCATCGCCGGCACGGAGAAGAAGGGCAGCGTCCTCACCGAGTTCGAAAAGAAACTGGTGGCCTACCACGAGGTGGGCCACGCCATAGTGGCCTACAAGCAGAAGAACTCCGAGCCTGTCCAGAAGATCACCATTGTGCCCCACACCCAGGGCTCCCTGGGTTACACCCTCCTCATGCCCGAGGAGGATAAGACCGAGCTGCGGACCAAGGATGAGCTCATGGCCCGCATCGCCGTGTCCATGGGCGGCCGGGCCGCCGAGGAAGTGGTGATGAACACCATGACCAACGGCGCCTCCCAGGACATCCAGGACGCCACCAACGTGGCCCGGAACATGGTGGCCATGTTCGGCATGAGCGACGAGTTCGGCATGATGGCCCTGGCCTCCCGCCG
>JAEDLP010000183.1 GCA_016295225.1 Oscillospiraceae bacterium | reverse complement strand
CGCGGCCTTCCCTCTGGCGGTGGCCGAGGGGGAAGCGGCCTTTGGGGACGGCTCTGTTTATTTGGAAAAATTCGTCCACCCGGCCCGCCACATCGAGGTCCAGATCCTGGCCGACGAGAGCGGGAAGGTGGTCTGTCTGGGGGAGCGGGACTGCTCCATCCAGCGGCGGCACCAAAAGCTCATCGAGGAATCCCCCTCCCCGGCAGTCTCTCCCGCCCAGCGGGAGAAGCTCATGGCCCTGTGCGCCCAGGCGGTGGCCGGGGTGGGCTATGTGGGGGCGGGGACCCTGGAATTTCTCCTGGACCGGGAAGGGAATTTTTGGTTCATGGAGATGAACGTCCGCCTCCAGGTGGAGCACGGGGTCACCGAGATGCTCACCAAGATCGACCTGGTGAAGTGGCAGATCCGGGCGGCGGCGGGGGTCTATCTGACCTTCGGCCAGGAGGACGTGAGCCTGAAAGGGGCCGCCCTGGAGTGCCGCATCAACGCCGCGTCCCCGGGAAAGCTGGAGATGCTCCACGTTCCCGGGGGGCCCTTTGTCCGGTTCGACACCTATCTGGTCACCGGCGTGACGGTCTCTCCCTATTACGATTCCCTTCTGGGCAAGCTGGTGGTCTATGCCGGCACCCGGGAGGAGGCCGTCCGCAAGATGAAGGCCGCCCTCTGCGAGCTGGTCATCGAGGGGATCGGCACCAACATCGCGGAACAGCTGGAGATCGTGGGCCGGGAGGCCTTCATGTCCGGCGACTATGACTTGACCCTGATGGAAGGCAGGTGAGGCGGATGGCCTTTTTGAAATTCAGCTACAAACCCAAGAATGAACTGGAAAAGGGGGGGCGGACGGCGGCTCTCCTCCAGGCCGACGCCAGCGAGCCGGAAAAGACCTGCCCCAACTGCCGGAAGGCCGTCCCCCTGAGCCGCCTGTGGGCCAACGCCAACACCTGCCCCTGCGGCTATCACTTCCGCATGAGCGCCCGGCAGAGGATCGACTTTCTCACCGACAAGGGCTCCTTCCGGGAGCTGTTTGCCGACATCCAGTCGGCCAACCCCCTGGACTTTCCCGGGTATCAGGAAAAGCTGGAGACCGTCCGCACCGCCAGCCGGGAGAAGGAGGGGGTTCTCTGCGGCACTGCCGCCATCGGCGGGGAGCCCTGCGCCCTCTTTGTGATGAACCCCTATTTCATGATGGGCAGCATGGGAACCGCCGTGGGAGAGAAGATCACCTGCCTCTTTGAGTACGCCCTGGAACACCGGCTCCCGGTGGTGGGGTGCACGGTGTCCGGCGGGGCCAGGATGCAGGAGGGCCTGCTCTCCCTCATGCAGATGGCCAAGACCAGCGGGGCGGTGAAGCGCCACAGCGACGGGGGGCTGTTCTACCTGGTCCTTCTCACCGACCCCACCACCGGCGGAGTCACCGCCAGCTTTGCCATGGAGGGAGATATCATCCTGGCCGAGCCGGGGGCCACTGTGGGCTTTGCCGGGGCCAGGGTGGTGGAGCAGACCACCCGCAAGGCCCTGCCCAAAGGTTTCCAAAAGGCCGAGTCCCTCCTGGACTGCGGCTTCGTGGACGCCATCGTCCCCCGGGCGGACCAGAAGGAGACCCTCTCCTTCCTGCTCCACATCCACAGGGAAGGAGGCGGCCTATGAGCACCCCCGCCTATGACAAGGTCAAGCTGGCCCGGGCCAACCGGCGGCCCACCGGCCTGGACTATATCGAAAACCTCTGCGGCGACTTCATGGAGCTCCACGGAGACCGCCGCTTCGGGGACGACGGGGCCATCGTGGGGGGCGTGGGCCACCTGCGGGGGATTCCCGTCACCCTGATCGCCATTGAGAAGGGCCACAGCGCCAGGGAGCGCATGGCCCGGTCCTTCGGTGCGCCCCATCCCGAGGGCTACCGGAAGGCCCTGCGCCTCATGAAGCAGGCGGAGAAATTTCACCGGCCGGTGGTGTGCTTCGTGGACACCTCCGGGGCCTTCTGCGGCGTGGACGCCGAGGAGCGGGGCCAGGGTCAGGCCATCGGGGAGAACCTGATGGAGATGATGACCCTGGACGTGCCCGTGATCTCCCTCCTCATCGGGGAGGGGGGCTCCGGCGGGGCTTTGGCTCTGTCGGTGGCCGACCGGGTGTGGATGCTGGAAAATTCCGTATATTCCGTTATCTCCCCCGAGGGCTGCGCCAGCATTCTCTGGAAGGACGCCGCCAGGGCCGACGAGGCCGCCCAGCGGCTGAAGCTCACCGCCCAGGACGCTCTGGAGCTGGGGGTCA
>JAEDLP010000052.1 GCA_016295225.1 Oscillospiraceae bacterium | reverse complement strand
CGCATCCGCACCTATAACTTCCCCCAGGGCCGGGTCACCGACCACCGGATCGGCCTGACCCTCTACAAGATCGACGCGGTGATGAACGGCGACCTGGAGGAGATCATCGACGGTCTGGTCCTGGCGGAACGCATGGAAAAGCAGAGGAGCCAATGAACCCATGAACGAGAAGAAAACCACCCGGCGATACGCCATGGAGGACGTTCCCGCCGCCGCGGAAGCCCTGAAAAGGGGAGAACTGGTGGCGGTTCCCACGGAGACGGTCTACGGCCTGGCTGCCCGGGCCGGGGATGACGCCGCTGTCCGGGCCATTTATGCGGTGAAACACCGCAGCCCGGAAAAACCCCTGAGCATCCTGGTCTCCGGCATGGAGATGGTGGAGGCCTACACCCGAAATATCCCTGCCGCCGCCTGGCGGCTGGCGGAGAAATACTGGCCCGGTCCCCTGACCATGGTTCTGGAGGACGGGGGAGCGGTGGCCCCCACGGTCACCTGCGGCGGCAGCACCCTGGGGGTCCGCTGCCCGGACCATCCTATGACGCTGGCCCTCATCCGGGCCCTGGGGGAGCCTCTGGCCGCCCCCTCGGCCAACCCCTCCGACCTGCCCTCGCCCAAGACCGCCCAGGCGGTGCTGGATTACTTCGACGGCAAGATCGAAGCCGTCCTGGACGGCGGGGTCTGCGACCTGGGGGTGGAGTCCACCATTGTTTCCCTGACAGGGGAGGAGCCCGAGATTCTCCGGGAGGGGGGTATCCCCGGCCGGGAACTGTTAGATTTCTTAAAGGAGATGACCTGAGATGAAAGTCATCGGCATCACCGGCCCCACCGGAGCCGGGAAGACCACGGCGCTCAACGCCCTGACCAGCCTGGGGGGCTGCATCATCGACGCCGACGCGGTCTACCACGACCTCACCGTCAGCAACGCGGAGATGCGGGCCGAACTCACTGCCCGCTTCGGCGATGTGTACCAGGACAATGTCCTGGACCGGAAGAAGCTGGGGGCCATCGTCTTTCGGGACAAGGAAGCCCTGGAGGACCTGAATACCATCACCCACAAGTATGTGGACCGGGAGACCGGCCGACGGATCGAGGAGGCCCGGGCCCAGGGCCGGCCTGCCGCCGCCATCGACGCCATCGCTCTGCTGGAGAGCACGTTGGTCAATTACTGTGACTGCACCGTGGCAGTGACCGCCCCGGAGGACCTGCGGGTCCGCCGCATTATGAACCGGGAGGGGATTTCCGAGGAGTACGCCCGCATGCGGGTGAACGCCCAGAAGCCCAGCGACTGGTTCCGGGATCACTGCGACTATACCTTACATAACACCGAGGCGGACACCGTGGAGACCTTCTCTGCGCGGGCTGTGGCCCTGTTCCGCCGGATTTTGGAGGAAACCTGACCTATGGAAAACAAAGAGCTGACAGAACTGCAGCAAAAGAAAAAAGAGCTCTTCCGTCAGAAGACCAACGGCTATGACTGCCTGGCCGACGGGGAAGAGGCCCTCATCCGGGACTACTGCGAGGGATACAAGACCTTCCTTGACCAGGGAAAGACCGAGCGGGAGTGCGTGGACTACGCCATTCGTCTGGCCGAGGAGGCCGGCTTCCGTCCTCTGGTCCGGGGGGAGGCTCTCCGGCCCGGCGACAAGGTCTATCGCAACAACCGGGGCAAGGCCCTGACCCTGGCGGTCATCGGCAAGAAGTCCCTGGCAGAAGGAGCGGTCATCGGCGCGGCCCACATCGACTCCCCCCGCCTGGACCTGAAGCAGAACCCCCTCTATGAGGACAAGGAGCTGGCTTACCTGAAAACCCACTACTACGGCGGCATCAAGAAGTACCAGTGGACCACCATCCCTCTGGCTCTCCATGGCGTGGTGGTGCTGGAGAACGGCGAGTCCGTCACTGTCCGCATCGGCGAAGACCCGGGTGATCCCCAGTTCACGGTGGGGGACCTGCTGCCCCACCTGGCCAGCGACCAGGCCCAGAAGACTATGGGCAATATCGTCACCGCCGAGCAGCTCAACGTCTTTATTGGCAGCCGCCCCTTCGGCAAGGAGGAGGGCACCGACCGGGTGAAGACCGCCATTCTGGACATTCTCCACGAGAAGTACGGCATGGTGGAGGAGGACTTCCTCTCCGCCGAGCTTATGGCCGTTCCCGCCGCCAAGGCAGTGGATATCGGTCTGGACCGCTCGGTCATCGGGGCTTACGGCCAGGACGACCGGGTGTGCAGCTACGCCTGCTTAAAAGCCCTGCTGGAGCTTGAGTCCCCCGAGATCACCGCCATCTGTGTCCTGGCGGACAAGGAGGAGATCGGCTCTGAGGGTGTGTCCGGCATGCAGTCCTGGGCCTTTGACGCCTTTATGAGCGACCTGTGCGACGCCCAGGAGGTCCCCTTGAAGACCTGCTATGAGAAAGCCTTTTGCCTGTCCGCCGACGTGACCGCCGCCTACGATCCCAACTTTGCTGAGGCCTACGAGGCCCGCAACAGTGCCTATCTGAACTACGGCGTGTGCATCAGCAAATACACCGGTGCCCGGGGTAAGTCCGGGGCGTCTGACGCCTCCGCTGAGCTGGTGGCCCGAGTCCGCAGAACCTTTGCGGAGAACCAGGTGATCTGGCAGCTGGCCGAGCTGGGCAAGACCGACCAGGGCGGCGGCGGCACTGTGGCCTGCTACATGGCCAACCGCAACATCGACACCATTGACGCCGGCGTGCCGGTGCTGTCCATGCACGCCCCCTTCGAGACTACTGCCAAGCTGGACTGCTACATGACCTACAAGGGCATGAAGGCCCTGTACAACACGGATACAAATTGATACGAAATCTTGATGAAACCGTAGGAAGGAGGCGTGATCGCCTTGCAATTTCTGTCTTCCATCTTTTTGGGCCTGGTCCAGGGTGTGGCGGAGTTCCTGCCCATCTCCAGCTCGGGCCACCTATCCCTGTTCCAGTCCTTCTTCGGATTGGAGGAGGCCGGTCTGTTTTTTGACGTTCTGCTCCACCTGGGCACCCTCATCGCCATCTTTGTCTATTATTGGAAGGACATCGTGGGCCTGGTCAAGGAGTTTATCCGCATCGTGGCCTGCCTGTTCTCCAAGGAGAAGCGGGCTAAGATGGGGCGTCTGTCCCCCAAGGGCCGGATGATCCTGATGATCATTGTGGCCACCCTTCCCCTCTTTGCCGTCCTGCCCATCAAGGACAAGGTGGAGGGGCTGTACACCAACACCATCTTCGTGGGCGTTGCCCTTATCGTCACCGGCTGCATCCTCTTCTTCTCCGATCGCATGGCCCGGGGCAAGAAGACCGCCAAGTCCGCCACCATGCTGGACGCTCTGCTGGTGGGCGTGGGACAGGCCATCGCCGTGGTCCCTGGCCTGTCCCGGTCCGGCACCACCATCTCCGCCGGTATGATGCGGGGCTTCAGCCGGAGATTTGCCGTGCGCTTCTCCTTCCTGCTGTCCATCCCCGCTGTCCTGGGGGCCAACATCCTCAGCATCGGGGAGGCAGTCTCCGCCGGCATCGACGCGTCTCTGCTGCCTGCCTATATCGCGGGCACCGTGGTGGCCGCCGTGTCCGGTTACTTTGCCATCCGCCTGGTGAACCTGCTGGCGGATAAGGGCAAGTTCGGCAATTTTGCGTACTACTGCTGGGGCATTGGCGCCGCGGCAGTGGTGGCGACGCTCATTTTTAAGTAATCCCTGCAAGCAAGGAGCAAACTATGGCTTCTACACAAAAGAAAACCACAAGCAGCAAATCGAAACCGACAGAGAAGAAGACCGGAACCCAAAAGCCCGAGGCCAAGACCCGGAAGGGTCCGCCCATCTATGTACCCAACATGGTGGCCCGGGGCGTTGGCGCGGCGGTGTGCATTTTCCTGGCGGTGATGCTGGGTCTTGGCATGTTCGGCGCCCACGCCGTAGTGGTGGACTTCCTGTGCAATGGGGTCAAGGGCCTGGTGGGCTATGGCTTCTGGGTCGCGGTTCCGGTTCTGTTGGCGGCGGCCATTCTTCTGCTGGTCCAGAGGCAGCAGTCCGTTCGTCTGCGCCTTTGGTGCCTGGGGCTCTTCCCGGTGTTTCTGGGGGCCTTTGTCCACTTGCTGCTGTCCCCCTATTCCTATCAAATGGCGTTCTCCACCTTCGCCGCCCTGTGGCGGGATGGTCTGAACCTTTTCAGCGGCGGTATCCTGGGAGGATTCTTGAGCATTTCCTTCGCCACCTGGTTCAGCGCCATCGGTGCGGGGATCCTTTTTGCGCTGGTGATGCTGGTTCTTTTGGCCGGGATCTTCCGCGTGACTCCAGCGGGGGTATTCGCCTACCTGCGGGAGAGCCGCGCCCGAAAGGCGGAGTATGACTGGTATGAGGATGACTATGACGACTACGGGGAGGAGCCCTATGAGGAGGAGCTTCCGCCTCCTGCCCGTCAGCCGGAGCCTTTCTGGGCCCCCTTGCTGGGATGGAGATCCCCCCGGAAGAAGGCGGCGGACATCCCCCTGGATGAGCCGGAACGGCAGAAGCCCGTCAAGGAGCCGGAACCTATTCAGCCCACCCGGGAGAAGACCCGGGAGGAGAAGGCTGCCGGTGTGCTGAAGGGGACCAAGACATCCTTTTTCAGCCGAAAGACCCATGTGAAACGTCCCGATGAGGTCCTGGAGGAGCTCACCGGCGAGGAAGAGGACGTTATTACCTTTGACGATCCTCTGTCCAATGTGACGCCCCGGGAGGAGAGCAAGGCCCAGCGGCAGGAGGCCATTCGCCAGGAGACCGACAAGGTCACCCGCACCATCGAGAAAACCATGGAGGTGGAGCCCAAGGCGTATCAGTATCCTCCCCTGGATATTCTGACTCCGCCCAGCGGCGACGCCCAGCGGGCCGCCCATGAGGAGCTGGAGGGGACGCTCAACCGTCTGGCCAGCGTCCTGACCTCCTTCGGCATCGACGGCCACGTGACCGGCGCGGTCCAGGGCCCTTCTGTTACCCGGTATGAGGTGGCCTTGGAGCAGGGGGTTCGTCTCAACAAGCTCACCAACCTTTCCGACGATGTGGCCCTGGCCCTGGGGGTGTCCAACGTCCGCATTGCCCCGGTGCCCGGTAAGATCTCCGTGGTGGGGGTGGAGGTCCCCAATAAGGTGGTCACTCCCGTTCCTATCCGGGAGGTCCTGGACTCCGATAACTTCCGCCGGCACAAGTCCAGCGCGGCCTTCTCCGTGGGCAAAGACATCGGCGGAAACTACATCGTGGGGGACTGTGCCAAGCTGCCCCACATGCTCATCGCCGGCACCACCGGTTCCGGTAAGTCTGTGTGCATCAACTCCCTCATCGTGAGTATGCTCTACAAGTCCACCCCAGAGGAGCTGCGGCTCATCATGGTGGACCCCAAGATGGTGGAGCTGGGGGGATACAACGGTATTCCCCACCTGCTCATCCCCGTGGTCACCGACCCCAAGAAAGCCGCTGGCGCCCTCCAGTGGGCGGTGACGGAAATGATGAAGCGCTACCGCCTCTTTGCCGAGGCGGGGGTTCGGGAACTTACATCCTACAACCAGTGGGCCAAGGGCCAGGAGAACGTGGAGCCCATGCCCAAGGTGGTCATCGTCATCGACGAGCTGGCCGACCTGATGCTGGTGGCCGCCAAAGAGGTGGAGGAGTCTATCTGCCGGGTGGCCCAGATGGGCCGTGCCTCCGGCATGCACCTGGTCATCGCCACCCAGCGGCCCTCGGCCGATGTGATCACCGGTCTGATGAAGGCCAACATCCCCTCCCGGGTGGCCTTTGCCGTGGCATCCTCCCTGGAGTCCCGTATCATTCTGGACACCACCGGGGCGGAGAAGCTGGTGGGCAAGGGCGACATGCTCTGGTTCCCCCTGGGCTCCGCCAAGCCTCTGCGTGTCCAGGGCTGCTTCATCTCCGACGAGGAAGTGGCCGCCGTGGTGGACTGCGTGAAGCAGAACAGCACCGCGGACTACGACGACTCCGTCATGGAGCAGATCGAGCAGCACGTGTCCGAGTCCGAGAAGAAAGGCAAGGGCTCCGGTTCCTCCGGGGGCTATCCCGGCGGGGACGGCCCCGGCGAGGAGCAGGACGAGCTCTTTCCAGCTGCGGTGGACGTAATCCTGGAGCTGGGCCAGGCCTCGGTTTCCATGCTCCAGCGGCGGCTGAAACTGGGCTATGCCCGGGCCGCCCGTCTGGTGGATCAGATGGAGCAGCAGGGGATCGTGGGTCCCTTTGAGGGGTCCAAGCCCCGTCAGCTCCTCATCACCAAGGAGCAGTGGCAGCAGATGCAGAACGGCGGCGGGGAGGAGGACTATGTGGAGCCCGACCCGCCGGTGGAGGAGGAGATCCTCCCCTTTGACCCTGTTCCCCAGCATTACGAATCCGATTGAGCAAGGGACCGCTTCCTGGAGAAGCGGTCCTTTTCGTTTTTGCCATATGCCTCAATTCGACGGAAAACCCGGGGAAAAGACGGACTTTTTTGTCAGAATCCCATCTTTCCAATTGAAGATATGGGTGCTAACTGCTATAATGAAAAAAGAAAGTTGCCCCTGAAACAACGACGTCAAGATGAGGACTGTGTATGTGCTTTGACGACCCTATTTTTTTAGACCATGATGCCTTTGATGATCTCATGGCAGATACCGAGCAGCACAGAATCTGCTGGATGTATCACGATATCCTGTCGGATACGAAAATCGCGCGGATGTTCGCCAACTATGCCAGCCATGGGACACCCGTTCGCGAAGCATGGACGACGATGGCTTGGGTGGCGGCCGGACGACAGGAAAACTGCTTTTACTTATTATTTAAATGGTATGCTGATTTCTATGGTCCCCCGGAACGGGGCGATCTCTACTATATCGAGCGGGACCAGGGGCTTGACGGCGAGGTACGGGTTCGCCTGCTTAACATGGACGGTTTGCTGGAGCTGGGCCAACGGGGCCAGGCTCTGTGCAACGCTCTGTGGAACCGGATCAGCGACAACGCCACCTCTTACTTTGGGGAGAGCGACTTTGAGACCACCGCTATCGGGCGGATTCTGGAACTGTTGGACGACAACCCCGGCCAGGAGCTGGAGGCCTTCGACTGGTATCTGGGCAGACGCAGCGACGGGGAAAAGGCCGCTCAGTGTGCCACCATCGCGGCCTATTTCCACGGGGTCCAGTCGGTGAAGGAACTCATCTATCACATCGTGGTCACCGATGGCGGGGAGACCGATGTCCACCACCTGCACACCCGGGATTTTTTGGAGATCCTCAACCGCCTGACCGCATCCATCGACGGCAAACGCCTTTCAGAGCTGTCAGGGGTCTTTCAGTCCCTGTCGGACGACTTCTGCTATGAGCCTGCCCGGGGACCGGTGATGAACCGGAATATGGCCAGGTCCATGATGACCCTTACAGAGAGCGGCGCCATTCACTGGGTCCGTTTAGGGGGGCAGGGGAGATGGAAACTCCTGCGGGAGCTCTACTGCCGCTGCGCCCCCCAAAGAGCCTGGGACGTCTTCCACCGCTGGCAGGGGGAACTGTATTTCACCGTGTTCCAGCGGCCTCCCATTCGGGGACTCCACCGGGGCGTGTATCTGGTGAGCCGGTTTGAGGACCAGCGGGGCATGGATATCACCGACCTGTTCTGGTTGGAGCATGTCACCGGCGGCGTGGTCCACCTGTGTGACGGGGACTTTTTTGAGGAACTGTTGGATCTGCTCCTGTCAAAGGACAGCATGGAGATCACCCTCCACGGCGGCCGCCGCCGGGCCGAGGATCTGCCCGCCACCTATTCGGCCCTTCTGAAGGAAGCCTATGACAAACTGGAGCGAGGCGTGATCCGGCGGCAAAGCTCCGACCGGGAGAGGGTATACTAAACAAGAGATCAAACTTGCAAGGAGGCCGCTGCAGAGCGGGCCTCCTTTGCCGCACACAGACCGAAGGGAAAAGAGGAGAACGCGTATGGCTTGGAACAGGAAAGAGATCCGTCCGGGACAGGTGGTACGAGAGAGAGTTCTGTCAGCAAAAAAGCCCTATGTGAGTTATACCCGCCGCATCACCCGGGTGAAGACGGACCAGCGGCTGGTGACCATTGCCTTTGACGACGGCCCTGTGGATCTGCCGGCCTCTCCAGACAAATTCAGCGGCAGGGCCCTTACGGATATCCTGCTGGATACCCTGCGGGAATATGGGGCTCTGGGCACCTTCTGCATGGTGGGGGATACCGGGGAGAACTACCCCGACGCCGTGGGCAGAGCCGGTCGGCCCCGCTGGAACGGCCTTCGCTTCGATCACTATCCCGACATCAATCAGGACGAGCGGGGCGGCGTGGTCAACAATCCCGAGATCGTAGGACGGATCCTGGCGGAGGGGCATCAGGCAGTGAACCACAGCTACCGGCACATCCCGTTTGGCCGCCTGCCCTTTCCCTATGGCAAGCGTGCCTGCCTGGGAAATTTGGAGCAGGTGATGGCCGATCTCGCCCGCCTGCATGGTCTGTTGGAGGAGAAGCATGGTTATACCATGACGATGGGAAGACCACCCTGGTATATGGACCGCATCAGCGGGGGATATACCAGTCTGGACGCCTTTGACCAAATGGAATATCTGTACTTGGCCGGGTCCTTTCGGGGAGAGAGCAGTCAGCCCCTGGAGAGTCTCCAGGCGGAGGCCGACGCTATGGTGATGCCCATGGGCAAAGTCCTGGCGGCCAATCCCGATGCTCTCTGCGGACAGATCATCTGCCAGAGAGACGGCTATAACACGGTCCGCCGGACCCCTGTGGTCTTTGGTCTGCGCAAGCAGCTGGATCTGCTCCAGCGGTACGGCTACCGGGTGGTTACAGCCCAACAACTGGTGGAGAGCAGCCCCTTTGCCGACGTGGGACCCGGGGAACCCGGGTTCAACAAGCTGGTTTGGCTCCAAAAGACCCGGGCCATCGCCTATTGGGATAACTGTCTGCGGCTGGACGCCCCCATGACCTGGGGTGAGCTGGCCATGCTTTTGGCTCCCAGGAAGGAGGCCGTCCACCGCCGCATCCAGCAGATCCGGGAAACCGGAAAAAGCCAGCATCCCCACTGGGGCGCCATGGACTGGTGCGCCGAGCAAGGGATTCTGAAATACGCCATGGACCCTGACGGACCGGTGAAAAGCCTGCCCATGGAATTCTTCGACCCGATCCAGGGATATACCCGTCGGCAGGTCTACGAGGCTTTCCGGGATTAAAAGAAAATCATGAACACGGATAGGAGGTACTATTATGGAGTTTGTGAAGCTGCAGATCGAAGAAGAGATCGCTATCGTTACCATTGACCGGCCCAAGAGCATGAACGCCCTGAACAACCAGGTCTATGAGGAGATCATTGCCCACCTGGAGGCCATCCAGGCCAACGACCAGGTGAAGGTAGTGATTCTCACCGGCGCGGGGGAGAAGGCTTTTGCCGCCGGTGCGGATATTGCCCAGATGGTTCATCAGGATGCCATGGAGGGCCGTCACCTGGGCGGCCTGTGCCACCGCAGCGCCTATCTCCTGGAGAACATGCGTCAGGTGACTATCGCCGCAGTGAACGGCTACGCCCTGGGAGGCGGCTGTGAACTCACCTTGGCCTGCGACATCCGTGTGGCGGCGGAAAACGCCCGCTTCGCCCTGCCGGAAGTGGGCCTGGGCATTATCCCCGGCGGCGGCGGTACCCAGCGTCTCAGCCGGATCATCGGCGTGGGCCGGGCCAAGGAAATGATCTTTACCTGCGATCAGATCGACGCCCAGGAGGCCTACCGCATGGGCCTTGCCAACCATGTGGTTCCCCAGGCGGAACTTATGGATTACTGCAAAGCCATGGCCAGGAAGATCGCATCCAAGGCCAGCTACGCCGTGTCTGTGGCCAAAGCCGCCGTCAACACCAGTGAGAACGTGGACCTGCCCAGCGGCTGCGCCCGGGAGCAGGATCTGCTGGGGCTGCTCTTTGCGACCCACGACAAGAAGGAGGGCATGGAGGCCTTCCTGGAGCGCCGTAAGCCCAATTTTACGGACTTCTGAGCCCGAAGGGGATTTTCGTTAAAATGCCCATAGCAAACTTGCCCAAGGGGGAAAACCATTGGGGCGCAAGGACTTTTCTGTATTTCAACTGGCCGATCTATAAAAGATTGGCCAGTTTTTTTGTGAATGGTAACGAAATTACATCGAAAAATTAACGAAATGGTTACAAAACGAAACGAAATAGTGACACACCGAACAAAAATAGGTAACAATTAAAAACAAAAATTTGTTTGGAAGTAACAAAGATTACAAAGTGAGAACCGTTTTTCGGCCTGTTTCGGGAATTTGAAAAGGGAAAGGAGTTCGTGTATAATCCCTGTTGCAAACGCCTAATCCGTTTCTGCGAGAGAGATAGACGCAGAGTAAGAAAAGGCAACCGGAAGGAATTAGGCTTACCCGTCGACTTAGGGCGTTTGCGCATCGGTAGGGGATGCGCCTTCCACGAACGATTGGAGAGTAACATGAAGAAGTATTTGATTGGGGCCCTGCTCTGCATGGTGATGCTGGTGAGCATGATGCCCACGGCCTTCGCGGCTACCAACTACGAAGAATGCATGGCAGCCATCAGGGAACAGAAGACCATCCAGGCCCAGGCGCACCAGACGGCCAACGCCCTCCGCAAGCAGGGCTATTCCGACAGCAGCACCTATATCCAGGCGGCCAAGAGAACCTGGTCCGCCGCCCAGGCGGAGATCCAGGCCTACAAAAATCTGTCCCAGTACACCTGGGATGATATCCGTATCCTGACCACCACTGTCTACCACGAGGCAGGCTCCACCACCGAGCAGCTCCGCCAGTATGTGGCCCAGGTGGCCCTGAACCGGGTGAAGGACAGTCGGTTCCCCAACACGGTCTACGGCGTTATCACCCAGCGGGGTCAGTATAACACCAAGTATGCCACCATGGATGCCGCCCAGGCCATCAAGAACAAGGACGCCGCTAACGGCACCTACAACTGGCAGACATGCAAGAACTCCGTGATGCAGGCCATGATGGGCAAGACGGAGATGCCTGGCAACGTTCTCTATCAGGCAAACTTCACCCAGGGCAGCGGCCTTTGGAAGTCCGTTTATTTCAACAGCGGTTGGTTCGCCAGCACCAGCTATTTCTGCTACGGCTAACGGCTGGTACACAGACATGCAAAATACCCCGGGACATCAGCTTGTCCCGGGGATTTTCCTGGGGTTTTCCTTGACAAAAAAACGTTCCGGTGATACCATGTGGTTGAAAAACACTAGCTTGTAAACGATTTGCTGTTTTGAATGGAGGAGAGCGGGTTCCCCCCGTCCTCGTGATCTGTTTGAAAGCCGGCTGATGGAGCGTTTGATTTGTTGCGCTCTCATTGCCGGTTTTTTTGCGTTTAAAGAAAGAGAGAGGAAGCGAGTATCATGCATTCGAGTCCCCTGCATGTGGTGGGTCTTCTGGCCACCATTGCCCTGATCATCGGAATCGGCATTCGGTCCGGGCGGAAGGTTCGGTCTGCTGCGGACTTTTCCAGCGGCGGCAGCCGGGCGGGGGCCTGGATCGTCTGCGGAGCCATTATGGGTACGCTGGTCAGCGGCCAGGCCACCATCGGCACTGCCCAGCTGGCCTTTTCCTACGGCATGTCCGCTTGGTGGTTTACCCTGGGCTCAGGCATCGGATGCCTGATCCTGGCCATTGGCTATGCAGCCCCCTTCCGGCACAGCGGATGTTCCACCCTGCTGCAGATCGTCTCCAAGGAGTACGGCCCTAAGGCGGAGTCCCTGGGCAGCATTTTCTGCTCCATCGGCATTTTTATCAGCGTGGTAGCCCAGGTCCTGTCCGCCACGGCGCTGCTCATCACCATTTTCCCCATCAACCGTCTGACGGCGGCTGTGGTATCCATTGCCCTCATGGCCTTTTATGTGATCTTTGGCGGCATGTGGGGGGCTGGCATGGGGGGCGTGGCCAAGCTCATCCTGCTGTATGTGACCTCCATCCTGGGCGGCATTTTGGTTTTCGTCATGGCGGGGGGCGTTTCCGGCCTGATGGATTCCCTCCAGGCTCTGCTGGCGGGGACGGCCCTGGGCGGTTACAGCGGACTCACCGATGCTGGGGCGGTTCACGCCCGCTTCACCTCCCTTGTGGCCCGGGGGGTGTCCAAGGACATTGGCTCGGCCCTGTCCCTGCTGCTGGGCGTTCTGTCCACCCAGACCTACGCCCAGGCCATCTGGTCCGGCAAGACCGACCGGGCGGCCAAGAAGGGCGCCCTTCTCAGCGCCTTCCTGATTCCCCCCATCGGCATCGCCTGCATCCTGATCGGCCTGTACATGCGCGGCCACTGCATCACCGCCGACGAGGTTTTGGCCCTTCATACCATGGGTCAGTCCATCCCAGAGGGGCTCATTCAGATCGAGTCCACCTCCCAGGTCTTCCCGGTGTTTGTGGTGAACTTCATGCCCAAGCTCCTGGGCGGCATCGTCCTGGGCACCCTGTTCATCACCGTGGTGGGCGGCGGCTCCGGCCTGGCCCTGGGTATGGCTTCCATCCTGGTCACCGACATTTTTGCCCGGAAGAATCCCAGGGTGAAGGAGTCC
>JAEDLP010000051.1 GCA_016295225.1 Oscillospiraceae bacterium | reverse complement strand
TCGAAATAGAAGGTGTCGGACCAGTCCCGGGAGGGATGGCCTTCCTCTGCGTTCAGACGGTCAAAGTTGTAGTAGGCCAGCTCCACCTCGGGGCCGTCCAAGATGGTGAAGCCCATCCCCACAAAGATATCCTTGATTTCTTCCAGGGCGATGTACATGGGATGCTGGTGGCCCAGCTTTTTCTCCTCGCCGGGGATGGTCACATCCACGGCCTCGTCCTTCAGACGGGCTTCCAGCTTGATCTCTTCCAGCTTGGCCTTCTGGGCCTCGATCTCTGCGGTGAGCAATTCCCGCACGTCGTTGGCCAACTGACCGATGACGGGGCGCTCCTCTGCGGAGAGCTTGCCCATTTGCTTCAGGACGGCGGTGAGCTCGCCCTTCTTGCCCAGGTACTTGACCCGAAGGCTTTCCAGTTCTGCGGACTCCTTGGCTTCGGCCAGAGCCGCCAGGGCTTCCTGTTTGATGGTTTCCAGTTGTGCTTTCATTTTGCTTCCTCCAAAATGTGTCGCTAATCAGTTGCAAAGCAATAAAAAAAGCCCTCATCCCGACAAACGGGACGAAAGGCAAAGTCTTCCGCGGTACCACCCGAACTTCACGCAAGGATTGCGTGCGCTTCATTGTCCGGTAACGGTGGACCATCCGCCGGCGTCTTTCCCCGCCGAAACTCCAGGGCGAACCAAGCGGCAGAACACACAGGACGGCTTACAGCCGATGGCCGTCCCTCTCTGAGAGGTCAAATCCGCTATTTTCCCCTTCACAGTTTTTCACAGTGCAACAACTTTACCATAAAAAAGGTTGAAAATCAAGATGAAAAAACCTATAATTAAGAGTTAGTGAAGGATTTTCTGGTATTATAATGAAATCTTTCCGGTTCTTTTATAAGAAGCGTTTGATATCGTTTGAAATGGCAGGAGGGAAGATCCATGGGCCAAGTAACGGAGACCTTTGTCCGAGACTGTTTGCCTGTCCGGGACAGGGATGGTCACAAGGGAACCTTTGGCAAGGTGCACATTTTAGCGGGATCTGTGGGGTTCACCGGAGCCCCCATTTTTGCGTCCCATGCCGCGGTCCGCACCGGGTCCGGCCTGGTGTTTCTTTCCGTTCCGAAAGAGATCTGGCCTGTGGCGGCGGGGAAGAGCGGGGAAGCGATGCCCGCGCCTGTGCCATCCTTCCCTATCCTGCTGGATAAGATGAACGCCAGCGATGCGGTTCTGATCGGCCCCGGTCTGGGCCGCAGCAGAAAGACCGATGTGCGCACCCTTCGCCTTGTGGAGAAGGTCCGGCCACCTCTGGTGCTGGACGCCGACGGCATAAACGCGGTGGCGGAGCATATAGATGTTCTGGACACCAGACGCGGCCGACTGACGGTTTTGACGCCTCACGATGGGGAATTTCTCCGGCTGACGCAGGGGAAGGCCATTGGCCCTGATCGGGAGGGAACAGCTGCGGCATTTGCCCGCCGGCACGGCTGCGTGCTGGTGCTGAAAGGCCACCGAACCATTACAGCCTTCCCGGATGGAGAGACCTTCGTCAACACCACGGGAAATCCGGGTATGGCCAAGGGAGGAAGCGGCGATGTGCTGGCAGGCATGATCCTCTCCCTGTTGGGCCAGGGGATCGAGCCGAAGAAAGCGGTTCCCGGGGCGGTTTGGCTCCATGGACGGGCCGGCGATCTGGCGGCCGCCCGCCTGGGGGAGTATGGTATGACCCCCACAGACCTGCTGGAGGAGATCCCCTTTGCCATCCGGGGCGTGATGGGATGACCGGCAGACCAAGCGAGTAGGAGGAATTTCCCTTGGGTGCAAAGAAAGTTTGCACACGAATGATAAGCCTGCTTTTGCTGTGCCTCCTCTGTGGATGCACGGGAACAGACAGCGACAACAATCTGACCCTGGAGCTGCGGTCTGACTTCCTTTCCAGAGAAGGATGTTCCGGTGTCATGGAGCTGACGGCCGATTACGGGCAGCGGGTGTATGCGTACACCGTGGAGTTCGACGGCACCGTGAAGGACGGCATGACTCTGGTCATTACCGCGCCGGAAGAGGTGGCAGGGATCACCGCAAACATCCACGAAGGACAAACTTACCTGGAGTATGACGGGGTTCGGCTGGAAACCGGTCCTGTCAATGAGGAAGGGCTGTCCCCCCTGGATGCGCTGCCCACTTTCCTGACCGCGATGGAATCCGGTTACATTGCGGAAACGGGCAGTGAGATGATGGGGGAGACCGAAGTCCTGCGGATCTGCTGCCGGGACCCCGAGACAGATCCCGGCCAGGGGCTGGAGACGGTATTATGGTTTGATAAAGCTCAGAAAACTCTGCTGAGAGGAGAGGTTCGCAGCGATGGATTCACTGTGATTCAATGCGAGTTTTCTGCCTTTATATTGAAGCAATCCAATACATAGAAAGGATCGTATAACAATGAGAGCACAAATGAAAGGAAACTGGATGAATTCCGGGCGGAGCTGGATGAAGCGCACTTGGGCGGAAGTGTCCATGGAGCGCCTGGAACACAACTATCATGCGCTGCGGAACCTGACGCCCTACGGGACCAAATTCCTGGGGCTGGTGAAGGCGGATGCTTACGGGCACGGGGCGGTGCCGGTGGCAATGAAACTGGAAGAGCTGGGTGCGGACTATTTGGGCGTTGCCTGCCTGGACGAGGCTGTGGAGCTCCGGGAAGCCGGTATTGAGATGCCGATCCTGATTTTGGGCTGTACTTCTTCCATCTACGCAGTCGAACTGGTAAAGTATGATATCACCCAGGCCTGCTACGATTTGGAATACGCAAAGGAGCTGTCCGCCATCGTGAGCAAAACGGGCAGCGAACTGAAGGTCCACATCCAGTGCGACACAGGCATGACCCGTCTGGGCTTCCTGTGCCATGAGGACACCATGGAGAAGTCGGCTCAGGAGATCTATGAGGCGGTGAACCTGCCTGGCCTGGTGGCGGAGGGTATCTTTACCCACTTCTCCGACTCCGACGGCAGCGAAGAATACACCATGATGCAGTTCGGCCGCTTCCTGGATATCATCGACAGAGTGAAGGCTCTGGGCTATGAGTTTGCCATTCGCCACTGTGCCAACAGTGCGGCGACCCTGCTGTATCCCGCTACGTATCTGGACATGGTTCGGCCCGGCATTGTTCTCTACGGCCACCTGCCTGACGCCGCCATGGACCCCGACCTCTGCGATTTGGTTCCCGTTCTGGAGCTGAAGAGCCGCGTGGCCACTGTCCGCGATGTCCCCGCCGACACTCCCGTCAGCTATGGCAGAACCCACACGCTGGCGAGAGACTCCCGTCTGGCGGTCATTCCCGTGGGGTATGGCGACGGCTACTGCCGAGGATTCTCCAATCATCTTTCCATCCTGGTCAATGGCCGGAAGGCGCCCATCACCGGTCGCGTCTGCATGGATATGTGCATGGTGGACGTGACCGATATTCCCGATGTGAAGGAAGGCGATGTGGTGGTGCTTTACGGCAATGGTCAGCCTGTGGAAGAAGGCGCGGAAGTGATGAAAACCATCTCTTATGAGCTTCTGTGCGTGCTGGCCAAGCGTATCCATCGAATCTATCTTTGACACAGTTCCCGAAAAAGCTCCTTCCGCATAGGATGAGCCGTGGGAAGAGGGCGCGGGACGCCGCGTCTGGGCCAGGGTGCCGAATTTTTGCCCGAGGGGTATAAAGGGCGCCGATCCGTGGGAGAATCATAGTGACCCGCGTTACATAGGATGATTTCCATGTGACGCAGGATCCTACTTTCCGGCGGAGTGTGAGCATTGTGGACAATAGCGTAAAACGCGGAGATATCTTTTATGCCGACCTCAGCCCCGTGGTGGGCAGTGAGCAAGGGGGCGTGCGTCCGGTGCTGATCGTCCAGAACGACACCGGCAACCGCCATAGCCCCACCGTCATTGCGGCGGCCATCACCTCCCAGACCGGGAAGGCGAAGCTGCCCACCCATATCGAGTTGGCTGCCCGTCAGTATGGCTTGCCCAAGGATTCCGTGGTTCTGCTGGAACAGATCCGCACCCTGGACAAAAAGCGCCTGCGGGAGCATATGGGCCGTGTGGATGGTCCTCTGATGCATCAGGTGGACGCCGCGATTGCTGTTAGCTTTGGTCTGCACCCGGATACTCTCGTCTAAGAAACCAGCTGCGGGCATCCCGGCAGCCCCTGCCGGGAACGCCCGTCCCCACCGGGAAAACAACCTCTGTACATGAAAGGGCCTGTTGAAAAATACACAAACCCAAAAGATAGACAGAAAAAAGCCTCCCTTGTCAAAGGGAGGGGGACCGCCGAAAGGCGGTGGAGGGATTCCGGTAGACCACATACGTTGGTGGTCAACGAGAATCCCCCCGTCACAGCTTCGCTGTGCCACCCCCTTTTGACAAGGGGGGCTTTGTGCATCCCGCACATTTTGCAACAGGCCCTTTGTGTCAGAATGAAGCAGTCAAGGGATTAGTCCTTGTAGTCCTTCGTGGTAGTGATGATAATACAGCTGCGGTCAGAATCCCATTCCATATTGAAGTTGGCAACCTTTGCAATGTCGTTCAGCTTGAAATAGTTGTTGCCGCCGGCTTTATCCACCACATGGAAAGCTTCCAGAGGAACGTTCACGCCGTTTGTGATTACCGGAGTGATGCAAGTACCGGTCGGTGCGGAAATCACGGTCGGCATGGTCACCTCTGCTCCGTTCTGTGTTGTGTAGGGAGAATCAGGCTCTACACGGATCGCATTCTCGCGCCAATCTACATTGAATTGTGCAGCCGTGCCGTCCAGAAGGTAAGCAATATCTCTCAGCTTTACAAAGTTGACCTTTGTTCCCTGGGCGTCCAGCAGGGTGTAAGTAGACAGCTTGACCTCTTTGCCGTCTATTTGAACGAGCTCGTTCGAGACCTCAGCGACGTCAGTTACCGTTGTCTTTGGGATCCACTTGGCATAGAGCGTGAGGTTGGAAGAAACCGTGTCCTTGTCGAAGTTCCACGCCTTCGTGCAGGCCTTGTCCTTGAACCAGCCGCCAAAGTAGAGGCCATCCTTTGCGGGGTTGTCAGGCGGGAGGAGGCGATTGCCCTTGCAACAGAAGATTACCTTCTCACCGTCACCGCCGTCCAGAGAAAGCGCAATTTCAAACTGTTCCGGAGCTTTTTCCGCAAAACGGAGCAGACGAAGGATTGTGAGGATGCTCTGCTCTCTGGTGTAGCTTCCGGCAGGGGAGAATGTATTGTCGCCCACGCCGTTCATGATTCCGGATGCCTGAACCTGACCGACTGCGGTGTACGCCCAGGAGGCAATGCGTCCCTTGTCGGCAAATGCAACCGAGCCGTCGGTCAGCGACCTTCTCATGACCTCTGCAAGTCTGGCATGGATCGTGGCAGCCTGCTGGCGGATCAGGTTGCTGTCAGACGCAAACTTTCCGTTGCCCACGCCGTTGACTACGCCCAGCCCAGCCATTTTCTGAACATTTACATCAGATGTATCAGAGAATGTGGCACGCTCGGTAATCGTTCTGTGCATAAAGCTTTCATACAGAGCGATCGCAAGGGAACAGAACTCTGCGCGTGTAATAGAAGCCGTGTATGTGTTCCGCAGTGCCTCGGGCACCAGTCCGATAGAAATCGCCTCATCCACTTCCTTCTCAGCCCAGGAAGAGGGGGGGGTTGATACGGGCTTGGAACCTTCCGGTACGGCTGCTGTGAAAGTTCCCAGCTTAGTTGGAGTTGGAACAACTATACCGTCATAATCTTTTCCCAGACCCAGTCTCCCATCAGTATTGCTGCCCCATACCCAGAGGGAACCGTCAGTTTTGACGGCGGCAGAGTGCATTAATCCCAAACTGACGGAAGCAACATGATCCATGATTTTTACTGGGGTATCGCGGTCCGTACGGGTTCCGTCACCCAGTTGTCCATGCTCATTCCATCCCCACTTCCCTTTTCTCTCTATTTTTTGCTTACCGAATAAGGCCTGTAGGGGCCGATGATCACATCGGCCTGAGCCGCATGGGCGGATTGGTGCTCAGAGGGAAAAATCCTCATCCTTCAGCATGGAAAAATTCGGGGTCATGGGACGAGGAGGAACCCGTTTCAGGGGATCGTACCGGAACCCGGCGCAGGCGTCCTCCGGCAGGGTGACGCCCCGCTTTTTGCAGAGGATGGTCTCGCCGTCCACGGGCTTTCCTTTTTTGCAATAGGCGCACTTGGGTGAAATATTCTTGGAAAAGAGCATGAGGGCTTCCTCCTGCATGATGGATTCGATCAATATCATTATAGCGGGTTTGTCCGTCATTTTCTACCCCTTTTTGCGGGAGAGGAGAAAATATACCCCGGCTAAGAACCAGAGGGCAAGAAGCTCACGACCCACCAGGCTGGGATCGGCAAAGGAATTGGCTGGAGCCATGACGGGCAGGGACAGGGGAAGGAGGGCGGCTCCCACCCCGGTGAGCAGGGCGGCCAGCAGGCCGTGGACCAGCTTGGCGGTGAGATAGGGCCAGAGGGGGGCCCCGGCCTCCCGCAGAAAGGCCAGGGACTGGCAGTGGACAGACAGACCGCCCCAACCCAAAAGAAAGGCAGCCAGGGGGAGAGCGGCAGGGGAGGAAACCCCTTCGCTCAGGGAAGCCGTTCCGGTGGAAATTTCCAGAAAACCAATCAGAAAGCTACGGCAAAGGGCAGCGGTATGCTCTCCGGGAAGGAGGGCGGTCAGGACGTTAACCAGAAGGGGCAGCAGACCGGAGCAGTCTGCCAAAGCAGTGATCACAGAGAACAGGATCACGTAGGCACAGACATTGAGAGTGGAGACAAAGGAAGATCGCACGCATTCCGGCAGCACAGAGGACAGGGACTCAGTTCGTTGATTTCTGTAAAGCGCATTTACTTTACTGCTGTTGCGATCAAAAAAGATATGCAGAGAACAGCCAATGAGAATGGAGGCGAGAAGGTTGCAGACCAGCAAAAGAAAACCGGCTTCCTTGGAGCCGAAGATCCCCATGCCAGCAGCGCCAATGAAAAAAGCCGGCCCGCAGTTGTTGCAGAATAGGGCCAGCCGCCGGGCGTCCTTTTGGGTGCATTCTTTCCGTTCGGTCAGCTGGGCCAGGGTGCGCGGACCCACGGGATACCCGCCCACGGCGCCCAGAATGAACGCGGAAGTCCCTGCGCCGCCCACTCCAAAGAGCAGGGACATGGGCCGCTGGACAAGTCGTGCGCAGGTGCCAGCCATTCCTGTGGCGATAAACAGGGAGGATAGAACAAAGAACGGGAACAGGGAAGGAATCAGGAGATCCAGGCAGAGGGTCACGCCCTTTTGAGCCGCTTGGGAACTCTGACCGGGAAAGAGAAACAGCAGGACGGTGAGCGCCAGCAGGACGATCCCCTCCAACAGACGAGCGCCTTTCCTTTTCACGGCAGTCACCTCCGAAAAATTATTAAAATCAGTAAACGTTATGCGGAGGGCAGGAGGTTCTTGCATGTCCGTCTTCCTTCGGATATAATGAAAGCAATTTCAATCAAGTGGAGGAAGCCCCATGAAAAAATTGCTGACCCTGCTGCTTGCCGGTGTGCTGTTGCTTGCCGCTGCGGGATGCGGTCCAACCCAGTCGGTGGAACCGGTTTCTAAAACCAATCTTATGTTGGATACCGTTGTCACCATTTCCCTGTACGACGATGACGCAGATCTTTCCATGCTGGATCTGGCCTTTGACGAGATTGCGCGTTTGGAGAATCTGCTCAGCGCGACCAAGGAAGGCAGCGACCTCGACCGCCTGAACCAGGCCGCCGGCAAGGAATGGGTGGAGATCGCACCGGAGACCCAGGAGGTTCTGCTTCTTGCCAAGGAGTACGCAGCCCTGTCTGAGGGATGTTTTGATGTGACGGCCGGGCCCCTCATTGACCTTTGGGGTATTCACAACGGGGAAGGGCACTACCCCACGCAGGAGGAGCTGGAAGCCGTCCTGCCCCTGATCAACAGCGACGATCTGCTGGTGGAGGATGGGAAAGCCTACCTGGCGAAGGAAGGCATGAAGGCCAACCTGGGCGCCATTGCCAAGGGATACATTGCCGACAAGGTAAAGGAACTGCTGGTGGAAAACGGCGTCCGCCATGCGACCTTGGATCTAGGGCGGAATGTTCTCCTCATTGGCGGAAAGACCGATGACGCTGGTTTTAACATTGGCATCATCGATCCCAACAGCCAGGAGCAGAAGTTGGTTGGTTCCCTTCTTGTTTCGGACCAAAGCATCGTGACTTCTGGCGTCAACGAGAGATATTTCACCTACAAAGGGAAAAACTATCACCATATTCTGGACCCCTTCACTGGATTTCCGGCGGACAATGGGGTTGCCTCGGTGACCATTCTCTCGGACTCTTCTGCCCAGGGCGACGCCCTTTCCACGTCCTGCCTGCTGCTGGGTCAGGAGAGGGGCTTGGATCTGATTGAGTCTTTGGATGGCGTGGAAGCCCTCTTTATTATGGCAGATGGTTCCATGGTCCCTTCCTCTGGTTTTCCGACAGATTCTCTAGCATAATCCAAGGAGGAATCCTTATGGCGAGAAAAGAGACCTTTACGTTTCCGTCGGTTTCCGGCGGTATGAAGATCCACGGGGTCCGTTACATTCCCGAGGGAGAGATCCGCGGGGTGCTGCAGATCTCCCATGGCATGGTGGAATATATTGAGCGGTATGACGACTTCGCCTGCTATCTGGCGGACAGAGGAATCCTGGTCACCGGCAACGACCATCTGGGCCACGGCGGCTCTATTCGGACAAAAGAGGACTACGGCTATTTTGCGGAGCCGGACGGAAACGGCGCGGTGCTTGCCGACCTATATCGGCTGACTCAAATCACCAAGGAGGCCTGGCCCGGCCTGCCCTATTTTCTCCTGGGCCACAGCATGGGTTCCTTCTATGCCCGGCAGTACCTGTGTGAATACGGCCGGGAACTGGACGGCGCCATCATTATGGGGACAGGCTGTCAGCCCCGGGCGCTGGTGCGGGCAGGAAAAGCCCTGTGCGCGGTGATCGCCCGGTTCAAGGGATGGCGGCACCGCAGCAGCTTTGTGGATAATATGGCCTTTGGGGGCTATAACAAGCGCTTTGAGCCGGCCAGAACGTCCAAAGACTGGCTGACCAAAGACGAGAAGATCGTGGACGCCTATGTAGCGGACGAGCGGTGCTCCTTCCTCTTTACCCTCAATGGCTATCACAGCATGTTCACCGGTATCGACCGGCTGTATGATCGGAAACTGCTGGACAGGATGCCCAAGGATCTGCCGGTGTTTTTTGTGGCAGGAGCGGAGGACCCGGTGGGGGATTTCTCCAAAGGGGTGCTTCGGGCGGTGGAGATGTTTCGGGATGTGGGCATGGAGCAGGTAGACTGGCAACTCTATCCCGGCGACCGTCACGAGATTTTGAATGAGCTGGACCGTCAAACCGTGTATGAAGACCTGTACCACTGGCTGGAGGCAATGTTGGACAAGCATAGAGGGTAGTATCCTTCTGCACTTCGGCCCGCCGTACTGGGTGATAATCTGCGCCGCCAGTTTCGGATTTGTGTTCTTGATTCGGACGGGATACTGCAGCTTTTTCTGATAGACAAACATACCTTACGCCTCCTCTTCGGGATACTGCCAGGGCCAGGGACCGTTGCCCCAGGTGAAGGAGCCGTCCATGGCGGCGTCCGTCATAACCAGGGGGCCGTGCTGTTCCACGTAGGCGGCCCGGGCGGTCTTTTCCAGTTCCACATACTTTTGGAAGAGGGCAAAGGCCTCGGAGTCATAGGGATGGGTGTCCAGATAGAGTCCCAGCTCCAGAATGACGAAGTCCAGAGCCCGAAGCTGATTGAGCTGCGTGTCGGCCAGCTGGCCGGGGGTGACCTTCAGGTGGAAGGGCAGATCCAGTTCCGGGAAGAGCGTGCCTGACTCCAGGGCTTTGGCTTTGCCGTAGCGCTCAGGATTTGGACCCTGACGCACCACAAAGGGGACAGCGAAGGGACCGCAGGCCGGAAGGGAACCCTGACCCGGCATACAGGTCTGGGGGTTCTCCCCGGAAGAGGTTCCGTTCATAGTTTCACAAGACAATGGAAATTCCTCCTTCAACATAAGTGCCGCGGAAGTGAGAAGTTCCGCGTTCATTTTAGTTTATGCGACAGGGGAGGAATGGGGAACCAGGAGAGCAAAGGGGTTGTTTCTCTGCCGCATTCCATTTCTGGTTGAATACCCAGGGCCTCTCCCTGCATAACCTGACGGGGGAGGGGATTGATTTGAAACAGTATGCCATTCGTCGGGTTCGGCTGGGCTCGATTTTGTTGGCGGCCCTGGTACTGGTGCTGCTGGTCCAGCTTTTTGGGTGGGAGGATACCACCTCGGCCTTTGCCCGTCTGCCGGAGCAGACCCTTGTTATCGACCCCGGCCATGGGGGAGAGGACGGCGGCGCAGTGTCTGTGTCCGGGCAGAAGGAAAGCGACATCAATTTGTCCATTGCCCTGCAGTTGGATCAGCTCATGGGCTTTTACGGGGTGCACACCCTGCTGACCAGAGAGACCGATGTATCCATCCACGACCAGTCGGCCACTACCCTACGGGAGAAGAAGGTCTCGGATATCCACAACCGGGTAGCGCTGATCCATGCCGTGGAGAATGCCACCCTCATCAGCATCCATCAAAACTCTTATACCAGTCAGAGGTATCACGGGGCCCAGGTCTTTTATGCAGACGAGACCTTGTCGCTGCCTTTTGCCCGGCAGGTTCAGGATACCTTCCGCACGGCGCTGGACCCGGAAAACACCCGGGCGGCCAAGCCGATCCCGTCGTCGGTCTACTTGATGAACCATATTTCCTGCCGGGCCATTTTGGTGGAGTGTGGGTTTCTCTCCAATCCAGAGGAGGATCGCCTGCTTCAGGAAAAGGTCTACCAAAGAAAGCTGGCCATGGTTATGGCGGCGTCTTACATCAACTGCGGAGATACACAGGAAGGGGAATCCCTAATATGAAGGTCAAAACCGTGTTTTACTGCACGCAGTGCGGCAATGAGACCCCAAAGTGGCAGGGCCAATGCTCTGCCTGCGGGGCGTGGAATACCATCGTGGAGCAGCCCTCAGCCCCGAAAGGGAAAAAGGCTGCGGCAAGTATGCGGATGGCTGGGATCAGCGGTATTTCCCTTCGGAAGCCCAAACTGGTATCGGAAATGACCATTGACGAAGAGATCCGGTTTGGGACCGGCCTGGATGAGCTGGACCGGGTCCTGGGTGGCGGCGCGGTAAAGGGCTCTCTGGTCCTCATCGGCGGCGCGCCGGGCATTGGCAAGTCCACCCTGATGCTCCAAATCTGCGACCAACTGTGCCGCTTTGCCAAAGTCCTCTATGTGTCCGGGGAGGAATCGGAGCGGCAGCTGAAGCTTCGGGCGGAGCGGCTCGGGGTTGGGGCGATGGGTCTGTATCTCTTTGCGGAAAACAACCTGGAGGAGATCCTTTCTGCGGTGGAGGAGACCCAACCGGATATTCTTATTGTGGACTCCATTCAGACTATGTACAACGGAGATCAGAGCTCCTCTCCTGGCAGCATATCCCAGGTCAAGGACTGCACCATGGCGCTCATGCAGATGGCCAAGGGAAAGGGAACCACGGTCTTTGTCATTGGGCACGTGAATAAAGAGGGCAGTCTGGCTGGTCCTAAGGTTTTGGAGCACATGGTAGACTGTGTGCTCTACTTTGAGGGGGACCGGCACATGTCCTACCGGATTCTCCGGGCGGCCAAGAACCGGTTTGGCGCCACCAATGAGATCGGCGTGTTTGAAATGAACGACACCGGCCTACGAGGGGTACCAAATCCCTCCCAGATGCTTCTGGAAGGGCGGCTGACCGAGGAGCCGGGTACTTGCGTAGCCTGCGTCATGGAAGGAGCCAGACCAGTGCTGGCAGAAGTCCAGGCCCTCCTTACGCCCACATCCTTTGGGAATCCCCGCCGGAGTACCAACGGCTTTGACTACAACCGGGCCATGCTTCTCATGGCGGTGCTGGAAAAGCGGGGCGGCCTTGGGGTAAACACCTGCGATGCCTACCTGAACGTAATCGGCGGTCTGTATCTGGACGAGCCGGGGGCTGATCTGGCGGCCGTGCTGGCCTTGGCCTCCAGCTTTCGGGACAAGCCGGTGCCGGCGGATCTGGTAGCCATCGGAGAGGTGGGCCTGACAGGAGAACTACGGTCAGTTTCCGCCCTGAGCCAGCGCCTGTCTGAGGTTCGCCGTTTGGGCTTTACCAAATGTCTGGTGCCGAAGAACCAGGGAAAGCAGGAGATCAAGCCGCCGGAGGGCTTACAGCTGATCCCGGTGAAAAACATTCGGGAGGCCTTGGCAGTGCTTCTGTGAGGGATTCCTGGGCAAATAGTGGATACAGTCTTGGAGGAGGGAGGACTCCCCGGTGGACGCCGCCCGGGCCAGGGTGCAGTACCCTTCGCACTGATAGATGCAGGGGTCCGTGCAGGGGATGAGATTCATGGGTTCACCTTCTTCCGGGAGGGATGAAGGTAGTTTTCGCTGGCCTGCTCAAAATATAAGATAGAAATACTGGATATGACAGTCAAAACCACCGGTTAAACCGGTGGCTTTACCAGGCCCTATAAGGGCCTATTGCCTGTGGTTGCCCCGAGGTCAGCCGGCAATAGAGGCGTCGTCCAGAGTCGCCTCTAAGTGCTTCATATTCATGTACTTCTTGTTG
>JAEDLP010000050.1 GCA_016295225.1 Oscillospiraceae bacterium | reverse complement strand
CAATGCCCAGGGCAGCCTTCCGCTTGGCGGACAGCCGAATACAGCTGCCCAGGATATACCAGGTGTTCTCCATCCCCAGGGTAAAGATCTCCGGGGAATAGTGGTCCCCATGGTGATGACTGTTCAGCACATACAGCGGTTTGCTCCTGTCAATGTCCGGCAGGTCGCCCCCATACCAGTCAAACAGGAGGGAACAGCTCTCCAGCTCGACCAGAAAGCAGCTGTGGTATACAAAGGTGATGTCCATGGGCTTCTCTCCTTACAGGGGCAGAATCGTTCCGGTTTCAGTTTACTGTATCTCCCCGGAAAAGTCAATCAACAGGGACACCTGGCCCGGGCCGCGCATAGAGTACAGGGAAAGGAGGTCGTTTCGTATGCCCTATTCCGGAACCTTAGTCACCCGGGTCTTCACCAGCCGTGGACAGCTCCCCATCCAGGACGCCTTCGTCTCCGTGGTTCAACATAGCGATGAGGGAGACCAGCTTCTGGATGTCCAAACCAGCAACCGCAGCGGCAACACCGCACCCATCACCATCTCCTCCCCCTCGCCCCAGAGCAGTCAAAGCCCCGGCGACAGCACCCCCTTCGCCCTGTGCGATGTCTGGGTGGAGCGCCAGGGATTTCGGCTGATGGTGGTCAAAAACGTGCAGATCTTCCCCGACATCATCAGCGTTCAGGATCTGCCGCTAATCCCCCAGATCGCCGGCGAAAGCACGGATATCGTGGTCATAACCCCCCAGGATCTGTAACGGAGGGACTGTCTATGCCAATTTCTGTCGTACCATACATCCCCACCTACATCACCGTTCATCTGGGGACCCCCAGCAGCAGTGCGGAGAACGTCACCGTCCCCTTCATCGACTACATCAAAAACGTGGCCTCCAGCGAGATCTACCCCACCTGGCACTACTCCTCCCTGCGGGCCAATATCCTGGCCCAGGTCTCCTTCGCCCTGAACCGTGTGTACACGGAGTTCTATCCCAGCCAGGGATATGACTTCAATATCACCTCCACCACGGCCTATGACCAGCGGTTCATCAAGGACCGGACCATCTTCGACAGCGTCAGCCAGCTGGTGGATGAACTCTTTGATGACTACATCCGGCGGGAAGGGTATGTGGAACCCTTGTCCGCCAAGTTCTGCAACGGCACAACCACCCAGTGCGACGGGCTCTCCCAATGGGGCAGCGAGTATCTGGCCCAGGAGGGCACCAACTCTATGGAAATTCTCCGCACCTATTACGGGGATGACATTGAGCTGGTGGTCAACGCCCCCATCCAGGACATCCAATACTCCTACCCCGGCACCGCCATGCGGCGGGGGGAGCGCAGCCCCGACATCCGCATCGCCCAGTTCATGCTCAACCGCATCGCCCAGGCCTACCCGGCCATTCCCAAGATCCCCATCGTGGATGGGTTCTTTGGGCCCCAGACTGAGGCCTCCGTCCGTCAGTTCCAAAAAATTTTCAACCTGACCAGCGACGGCATCATCGGCAAGGGAACCTGGTACACCATGGTCCGGCTCTACAGCGGGCTCCTCCGGCTGTCCGAGCTGGTCAGCGAGGGGCAGCCCCTGAGCCAACTGAACTTTGACTATGAGGAGTTCCTGTCCTACGGCCAGCAGAGCCAGCGGGTGGCCTTTCTGCAGTACCTCCTCTCTGTTCTCTCCCAGTTCTACACCAACATCCCCTTCGTGACCATCGACGGTGTCTACGGCCCAGCCACCAGGCAGGCCGTCATGGCCCTCCAGCGGGACGCGGGGCTGCCCCAGACGGGTTCCGTCAGCGAGGCCACCTGGGACGCCATCGCGGAGCGGTTCCTCAGTATCGACCGGACCGTGCTGGCCTCCGCCGGGCTCACCCCCTTTAGAAGTTCCCTGGCCGGAGAGCTGACCCCGGAGGAGATCCAGGAATCCCTGGCCCTCCACCCCAACCAATTTCCCGGGCGCAGCCTGGAATATGGTCAGACCGATTGAGAAAGGAGCCCACTATGAACCAGCACACGCCACCCACTGGCACACCGGTGCGCCGACTCCAGGAAATGCTGCGCACCCTGGCCCATGTCCACCGGGAGATCCCCTTCCTCATCCCCAACGGGACTTTTGGGGAGGGGACCTTGGAAGGAGTCATGGTCTTTCAGCGCATCATGGGCCTGCCCGTCACCGGAACGGTGGATCAGACCACCTGGGACGCCATTACAGAGGAGTACGACCAGGTGAACCATCGGCTGTCCGCCCCCCGGGCCGCCAATCTCTTTCCCCATAACCCCGCCGTTATTCAGCCCGGCCAGACCTCCCCCCTGCTCTACCCGATCCAGGGGATGTTCCTGGCCCTGTCCGACGTCTTCGCCCCCGTGCAGGCCGTTCCGCCCTCGGGGACCCTGGACTGCGGTACCGCTGACAACCTCCGGTGGCTCCAGCGCTGCGGCCACCAGGAGGAGACCGGCGCTCTTGATCGGGAGACCTGGGAACTGCTCTCCCGGGTGTATGAGACCTTCGTCGCCCGTCAGCCTTTTGGCTGACGGGACGCAAAACCGCCCGGACCTTGATCGGTCCGGGCGGTGCTGTGTTCTTTAGTGAACCACCACAGTGGTGCCGTTGGGAATGTTGTTGTACATGAACCAAATGTCGTCGTTATACATCCGCAGACAGCCGTGGCTGATGGGGAAGCCAATGCGGGCGTCATAGTACCGGTCAGAGTTCATGGGCCAGTACTCCAGACGGGAGTGGAAGGCATAACCCGAGGAGCCGTAGAAACGAACGATGGGACCGCAGTAGTAGGATCCATAGTTCCAGGAGGTCTGCTTGTAGGAGGTGGTAAACACGCCCTTGATTGTGGGGGTGGAAGGCTTACCGGAGCCACACAGGCACTCCCGGATCAGCTTCCAGTTCCCCTGGGAGCCCTCAAAGATATTCACCCGCTGGTAGGTCAGATTAACCCAGACCAGATACTTGGTCTGGCTGGAATACCCCTTCAGATTGACCCAGGCGGTCTTCAATTCGGGATCATAGTCGTGATTCAAGGCCCAGGACAGGGTATAGTTGCCGGCGTAAGTGCTGGTAACCTTTTTCAGAACTTCCTCCTCGGTCATGTTGTGATAGTACAGATAACCGTAGTTTTTCAGATTAATGGTCTTGGCAGCGCTAATCTGCTGGAACCGACCGTCCTCGGTGGTGTAGGTCAGAACGAACTTGATCTCCGAGGTGAGCTTCATATCCTCGGTATAAGTGTACTTATGGCTCAGCTTCGGCGTGTCCTTCCCCAACACGATGGTCTGGGTGGAGATCTTCTTGCCGTCCACATACCAAGTCCCGGTGCAGGTCTTGCCTGCCTCGGGGTACTTCAGGTTGGCCGTAACTTCCAGGGTTGCCCCTGCTTCCAGGGTAGCGGGAGCGCTGAGGGAGGCCGACGCCCGGGCAATGCCGTTGTCCGGGAAATTCTCCACCTTCAGCTGGGCTTTTCCCCGGACCTCCTGCTGGCGGCCATCCTCGGTGGTATAATACAGGACAAGCTCCACCGTGCTGGTTTCCGGCATGCCGTAGTAGTAGTCATAGTTGAAGGAAAGATAGGGACTGCTCTTGCCCAGGGTCACCTTGCCGGAGGAGACATCCTTGCCGTCCACATACCAGACGCCCCTGCACACCTTACCCACTTCGGGACTGTCCACCGTGGCGGTGGCCTTCAGAGTTTCCCCGGCGGCCAAGGTCTCAGGCACGGAGAGGGTCACCACTGTATCCGCCAGACCCAGATCGGCGAAGTTCTCCAGCTTCACGTTGGCGGAGGCTTTCTCGGTGTACTCGTCCCCATCGGAGTCCTTATAGCTGAGAACAAACTCCACCACGCCGTTCTCCTCCATATCGTGGGTGTAGTTGGGGGTGATAGAGGAAACGGGGGTATCCTTGCCCAGGAGCACGGGCTCCTGCTCCATCAACTGGCCGTTTAAGTACCAGGAGGCGGTGCACAGCTTGCCCTCGTGCTCTTCGGGAACCGTCAGGTGAGCCGTGGCTTTCAGGACCTTACCCGCAGCCAGGGTATGGGGGGCGGAGAGGCTCACCTCCACCCCGGACAGGTCATAGCCCGTCCAGTTGGTGACGCTGCCTTTGGATACGTTCAGCTTGTAATACTTGGTGTTCAGGGTCACGTCGGCCACCCGGCCGCTGCCGGAAACGGTGTTGTCCCGGCCGGCCAGAAGCAGAGCGTCTGCGTTGCCGTCCAGCTTCAAGGTGTTGTCCGCGCCGCGGATGATGATCTTACCCACAGTGCAGCCGCTCTTGAGGGAAATGGTGTTATCGCTGCCGGAAATGGCCAGGGCATCCACAGAGCTGTTGATGGCGACGGTTCGGCCGCTGCCGGTAACCTCCACCCTGTCGATAGTCCCGGAGCAGGTCACGTTGCCTGCGCCGTCCCCTACCGTCAGGGTGCCGACGGTATAGGCCTTGGGCAGGTTCAGGATCACGTCGCCGGTGCGGGCTGCCAGGATGAGCTGATCTATGACGCCCGTGCCTTGGATGGACAGGGAATTTAACCGGTCGGAGCGAATGGCCACCCGGGACGCGCTGACGTCGGTGAGGCTGATCACAGAAGAGGAATCATCGAACCAGAGGTCGCCGGCAGTTCGGCCGCTCAGGTCCGCGTCCCCGGAAATGACCGTGCCCGTATTCCGGTTATCCTGATAGCCGTCGGCGGTGGTGTAGACCCCAGCCAGACGATAGAGGATGGAGGCGAACTCCGCCCGGGTCAGGGAACGGTCCGCCTGGAGCCGGCCTTCGCTGCCGTTGACCACGCCGGCCTCAATCAGGGAGGCCGCTGCCCGCTGGGTCTCCCCGGTGAGGTAGGCCGCGTCGGCAAACTGCTTTAAAACAGACAGGTCAGGGTCTGCCGTAGTGACCTGGAAGGCCCGGCCAAACAGACGGAAGGCGTCCCCACGGGAAATGGGCTGATTCAGGTTGGTCCCATAGCTCTCATCCAGCAGGCCGGCATAGACCGCCTTGGCAGCTTCGTCCTTGTACCAGGCGTCAGAGGGGATCTCAAAGGCAGAGACATCCCCTTGCCCGGTGACGTGGAGCACACGGCACAGCACGGTCACGGCCTCGGCGGTGGTCACGCTGTTGTTGGGGGCCATGGTGGCGGCGTCATATCCCTTCAGAATGCCGTCGGCATAGGCCTGGCGCAGGGTGCTCTCCGCCCAGTGTCCCTTGACGTCCTTGAAATCCTCAAAGGCGGCTCCGGCGGAGGTGGCAAGCCCCAGCGCCATGGTCACGCTCAGGACCAAGGAAATGGCTTTTTGCAGAATTTTCTTCATCTCTCGTTCCTCCCAAGCGCATTTCTATCCCTGGTGGTGGAACGGCCGACCCAGGCACAAAATGCGGTTGAATTTCATATGAATTCAGTGTAACGGATTTATGGGGGGATTGCAAGTTTTCCGGTAAATTTTTCTTCCCTTCTTTTCTGCAAAACAGCGCGGCAAACCCTGCCGCGCTGTGTCTGTTCTGCCGGTAATTTATGGCCAAGGGCCGGAATTGAGGCGCTTGCGTCGAGCTTTCCAGTCGGGGACAAACTGTTCCAGGCAACCGTAAAAGGCCGGGGAATGATTCAGGTGGAGAAAGTGGATCAGTTCGTGCCACACCACGTACTCCACGCACTCCACGGGCGCTTTCACCAACTGCCAGGCAAAGGTGACCCGCTTGTCGCTGGGCTTGCAGCTCCCCCAGCGGGAGGTCATGGAGCGGACCTTGATCTCCGGAAAGGGGACTCCCAGGGGCTCCAGATGAGGATGAATCCCATGGCACAGTTCCGTGGTGACCGCCAGGCACTGGGCCTTGTAAAAGTCCTCCATGGTCTTTTTTCGCAGTTCTCCACTGGAGGGGTTCCGCAGTTGAAGCAGGATCTCGTCCCCTGCCAGCTCCGCCCGGTTTTTCTTACCCTCCTGCAGACGGATGGGATACTTCCGCCCCAGAAGCCAGACGGTTTTCCCCTGGTCATAGGCGGGCTCCCCGCTCTCCTGCTGGGCCAGGGCGGAAAACTTCTCCAGGGCTCCCAGGATGAAATCCCCCCGGCTGACCAAAATTGTCTCCACCTCCTGATCCGTGATCCGGTGGGGCGCAGAGACCCCCACCGTCCCATCGGCCCGGACCCGGATGTTGATATTCTTCACAGACTTTCGGGTGAGGGTATACTCCACCAACCGGCCCCCCAGATCGAGAAGCCGCTTCACTGTCCCTCTCCCCTGGGCTCCAACCGGAGGAAGGCCTTGACCAGACTCCGGTCTCCGGCTTTGATCTGGAAATCAACCTCGCTCCCCTCGATCCTCCGATACACCTGGAGCTCCTCCCCTTCCCGGCTCTCCGCGGCATAGTGGATATCGAATGCCCGAATCAAATGCTGATCCCAGAAGAACGACGGGAAAGCGTCCAGCAACAGGCGCACATAGGCCACGTTGTTCGTGTGGCCGTTGAAGTCCGTGTCTGTGCTGCGGACCACATGGCGGTAGGCCAGGCTCTCTTCGTCCAGGGATACCTTCTTTCGGAGGAAGGGCGTATCCAAAACCGGAGGACACACCGCAAGATCCACAGGAAAGGGCGTGGTATCCACCCGGCGCAGGCTGTGGTCGGTGACATCCACGGCGCACAGTTCCTGGCGGCACCGGACCAGAGGAGTCCCCTCCAAACTCTCCACCAGCACGTTCAGGTGGATGGTCACCGAGGAGATCTTTACCGGAATGACCGTCATGCGGACGGTCTCGCCCCAAAGGGGCATCCGATCATAGACGATCTTCGACCGGGCGATGGCCCAGACCGCGCCGTGGCTTCGGCTCATGCTGATGGCATCACAGCCGTACTGGGTGAAGTACTCGGTAAAGGCGTCCTGAAACAGTTGGGACGCGTGGAAGATGTCCATTTCACAGCGGCGGTCGGAAAAAGCGGCCGTGATCCGCTGTTCTGCTGTATACGTGTTTTTCACAAATTTTCTTCCTTTCAAACCCAGGCAACCCGTTGAAAAGGGGTTGCCTGTACGATATAATGTAACATCCAATCCTTGCACAACAGGAGTTTTATGATGAAACGTACCGTTTTCTCTCTGCTTGCATGCTGTCTTTTGCTGGCCTGTCTCCCAGGCTGCGGCAGCAGCGCCGCCCAGGAGTCCCCCGTCCAAGAGCCGGCAGCGGAGGCCGCAACCGCCGACCCGCCTGCCCCCAAAACCGTGGTCATCGACCCGGGGCATCAGGCCCGGGCCAACACCGACCAGGAGCCCATCGGTCCCGGTTCCGTTGAGACCAAGATGAAGGTCACCGGCGGCACCGCCGGGGTGTCCACCGGCATCCCGGAATATGAACTGACCCTCACCGTCTCCCAGCTGCTGCGGGACGAGCTGACCGCCCGGGGATATCAGGTGGTCATGGTGCGGGAGGATCACGACGTCAACTTGAGCAACCGGGAGCGAGCGGAGATCGCCAACCAGTCCGGCGACATCTTCCTGCGTATTCACGCCAACGGGTCCGAGGATTCCTCCGCCAGCGGGGCCATGACCCTCTGCCCCACGGCCCAGAGCCCCTACCCCATCGGCAGGCTTTACTCCCAATGCCGGCTGCTGTCCGACCTGGTGCTGGACGGACTGGCAACCGCCACCGGGGCCAAGGCGTTATCGGTGTGGGAGACTGATACCATGAGCGGCATCAACTGGTGCCAGATCCCGGTGACCATCGTGGAGATGGGGTTTCTGTCCAATCCCCAGGAAGACGTCCTGCTGAACAGCCCGGACTACCAGGCTGACATCGTCACCGGCATCGCCAACGGGGTGGACAAGTACTTCGCCCAGACAGCATCCTGACCGAAAAGTTTCTTATCGACAGAAACGGTTATTTAAGTATTTTAACTCATTTTGAAACGGGAAGCAAGATATTCTATGGCTGAGAATTTTACTTACATCCTCCGCTGTGCCGACGGCACCTACTACACCGGCTGGACCAACAACCTGGAGAAGCGTCTGGCCGCCCACAACGCCGGCACAGCATCCAAATACACCCGGCCCCGGCGGCCGGTGGAGCTGGTGTATCACGAGTGCTTCGAAACCAAGGAGGAAGCCATGGCCCGGGAGTGGCGCATCAAGCAGCTCACCCGGATCCAGAAGGAAGCCTTGATCAACGGAACATGAGGAAACCGCGAGGAAAGAAAAAACTCTCCTCGCGGTTTTGTGTTATTCTTCAGGGGGGTCTTCGGGGTTTTCCGGCTTTGCCTCGGCAGGCTGGGCATAGGCATCCTTGATCTCCCGCTTCATGGCCTTCTTGTCTCTCTGCCGGCCCAGAACGTGGAGGATGGCAGTGATGACAAAGAGGAGCCAGAACCGGCTGGAAAAGTCCATGTTCCAGCCCTCGGGCAGGACCTTCACCAGGATATCCCAGGCAAAGCTGAGGATGAGGGAGACCCAGATGAGGATGAGGGACCCGAACCAATTCTTGCGGCGGATGAACCGGTCCTGGCTGATCAGGACCACGATCCAAATGATGACCCAGGGCAGTTGGGTGAGGAATGCTGACATAGGGGGACCTCCTTCCCAGGATGGGCAGTTTGATTGCTACCATCATAGCACATTGGAAGGCAAGGCTCAAGGTTTACTTTCTCTTCCGGTCGTTTTTAGTACGCCAGAACGTTGAAGGCCACAGAGAGATGTTTCCGGTCCTATCGTATCCCTCATGATCTGGACCGTTCAAAGGAAATAGGAATCCTTCGGCTCATCCACATCTTTCCGGTGATAATAGGCGTGGGCCCAAAGATACCCTGCCGTTACCAGTAGCGACGTCCGGTTCAGTTCCCGGAAGAACCCCACCTCAAGCAGACACAAGAGCCAGCAAAGGCTCAGGATCACAGCACTGGCGACCTGAATCCGCCGGGCCTTTTGCGGGGAAAGGGACGTCTTTCCCAACCGATTTCTCGCCCAATAGTGATCCCAAATACAAATCAGCAAAAACACATCGTTGCCTAAAAACGCTGTTGGCACATCCAAAAAGAATTGGGGCAGCACTAGCAATACCCCCACAACGATCAGGTAAACGATATTCGCCCGAAAGTATCGCCGCTTCAAAAGCGCCCAGGAAATGCCGCAGATAAGCAGGCAAAGGGCGAGGGACAGGAACGTGTCGGTCAGGATCCAATATCCGGGATCATATCCCGCTTCCTGGCTAAGTATGTGTTGCACATAGTTACCCATCGTTACACCTCCTTTTCTTTGCTTTCACCAAGAATAACGAAAGAAAGGATGTGTACCTGACAAGTTTTTGAATTTTTCAAAAACTTTTTTGAACTCTTATTCATCTATGTCCAAAAGCTGCTTGATCCCAAAGATCAGCGCTGCAAACACAGCCGCTGTATGCCGGGTCCACTTGCTTTGACCATTCCGCCGCTCCTTCCGCCGCATTTCCTTAGTAAGTTTCTTCATCTTTTTCTCAAACTCGGGGGAAAACCGGTGGGGTTCCACGCCCCTGGCCCGGAGTTCCTCCTCCGTATGGAGTTCTTCCTCCTCGCGGTGATCTTGGAAGGCGCTGCGCAGCATGGCCTCAAACATCTCATCCTGTAATTCCTGTTTCACAGTGCGCTCCCCTCCTCTTCCTTGGCCAGCATGGCAGCCAGTTTCTTTCTGCCCCGGGACAGACGAGCATCCACCGTGTTCTCCTTAACGCCCATCAGGGCAGCGATCTCCGCCGCCGTGTGTTCAAAGAGATAATAGAGCTTCATGGTGTCCCGGTAAATGACCGGCAGGTCGTGGATGGCCCGGACCAAGCGGTCATAACCCTCTTTGCTGAACATGGTCTCATCCATGGTATAACTTCCTACAGGGTCCGGCAGTTCCTCCAGAAAGTCCACCACACTCCCCTGCTTCTGCCGCTGACGGTAAAGATCCAAGGCGCTGTTCCTGGTAAGAATCACGATGTAATCCCTCCTGACCTGACCGTCCAGCGCAGAAATTTTGTTCATATTTTTGGCAATCTTAAGAAACGCCTCGGAAACCGCATCCTCGGCCAGGTGGTGGTCCCGCAGGACGGCCACGGCGATGCCGAACATGGCCCCACGGTAGGTTTGATAAATCTGTTCAAATAGAGAAATATGCCCCGGGTCCTCCATCAGGGCCATGTATAGTATCATAGCGCGTTCATGTCCTTTCGGATTGGTACGCTTTCATTCTATCATACTTCCCAGCCCGATACAACGCAGAAAAGGACCTGCCGAGGCAGGTCCCTTCGTCGCGTATTTACTTCTTCCCGCCCTTGGTGTCGCAGTAGAGGCAGCGGTAGACGCCGTGTTCCCGGTCGGTCAGCCGGAAGACGTGGGGCAGCTCCTGCTCGATGGAGGTGATGCACCGGGGGTTCTTGCAGCGGATGACGCCGGTGATGGTCTCGGGCAGGTGGGGATGGATCTTCTCCATCCGCTCGCCGCCGCGAATGATATTCACGGTGATATGGGGGTCGATGTAGCCCAGCATATCATAGTTCAGGTCGATGACCTCGTTGATCTTCAGAATATCCTTCTTGCCGTACTTGCCGCTGGAGGCGTTCTTGATGACGGCCACCTCGCACTCCAGCTTGTCCAGGCCCAGCTTTTCATAGAGATCCATTCCCCGACCAGCGGGGATATGGTCGATCACAATGCCGTCCACGATGGTTCCGATAATCATCTCACTCCACCTCCAGCAGTTTCAGGATGAGGGCCATGCGGATGAACTTGCCGCAGAGGACCTGGCGGAAATAGCAGGCTCTGGGGTCGTCATCGATGGCGATGGAAATCTCGTTCACACGAGGCAGGGGATGCAGGATGGCCAGATCCCACTTGGCCGTGCGCAGCTTATCCGGAGTCAGGATGTAGCTGTCCTTCAGGCGGACATAGTCGTCCTCGTTGAAGAAGCGCTCCCGCTGGACCCGGGTCATGTAGAGGATGTCCAACTGAGGCATGGCATCCTCCAGAGAAGTAGTCTCCAAAAATTCAATGCCGTTGCGCTCCAGCAGGTCGGTGCGGACGCTCTCCGGCACCCGCAGCTCCTCGGGGGAGATCAGCACAAAGCGGACGTTCTTGTACCGGGACATGGCCCCGATCAGGGAGTGGACGGTGCGGCCGAACTTCAGGTCGCCGCAGCAGCCCACCACCAGATTGTCCAGTCTCCCCTTCTCCCGCTTGATGGTCAGCAGGTCAGTCAGGGTCTGGGTGGGGTGGTGATGGCCGCCGTCGCCGGCGTTGATGACCGGGACCGTGGCCTTCATGGAGGCCACCAGGGGGGCGCCCTCCTTGGGGTGGCGCATGGCGATGATATCGGCGAAGCAGCTCACCGTCCGGGCGGTGTCCGCCACGCTCTCCCCCTTGGCGGCGGAGGAGTTGTCCGCAGAGGAGAAGCCCAGAACCTGGCCGCCCAGCTCGTACATGGCGGCCTCAAAGCTCAGGCGGGTCCGGGTGGAGGGCTCATAAAACAGGGTGGCCAGCTTCTTATAGCGGCACTTTTCCCGATACTCCTCGGGGTGCTCAATGATATCCTCCGCCTTGGCAATCAGTTCGTCGATCTCCGACACGGACAGGTCGGTAATGTCGATCAAATCACGTTTCATATGACCATTCCTTTCACAGTAATTGACGGCACAAAATGGCCACAGACAATGATTACTTCCCGATCCAGCTCTCGTCGGAGGGGTTGTTGCGGAAGGCGATGAGGCGGGCCTGATCCTCGGGACGGATGTAGCCCTCGGCGGCTGCCACGGCAGCCACGGTATCCAGGTCGGTGAGGCTCACGTTCTTCACGTTGGCCTCGGCCAGACGGTCCACACTCTTCTTCATCCCGTAGGTAAAGATGCTGACAATGCCCAGGACCTCAGCCCCGGCCTGGCGCAGGACGTCCACGACCTCCAGGACGCTGCCGCCGGTGGAAATCAGGTCTTCCACGACGACCACCTTCTGACCGGGGACCAGCTTGCCCTCGATCTGGTTCTTGCGGCCGTGGTCCTTGGCCCCGGAGCGGACATAGCCCATGGGCAGCTCCAGCATCTGGGCGGTGATGGCAGCGTGGGCGATGCCGGCGGTGCTGGTGCCCATGAGGACTTCCGCTTCGGGATAGTGCTCCTTGACCAGGGCGGCCAGGCCGCTCTCCACATCGGTGCGGACCTGATGGTCGGACAGGGTCAGGCGGTTGTCGCAATAGATGGGGCTCTTGATGCCGCTGGCCCAGGTGAAAGGCTCATCAGGGCGCAGGAAGACGGCCTGGATCTTCAGCAAATCTTTTGCAATGGTGTTCTTCATGATAATATCCTCCTATTATCCAATCAGCCGACAAATTCGGCGATGCATCTCTCGTAAGCCGCCACAGGGTCGTCAGCGGCAGTGATGGGACGGCCCACCACAATGTAGTCGGAGCCAATCTCCTTGGCCTGAGCGGGGGTGGTCACGCGGACCTGGTCGCCCTTATCACCGTCGGCAAAGCGGATGCCGGGGGTGACGGTCAGGAAGCCCTCACCGCAGGTCTCGTGAACCTTGCCCGCCTCCATGGGAGAGCAGACCACGCCGTCCAGGCCGGCCTTGGCGGCGTTGGCCGCATAGTGCATGACGGTCTGGTCGATGGGCGCGTTAATGAGCAGCTCCTCCCGCATGCGCTCTTCACTGGTAGAGGTCAGCTGGGTGACGGCGATCACCAGAGGACGGGTGCCGTCGGGACGGGTCACGCCCTCCAGGGCCCCTTCCATCATG
>JAEDLP010000182.1 GCA_016295225.1 Oscillospiraceae bacterium | reverse complement strand
CTGCACCAAAAGGACGCCCTTGCTCAAAAGTATTCCACTCCTTCCTGCTCCTCCAGCCTGTTCTCGCGGTCAACAGGCATCTCGTCCGGCTCGTCCTCCCAGCGGCGTCCGTTGAGCCAGGTGGACGGGTATGGGACATATCGTCCGCTCTCCTTCACCCAGTCGTGGGACTTCTTTTGGGTCTCAAGCGCTTCCGCCATCCTGCGGCAGGTATCCAGATCAGGCGCCAGCTTCTTCCATGCCTTTTTGGCGTCCTCCTTGCCCTTCTTCCTCGGGTAGGCTTTCCAGAACCTGTCAAACAGCATCCACAGGTCTGTCCCCTTGGGGGATATAGGGGGTATGTTTATATCTTGCTTTGTATATATATTATTTTGTTCCGTCGGGTTTTCCGTTGACGGTTTTCCCGTCATCGGGAAAACCGTTATCGGGTTTCCCGACAACGGTGGTGCTTCCTCCTGCAAAATGAAGACATTTTTGGAGAATTTCCCGGTCTGATCGTGGCTCTGCTCCATGACCAGATAGCCGACCCGCAGCAGCTCATCCAGGCCGCTGCGGATCTGGTCCTTTCCTGTTCCGGCCATAGACGCCAGGCCAGATATCGTGTAGTTCCAATCCTCCGGAAGAGACTGGAGCAGGAGGAAAAGCCCTCGCGCCTTCAGGCTCAGCCGCTTGTCCTGCGCGACCGTTCTGTATACCGTTGTAAAGCCTTTTCTGCGGCATCCCTTGTAGACGCTTTCCGCCATTGGCTCACCCTCTCTCGATCACATCCACCAGCTTAAACGGGATCGCGGCCACGGTGGCCACGCCGATCAGCATGAATACAAACGCCACTCCGCTCACAGGGAAGCACCTCCTTCCCCGGCAAAACTGGCTCTTGCAATTCTCTGGCGATGTGATATAATATTTTTGCAATCGCTCGCAGAGAAATTTGCTGAGCCTGAACGCTTCGAGGTGCCAGCCTCGGGGCGTTCTTTTTTTGTCTCCGGAGGCGCGTCCGACGTGTACTTCACCTGCAGCGCCGCGCCCACGATGCCGTCCAGGTCCCGGCAGATGGCGTCGAAGTCCGGCCGCTCCTTCTCGTCGATGACGCCGTCCTCCGCGATGCGTAAAAGCTGCCGGTCCCTGTGACGCTCCGCGAAGTCCAGCACCCGGTTGATCAGCGTGATGGCCGCCGTCGGCAGGCTCTGCACAGTCACCTCCGGCAGCACGCCCAGGGCACCGCCCGCCTGTTTCAGATGCTCCAGCGCCAGCCACGGCGTGCCGTACAGCTCCGCCATCCGGGCCACCGTCTCGTTGTCCGGCACCCGCGTGCCCTGCTCCCAGGCCTTGACGGTGGTCTCTGAGACATCCAGCCGCTCCGCGGCCTGTTCCTGGGTCAGACAGCTCTCTTTCCGGGCCGCCTGGTAGATATTCGGTCCGTTTGTCAGCATGGTTATTTCCTCCTTCATGTGTTATGGTGAACTCAGGAGGCCACTTCCGTGGCCCGCTCGGCTACCCACTGGTCAAACAGCTTGGTGTAGATCTCGTAGCAGCCGTGTTTCTCGCCTGGGATGTAGACGCCCCAGGGATACACGCCCCGCTGGAGTGCAGCCTCCACCTTCAGCTCCGTGGTACGGATGCCCAGCGCCCGCAGGCGGGCTACCACCTGGTTCAGTGTCATGGTCTCGATTCTCAGCATCATGATTCTCCTTTCTCACGCGGTGTCCCTGGCCGCTTCCCGGCCAAACAGTGCGTCGATGGTGCAGTGGTACAGGTCTGCCAGCTTCGGCAGCTGTTCTGCTCTTGGCATTGCTGTGCCGTTTTCCCAATAGGCAACCGTTGATCTGTCCACTTTCAATTCATCTGCGACGTCTTTCTGTGTCAGATTCGCGGCCAATCTCAATTCCTTGAACTTCATAGGTGCCTCCTCCCGCTCGTAATCGTGAAGAATCTTCACACTTCGGATTATAGGTGAAGTTTCTTCACTTGTCAAGATATTTTGTGGAGTTTTTTCACGTTTATTGATTAGTGAATTTGCTTCACTTATAATGACCATAGAGGTGAAGCTATGGAACAACTCAGAATTTTAAGAAAGCGAGACGGATGGACACAAGCGGAAGTGGCTGCAAGGCTCGGGGTTGACAGGTCAACATACGCAAAATATGAGAATGGCCAGAGCGAACCAAATTTTGAAATGCTGCAAAAACTGGCTGATTTATTCAGATCATCTGCTGACTTCCTGATAGGCGGCACCGATCATCCATCTTCCAAAAGCGGCACCTGGGTCCCCGTCCTGGGCGACGTGGCCGCCGGCATCCCCATTGAGGC
>JAEDLP010000181.1 GCA_016295225.1 Oscillospiraceae bacterium | reverse complement strand
CATTTTCAACTTTCAACTGCAAAACAGGGACGATTCCGTGTTGCCTCCGGAATCGTCCCTGTTTTTCTATACCGCGGCCTCCGCCGGTTGGGTCGTCTTGCGTCTTCTGGCCTTGGTCAGCTTGTACAGCTCCTCCGCCGCAAGCCTGGCTTTCGCCACCGGGGCATCGGTCTTGGGGAAGCAGTAGTATAGCCGCTTATTGTCCCCGATGCACACCATGTCCCCCAGCTCATACCAGTAGTAGTCCGCGTACAGGCCATAGCAGGTCTGGGGTTTCTGGTCGTAGCGAAGCTTCCCATCACAGCCGGTCAGGTGGAAGCCGGTGGTGTCGTGAACCAGATGCCCCTCCCCCACCTGATAGATGGCCCGGAAGTCCACCAGCATGGCGATATCCACGTCGGTGTCCAGCCGGTAGGTTCCGTCCTCCAGCTCCCGGCGCACCTGGGCCCGCTCCCAGGCGTACCAGTCCGGGATGTGGGTAAATTCCGTGTCCCCATCCACAGCCTCCAGCTCTCCCAGCGGGGTCAGCGTCCAGCCCTTGCCGCAGGCACTGCAGGTGAGGGTGGTTCCCTTCCCCTTGGTTTTCCCCTCCGCGCCGCAGCTGGGGCAGCGGTAGAGGATGCGGTGCAGACCGTCGGCCCGGAAGTCATCGGTAATCTCCAAGCCCTGCTCCTTCTGCCACCGGAAGTGGTCAAAGCCGAAGGCCTGATCCAGCCCCCGGGAAAGCTCCTCCACGGTTTTGGCGTGAATGTCCTCCCGGGTGTACAGCAGCCGGACTCTCGCGGACACCGGGACGCTCTTGCGCACCTGGAGCTCGTTGTACAGGGGATTCCGGGAGAAGGCCCCGAAGGTCTCGATCATCACAACCGGCACGTCAAAGCGCTTGAGCAGCACCCCCATCTTTCGGGGCAGCGGCGTGCAGGTGCCGTCAAAGGAGTAGCTGGCCTCCGGGTAGAGGAGCACGCTGCTCTTTAATTTATGCAGGCTGTAGTCCATGTCCTGCACCAGGGTCAGATCGGTGACGAATTTCTGGGTGGGAATGCAGCCGATAGAGCGCATCAGCCACTCCATCAGGCCGTGCATGCCCACAAAGCCGTCGGAGGTGGCGACGATCTGGAAGGGCCGGGGGTAGAGAATCCGGTAGGCGATTTCCATGTCCAGAAAGCAGGAGTGGTTCATCAGAATCAGGCAGGGTTCCTCCGGCCCCAGGGCCTCCATCCCCTCTGAGGTGTAGTGAAATCCGGTTCCCCCGAGGCCCGGAATGGTCAGCAGGCGAATCAGCGTGCGAAAGAACAGATTGGGCTTTTTGGGCTTTTTGTGCGGGTAGGGCGCTTTGGCCGCGACAATCTCGTAGTCTGCCTTTTGGGTGGTGGTTTTCATAAAATTCGCCTCTCTTTCTTTGCCCTTCATTATACCGCAGTGCATTTTCCAAGTCAATCAATTTGCCCCGCGCCGTTGTGGGCGCGGGGCATTATTGTGTTGGGGAAGGTTATTCCGTGGCCAGCTCCACCGTGGACAGATCCCATTCCTCGTGGATCTTGGGCACGTCGCTGATCAGGCGCTTGGTGTAGGCCGCCTTGGGGTTCAGAATGACCTCGTCTGCCTTGCCGTATTCCACGAACTTGCCGTGCTCCATGATGTAGACGGTGTCGGAAATGTAGTAGGCCAGGCCGATGTCGTGGGTGATGAAGATGATGGTCATACCGATCTCGTCCCGCAGCTGCAGCAGCATATCCAGGATGGTGGCCCGGGAGCAGGCATCCACCATGGAGGTGGGCTCGTCCGCCAGCAGGATCTTGGGCTTGAGCAGGAAAATCCGGGCGATCATCAGGCGCTGCATCTGGCCGCCGGACAGCTCGAAGGGGTACTTGTTGGTCAGCTCCGCGAACTTCAGGTTCACGAAGGAGCAGGCCTCGGTCATCATCTCCACCTTTTTCTCCATGGGCAGGTTCTTGCCGCCCCGCATGTTGATGCAGTCCAGCAGCACGCTGTCGATTTTATGGAAGGAGTTGTAGGAGGAGAAGGGGTCCTGGAAGATGGCCTGAATGCCCTTCCAGTAGGCGTTTCTCTTTTTTCCGGTGGAGATATCCCGGGGCTGGCCCTGGAACAGAATCTCGCCCTCGGTGTGATTTAATAGACCCAGCAGGATCTTGCTCAGGGTAGTCTTGCCGGAGCCGGACTCGCCGACGATGGACACGAACTCGCCCTCGTGGAAATCAAAGCTCACATCGTTGACGGCGATGGTCTTCTTGTCGCCAAAGCCGAAGACCTTGGTCACATGGCGGCCGCTGAGGCACAGAGGCGCGTTGGTGA
>JAEDLP010000180.1 GCA_016295225.1 Oscillospiraceae bacterium | reverse complement strand
ACCGGGCCAGAAAGACCACCCTGGTGGACTACGGCTTCCGCCTGCCCTGCGCCTTTGACAACCGCCCCCTGAACTTTGAGGAGTTCTCCCAGCGGCTCAACCAGGTGATCTATGTCTCGGCCACCCCGGGCCAGTACGAGAAGACCCGCTCGGGACAGATCGCCGAGCAGGTCATCCGCCCCACGGGCCTGCTGGACCCTGTGGTTCAGGTCCGCCCCGTGGAAGGACAGATCGACGATCTCATCGGGGAGATCAACCTCCGCTCCGCCAAGCAGGAGCGGGTGCTGGTCACCACCCTCACCAAGAAAATGGCCGAGGATTTGACCAACTACCTCCAGGAAGCCGGCATCCGGGTGCGGTATATGCACCACGACATCGACACCATCGAGCGCATGGAGATCATCCGAGACCTGCGCCTGGGCAATTTCGATGTGCTGGTGGGCATCAACCTCCTGCGGGAAGGCCTGGACATCCCGGAAGTCTCCCTGGTGGCCATTCTGGACGCCGACAAGGAGGGTTTCCTCCGCTCCGAGACCTCCCTCATCCAGACCATGGGCCGGGCGGCCCGGAACGCTGAGGGTCTGGTCATCCTCTATGCCGACACCGTCACCCCCTCCATGGCCGCCGCCATGGAGGAGACCCAGCGGCGGCGGGAAATCCAGGAGGCCTACAACAAGGCCCACGGCATCGTCCCCAAGACCATCGTAAAGTCCGTCCGGGACCTGATCGAGATCTCCCACACCCCCGACGGCGGCAAGAAGGGCAAGGGGGCCAAGGCCCTGTCCAGGAAGGAAAAGGCCGACCTCATCGCCAAGCTGGAAAAGGAGATGAAGGAGGCCAGCCGCCGCCTGGAATTCGAATACGCAGCAATCCTCCGGGACCAGATCATCGAGCTGCGCGGAAAAGAAACCAAAGACTAACCCCCATGCAAAGAAGGTATTTCCTATGAACCACATCGAGCCCCCCTCCGATCTCACACCCTCTTCCCAGAAGGGCGCCCACCTGGCCATGGCCTGCATCATGGCCGCCGCCTCCCTGTGGGGGTGTATCGGCCTCTTCAACCGGGGCATTTCCGCCATGGACATCGGCGCCCCCTCTATCGTCCTGGTCCGCAATCTGGGGGCCTGCGTCCTGCTGGCCCTCCTGTTTCTCATCAAGGACCGGAGCATCTTCCGCATCCGGCTCCGGCACCTGCCCATCTTCCTGGCCATGGGTCTGGTGAGTATCCTGCTCTTTACCCTGTGCTATTTCCAGAGCCAGCAGGTCTCCTCCCTGGCGGTGGCCGCCATTCTGCTGTACACCGCCCCCACCTTCGTGGTCATCCTTTCCACCCTCTGCTTCAAAGACAAGTTCACCAAAAAGAAGCTGGCCGCTCTGGTCATCGCCTTTCTGGGCTGCACCTTCGTCACCGGCATCTGGAGCGGCGGGGGACTGGACATCTCCCTCACCGGCCTGCTCCTGGGCCTGGGCAGCGGCTTTTTCTACGCCACCTATTCCATCTTCGGCCGGTTCGCCCTCCGGCACTATCAGCCCTTCACCGTCACCTTCTACACCTTCCTCATCGCCGGTCTCGGTTCCCTATTCTTCCTGGACATGGAAGACATGACCACCATCGCCGCCTCCCCCAAGGCCATCCTCCTGTGCCTGGGCCTGATGATCTTCGCCACCGTTCTGCCCTACCTGCTGTACACCAAGGGTCTGAACGACCTGGGGGACAGCGGCAAGGCCTCCATCCTGGCCAGCGTAGAGCCGGTGGTGGCCTCCATCGTGGGCATTCTGGCCTTCGGTGAGCCTATGAACCTGGGGGTTATCCTGGGGCTGGTCTGCATCCTGATCTCCGTCTACATTCTGAGGTAACGCCATGGCAAAAGCAAAAGAAGAGAAAACCAATGTCATCCGTCTGTTGGAGGGAGCCGGCATCCCCTGCACCCACCACGAGCTGGACCTGCCCAAGGGGGAGGTCCCCGACGGAGTCACCGCCGCCCGTCTCCTGGGCAAGCCAGTGGAACAGGTCTTCAAGACCCTGGTTGCCGAAGGCCCCAAGGGGGAACACTTCGTGTACGTGATCCCTGTGGCCGAGACCCTGGACCTGAAAAAGGCTGCAAAAGCCGCCGGAGTCAAGTCCATCGCCATGCTGCCCCAGAAAAAGCTTCTTCCCCTGACGGGCTATGTCCACGGGGGCTGCTCCCCGGTGGGCATGAGCAAGTCCTTCCCCACCTTCTTCGCTGAAGAGGTCATCCTGGTGGACACCATGGTGTGCTCCGCCGGGAAGGTGGGCCACCAGGTAGAAGTGAAGCCCGACGATCTCATCGCCCTGGTGGGCGGCGAGAT
>JAEDLP010000049.1 GCA_016295225.1 Oscillospiraceae bacterium | reverse complement strand
CTGCGCCGAAGATACTTGCCTGGAGACGGGCCGGAAAAATAGGTAACGCCAACACAAAGAGACAGCCGATCGGCTGTCTCTTTTTTTGTCTCTGAAGGCAGAACAAAACAAGGACTGCGGGATGCAGTCCTTGTTTTGGGTTACGCAATCCATTATTCGCCCTTCAGGTTCTTAACCCAGGCATTGGCCAGGGTGGTCATGCCGGCCTCGTTGGGGTGGAGCAGGTTCATGGACTCGTAGGTCACGCCCTGGGCAGCCAGATCAGCCAGCTTGCAGCCGGCCTCCTTGACGCAGTCCCGGATGATCTCGTTGTAGACTTCGATGTTGTCCAGGTCCTGGGGCTTGATCATCTCATAGAGGACGGGGCCTTTGCCCTTGACCAGGGTGCCGCACCAGATCTCCGCCTGGGGGAAGAACTTTTTCAGGTTTTCCAGCATCTTGGCGTAGTCACGGCGGAAGGGCTCCAGCTCAATGTTGTCGATGACGTCGTTGATGCCGGTGTAGACCAGAATGAGTTCGGGGGTGACGTCGCCGTCCTGGAGCTTGCGGATGCGGCCGGGCAGGAAGGCGGGATACTGGCCGGTCATGCTGACATAGGAGCCATGGGCAGAGCCGTTGCCCACGAAGGAGCCGCCCATCAGCTGCACGGTCTTCATCCACCAGGTACCGTCAGCGGTGGAAAAACCGGAGGTGGCAGAGGAACGGTCAAAATAATAGCTCAGGGTATTGTCGGTGACTCCGGCGAAGGTGCTGATCCCGTCTCCATGGACGGAAATGCGAGGGGATGCGTGTTGAGACATGGGAATCCCTCCTATCAAAAATATAAGGTAACTGTATCAATGCAGTGTTTGTATCCTTCCCAATCGTACCAAATCACTGCGGAAATAGATGTTGCAGCAGCATCATTTTTGGAAAAGACAGAAAAGATTGCACAGAAAATGGTTGCAACTTACTGTACATTTCAATATAACACAGAAAGCCAAGAATTGCAATGGAAGAAACGACCTTTCCGGGCGGGGCCGGGATGGCTTGTCACCCATGGGGAAGTGGGGTATAATAGGGAGCTGAAACAGGAAGCGACCGGCTTCGTTGAAAGGAGTGTTCCCATGGGCGACTATTTGGATATGATCTCCCTGGCGGGTCTGGCCCCGGAGGATCGATTCCCGGCCTGGCGGGCCATTATGCGGAAGAAAACGGCGGACGCGAAGACCTTTGAGATCCACTGCTGGGATCAGGAGGCGGAGTGGCTGGACCATGTCCTTCCATACGGGGAGTATAAGGACGCGGCGTGGGACAACGGCAAGGTGGTCACCGGCCAGGTGACCGAGGAATTGATCCACATGCTGGTCACGCTGCCCAAGCCGGAGAACTCGGAGCTTTACGACAAGATGACCCCCTTCTTCTCCATCTTTTTCGACAACGGTTTTTCCAGCGAGCACTACGGCACAGAGCTCTTCGTCTGGATGGACGAGCCATGAAGCAGATAAAACTCCGCCCGGACAGGCGGAGTTTTGTCTATCCAACGCTTTCATAACATAGGATGGAAGTGGCGCCAGGACTTACCTTTGCTTTTCCGGGGCCGGATGGGGTACAATGGAGGCAGCTCAGAGGTCCTCTGTGGTTTCCAGCCAGAAGCGGGCCAGCTGTGTCATGCCCTCTCCGTTGGGGTGCAGACCGTCCATGGAGGCGTAGCGCCGGTCCAGCCGGGCGATGTCGGCCAGTCGGTATCCGGCGGCGGCCGCGGCGGCGCGGATGGCCTGGTTATAGGGGGTAAGCCGGTCCCGCACGTGGCCCAACTGATGGGTGAAGGGGGTGTTGCTGAGATATCCGGTGGTCAGGGTGCCGCAGGTGACGTCAGCCTGGGGGTAGGCGGCCCGGATGCGCTGAAGCATCCGCTGGTAGTCCGCCCCAAAGGCCTGAGGCTCGGCGTACATATTCACGTCGTTCAGACCGGCCAGGATCAGAATGTGATCCGGGGTCACGCCCTCCACCGCCAGTTTTCGGATGCGGCTGGGAGAGCAGGCAGGCAGGCTGCCCACCATGGAGACCGTGCTGCCCGACCAGGAGTTGTTGGCCAGGAGGGAACCATCCAGGGCGCGGATGACCTGCATCCACCAGGTATCCTCCGGGGTGTACACGCCGGTGATGGAGCCAAAGGAGGGACCGTAATACACGCCCCCCGGTGGGGTATATCCGTCAAAAGTGCTAATGGAGTCTCCCAGCACGGAGATGAGTTTTTGGGTGTTTGCCATATGTGTCCGCCTCCCAACGACAAATTTCCAGCATAAGTATACCAAACTTTGGGAAGGAAGGGAAGCAGTCCGCGAGAAAAAACGGAATTTGCAAAATTTCCGCTTCTGGTGCAAATTTGTTGGGAAAAGCACTGGACTTTTGGCGCAGTTCGCTTTATTATATATAGTGTTTTAGTCTCCCTGCAGGCTGATTCAAATTTTGGGGAAAAAGAGAATTTGGCAAGGAAAAAACAGAGGTGATGCTATGAAGCAAAAGTTTTACGGCGGCGTCCACCCCGCCGAACACAAGGAAGCTACTGAGCAGAAACCGATCCAGCAGCTCGCCAAGGCCCCGGCCCAGGTCGTGATTCCGATGTCCATGCACATCGGCGCACCCTGTAAGCCCGTGGTCCAGAAGGGCGACACTGTGACGGTCGGTCAGCTGATCGGTGCCACCGCAGGCCTCGGCGCTCCCATCCACGCCAGTGTTTCTGGCACGGTTGTTGCGGTCGAGCCCCGCCCCGGTACCGGCGGCGTGCCCACGCTTTCTGTCGTGATCGAGAATGATTTTCAAAACACCCTTTGCCCCGATTGCAAGCCCCGCGAGAACGTGGATGCCCTGACCTCCCAGGAGATCATCGACATCATTCGTGACGCAGGCTGCACCGGTATGGGCGGCGCGGGCTTCCCCACCCACGTTAAGATCAGTTCTGCAGTTGGCAAAGCAGACACCATTATTGTCAATGGTGCAGAATGCGAACCCTACATCACTGCCGACCATCGCCTGATGCTGGAGCACGGCGAGAAGATCATCGGCGGCGTTCGGTTCATCATGAAGGCTCTTCAGCTGGACCATGCGTACATCGGTATCGAAGATAACAAGATGAACGCCGTGGAAAATCTGAAGAAGCTGGTCGGCGATTCCAAGGATATCACCGTGCAGGCTCTGCACACCCGGTATCCCCAGGGCGCTGAGAAGCAGCTCATCCAGGCCATCACTGGCCGTGAAGTGCCTCCCGGCAAGCTCCCCGCCGACGTGGGCTGCTGCGTGTTCAACGCTGCAACCACTGCTGCTGTCTATGACGCTGTTGCTCTGGGCCTGCCCGTGTATCAGCGCGTGACCACCGTCACCGGCAGCGCTGTCAAGAACCCCGTGAACCTTCTGGCTCCCGTGGGTACCTCTTTCGCTCACCTGATCGAAGAGGCTGGCGGCTTCAACGGCACCCCCGCTCGTGTCATCGGCGGCGGCCCCATGATGGGCTTCGCACAGTATGACATGAACGTCACCATGGGCAAGGCAAGCAACTGCGTGCTGTGCCTGAGCAAGGAAGACCTGCCCGCTACCAGCGAGAATCCCACCTGCATCCGCTGCGCACGCTGTGTCAATGTGTGTCCCATGCATCTGACCCCCCTGTTCATGAACATGTTTGCAAAGGATCGCCGCTGGGCTGAGGTCGAGGAGTACCGCATCATGGACTGCATGGAGTGCGGTTGCTGCCAGTACATCTGCCCTGCCAGAATTCCTCTGGTGCAGCAGTTCCGTACCGCAAAGTTTGCTATCCGCCAGCAGGCGGCAAAGAAGTAAGGAGGGGACAGCATGGAACAATATAAACTGAGCGTGGCCTCCTCCCCGCACGCATCGTCTCCTGTTGGGACTAAGAACCTGATGCGCGATGTTCTCATCGCTCTCATTCCCGCTATGGTGATGGGTGTTTGGGTGTTTGGTCCTCGCGCGCTGACCATGACCCTGGTGTCCGTGGTCTTCTGCGAAATCTTTGAGTGGGGCTACTGCAAGCTGATGCACAAGCCCAATCCCATCGGCGACCTGTCCGCCGCCATCACCGGCGTGCTGCTGGTCTTCGTCTGCCCTGTCACCCTGCCCTACTGGACCATCATCATCGGCGACTTCTTCGCCATCGTGATCGTCAAGCAGCTCTTCGGCGGCCTGGGCACCAACTTCCTGAACCCCGCACTGGCTGGCCGTGCATTCCTGATGCTGAGCTACCCCGTGCCCATGACCACCTGGGTGCTGCCCGGCAAGGAAAACTGGGTGGGTATGCTCTCCACGGCAGACGCTGTGACCGGTTCCACCCCCCTGTCCGTGGACTTCATGAAGAGCGCAGAAAACGCCTCTGCCGCTGTGGAGCAGTTCTCCATGAGCGATATGTTCATCGGCAACATCGGCGGCTGCGTGGGCGAGGTTTCCGCCATCGCCCTGCTCATCGGCGGCATCTATCTGATCGCCAAGGGCGTCATCCGCATCCGCATCCCCGCAGCCTACATCCTGACCGTGGCCGTTCTGACCCTGGTCTTCTCCCGCGCTCCCGAAGGCTACAACGTCTTCCTGTGGATGCTGCGCGAGCTCTTCGCAGGCGGTCTGTTCCTGGGCGCCTTCTTCATGGCAACTGACTATGTCACCAGCCCCAACACCCCCAAGGGCGAGATCATCTTCGGCATCGGCGCAGGCCTGCTGGTGGTGTTCATCCGTTACTTCGGCGGCTATCCCGAGGGCGTCTGCTACTCCATCCTGGTCATGAACATCTGCGTCTGGCTCATCGACAAGTACACCCTGCCCAAGCGCTTCGGTGTCACTGCTGAGATGCGCAAGGCCGAGAAGGAAAAGGCTAAGGCAGCAAAGAAAGCAGCAAAGGAGGGTTCCGAGGCATGAGCAACGCACCCGCTAAGAAAGAACCCGGCATGGCCAGCCTCGTAATCGTTCTGGCCCTGATCTGCCTGGTTATCGCAGCTCTGCTGGGCCTGGTCAACAGCGTGACCGAGGGCCCCATCGCAGCAAACACCGAAAAGACCGTTCAGGACTCCCTGAAGATCGTCATGCCCGCCGACACCTATGAAGAGGTCGAGTACACCGGCGGCGACGAAACCGTGGTTGCCGTCTACAAGGCCGGCGAAGAAGGCTATGTGGTGGAGTGCAACTCCCCCAACGGCTTCGGCGGCGCCATCGACATGATGGCCGGCATCAACACCAGCGGCGAGGTCACCGGCATCGCCATCATCTCTCACTCCGAGACCTCCGGTCTGGGCTCCAAGGCAACTGATCCTGAATGGCAGGCTCAGTTCCAGGGCGCTACCGATACGGTCAGTGTGGCAAAGGACGGCGGCTCCATCGTGGCCATCACCGGCTCCACCATTACCTCCCGCGCAGTCTGCGACGGCGTCAACATCGCTCGCAGCGTCGTGGAATCTCTGGGTTAAGGAGGGTTCGAAACAATGAATGTAAAGAAACAATTTTTTGAAGGCCTCATTACCCAGAACCCCGCACTGGTCCAGCTGCTGGGTATGTGTCCCATGCTGGCCATCACCACCTCCATGTTCAACGGCATCGGCATGGGCGTGGCAGTTATCGTGATCCTGACCTGCTCCAACGTGGTTATCTCCGCTCTGCGTAAGATCATCCCCGGCAAGGTCCGTATCGCCTGCTACATCGTCGTCATCGCCGGCTTCGTTACCATGGTCGACCTTCTGCTGAAGGCATTTATCCCTGCTCTGTCCAAGAGCCTGGGCCTGTTCATCCCCCTGATCGTCGTTAACTGCATCATCCTGGGCCGTGCTGAGGGCTTTGCCTCCAAGAACGGCATCGGCGCTTCCGCGCTGGACGGCATCTTCCAGGGCTTCGGCAACATGGTCGCTCTGACCATCATGTGCATCATCCGTGAGTTCCTGGGCGCCGGCACCTTCGGCGGCGGCCTGCTCAACGGCGGCGCTGGTTTCCAGATCCTGCCCGAGAACGTGGTCGCACTGGGTATGATCCTGCCCGTGGGCGGCTTCCTGACCCTGGGCATCGTCATCGCAGCTGTCCAGTATTTCATGAGCAAGCCCAAGAAGTCCAAGGAGGTGGCTAAGTAATGGAAAATATCACTAGCCTGCTTTCCATTGCACTGGGTGCAGTCCTGATTAACAACTTCATCCTGTCCCAGTTCCTGGGTATCTGCCCCTTCATGGGCGTCTCCAAGAAGATCGAGACTGCTCTGGGTATGGGTATGGCAGTTATCTTCGTTATGGGCGTGGCATCTGCCGTTAACTGGCCCATCAACAACTTCATCCTGGTCCCCAACGGTCTGGGCTTTATGCAGACCGTGACCTTCATCCTGGTCATCGCATCTCTGGTTCAGTTCGTGGAAATGTTCCTGCAGAAGGCTATGCCCTCCCTGTATGAAGCCCTGGGCGTTTACCTGCCCCTGATCACCACCAACTGCGCCGTGCTGGGCGTCACCCTGCAGAACGCACAGAAGGGTTACAACTTCGGCGAAGCCCTGACCTACGGTATCTTCGGCGGTATCGGCTTCCTGGTTGCTATCGTTCTGTTCGCCAGCGTGCGTGAGCGCATGGAGTTCGCAAAGTGCCCCAAGTGCTTTGAGGGCTTCCCCATCGCTCTGGTGGCCGCCAGCTTGATCGCTCTGGCATTCATGGGCTTCTCCGGCCTGAAAGTTTGGTAAGAAGGAGGCGAGGAGAGAATTATGAGTACTACTATTTTAGCCCCTATCGTTCTGACGATTCTGGGTATCATCTTTGGTATCATTCTGGCCGTCGCTTCCAAGGTCTTCGCGGTGGAAAAAGACCCCCGCGAGGAAGCTATCGCTGAGATCCTGCCCGGCGCAAACTGCGGCGGCTGCGGCTACCCCGGCTGCGGCGGTTACGCCAACTCCGTGGTGAAGGGCATCGCTCCCGTCAACGCCTGCGCCCCCGGCGGCGCCGAGCTGGCCAAGAAGATTGGCGAGATCATGGGCGTTGAGGTCGAGGAAGGCGCCCGCAAGATCGCCCAGGTCATGTGCACCGGCGGCGGTCACGACAAGACCCGTTATGACTACGTGGGCCTGAGCAGCTGTCTGGCTGTCTCCCGCGTGTCCTCCGGCCCCCTGCAGTGCTCCTACGGCTGCCTGGGCGGCGGCGACTGCGTGGATGCTTGTAAGTTCGACGCAATCCACATCGTGAATGGTGTTGCTGAAGTGGATCAGGAAAAGTGCGTGGCCTGCGGCGCCTGCGTCACTGCCTGCCCCAAGAACATCATCCAGATCATCCCCCGCAACTCCAAGAAGTACACCGAGCTGCGCTGCTCCTCCCACGATAAGGGTCCCGCTACCCGCCAGTCTTGCGACAACGGCTGTATCGGCTGTAAGCTGTGCGTGAAGGCTTGCCCCAAGGAAGGCGCACTGACCGTGGAGAACTTCCTGGCAAAGATCAACTATGACATCTGCATCGGCTGCGGTCTGTGCTCTCGCGCATGCCCCCGCCAGCTGATCACGGTGGATGGCAAGGTCCTGCCTCCCAAGCCCAAGAAGGAAGAGCCCAAGAAGGAGGCCCCCAAGGCCGCTCCTGCTGCTGAGGCTCCCAAGGCTGCAGAAGCCGCTCCCGCAGCTCCCGCTGCAGAGCCCGCACCTGCTGCCGAGGCTTCCAAGGCTGAGTAATCGGATCTGACAAACGGCAGAACGCCGGGATGGAATTCCATCCCGGCGTTTTTCTGCGGATAGGGACTCAGAACGTAGTGCCGTGCTGCTTGTCCAGCTGGAAGGAGGCGCACTCGGTGCAGGCGGCGTCCTTGGAAGCGGGGCCGCAGGTGCCCACCTGGATGGAGGACAGAGAGCAGACACTCTTTGCGTCGTTGTGGTAAGCGCAGCTGGAGACAGAACACTTGATGCTATTGTTTGCATTCATGTTGTTATTCATGGGAAAACCCTCCTTTCAAGAAATCTGAGGTTAGTATGGACGGGGACGATGGGCTTTATACCGGTTTTGTAAAAAAACCGTATCGTACCGGGGGACACAAACCTCCCTTTTTCGCATAGGATGGGGTGAGGTGAGAGAATGGATCTTCGAAACAACCAGATTACCATCCGAGAACTGCTGGCCCACCCGGGGGCCAGAAAGGTGCTGGAGCGGCGCTTCCCCCATGTGGTGGGCCGTCCCATCGTGGCTGCTTCCGGCTCCATGACCCTGGAGCGCGCCATGAAGCTGGGGGCGGCCTATGTGCCCCAGAAGTTTATCCAGGAGACCCTGCGGGAACTGCAGAGACTGTAACAGTCACATAAAAATGAGGCCGGGGTACCCCGGCCTTGGTTACATAGATTCTCCGGGACGCCGAAAGGCAAGGTACCAGCGCAGGCAGTTTGTATCCCCGGTCTGCCGGAGGAGCCAGAGGGAGAGGAGCGCGTCGGCCCCAAAGACCAGGAAGAGGAGCCAGACCTGCCAGGGGGCCAGCAGCGCCGCCAGAGGGGAGAGGAGAGGGTGGAGGACATAGACCAGGAAGCAGGCCAGCAGGCCCCAGAACAGGGTGAAAAGGGGACAGATGCGCCCGCCCAGGTTCCCGGGCTGCTGGGTGTAGTCCCAGAAGCGGACCCCGGCGGCCACCTCATAGAAGACCCCGACGGCGTACTCCACCAGGGTTGCCAGCAGTCCGCCGGCCACAAAGACCGACAGAGGATGGCCCAGGAGCAGGTCGGGCATGCTCAGGATGGCGGCGGCCCCCAGACCGTAGACCGGGCAGAGGGGAAGAAAGATCAGGCACTTCCGGCCCTGTCCCCGGATTCCCCGGAGCCAGGCGTAGGCCACCTCCAGAAGAAAGCCCAGGAAGCTGTATAGGATAAATTGCAGAAAAACGGATACCATGATAACACCTCGCCCTTAGACTCCCCGGAAAGGGGGGCGCTATTCCCAGAGAAATGAATTTTTTGAAGATTTGAAAAAAAGGGTTGACAATGGTGGGAATGTATGCTATTATAACCAAGCTAACGGTTCAGAAAATCGTACTTATGCGGGTGTAGTTCAATGGTAGAATCCCAGCCTTCCAAGCTGGTCGCGTGGGTTCGATTCCCATCACCCGCTCCATTTCCTTTTGGCAGCGGAGGGCCGGGCAGGCGGAGTCAGTTCTATCCCGCCGCGTTTATATGCGCCTGTAGCTCAGCTGGATAGAGCAACTGCCTTCTAAGCAGTGGGTCAGGGGTTCGAGTCCCTTCAGGCGTGCCATTTCCTTTCACTGCTTAGCAATTGAATATTTGGTGGGTGTAGCTCAGTTGGTTAGAGCACCGGATTGTGGTTCCGGGTGTCGAGGGTTCGAGTCCCTTTACCCACCCCAGATCTCGAGAGAGAGCCGGAGCAGCGGTTCCGGCTCTCTTTCATTAACACCTTCATAATGGGGTGTCGCCAAGTGGTAAGGCACGGGACTTTGACTCCCGCAGTCGCTGGTTCGAGTCCGGCCACCCCAGCCAGACTTATTTTCCAACTTGAATATAGAGATGACCCAGTAGCTCAGTCGGCAGAGCACCTGCCTTTTAAGCAGGGTGTCCGGGGTTCGAATCCCCGCTGGGTCACCAAAAATTGACCACCCAACCCGTGCCCCGGGTTGGGTGGTCAATTTTTGCATGAACAGCTGGATTCGAACAGCACGACGGCCCGCAGGCCGGCAAAAACAGTCCGGGGGACTGTTTTTGAGTGCGCGGGTAGAATCCCCGCTGGGTCACCAAATGAGAAAATCCCGCAAACCGTTGATACACAAGGGTTTGCGGGATTTTTGTTGTCTGTTTATTTGGCGATTTACGGTCTGTGCAGTTGCGGAAATCAACATATTTCAACATATTCCAGCACAAACAAGGGTGTCAAATTTCTGTCAAAATAAGCAGACCCATTCTTTTGCGATTCTCGAACTCGAATTTCTCATACTGTTCAGCAAACTTCTTTGCATCCTCGTAGGTTGCCTCTTTGAGTTCTTTCCCGGTTAAGCAAAATTCTTTGTTGTACATTTGGGACTCCTTGTTTCTAAGTTTCTAATTAGAGCGGTGCTTTTTCGACACTGTTCCCCCTTCTTCTCCTGCCAATCCATGGTAGGATTTGAAAAAGGAGGGGGATTCTGATGAAAAAGTTCCGGGTCCTGACGGCCGCGCTGGTGGCTGTTATCATCCTCGGCGTTGCAGGCAACGTTTTTCTGGGCCACCAGCTCTACGATTCCAGGCAGGAGAACGCGTTGCTTTCGGACCAAATGAACGTCCAGACGGCCAGCATGCAGGCCGAGATCGATTCTTTGAACGGGGAACTATCCGCGCTGGAATCGTCCGGCGGCGACAAGGATTCCAGGATCGAAGAGCTGGAGACTCAGGTGGAAACCCTGGAAGCCCAGGTGGAAACACTGGAATCACAGCTTGCGGCCAAAAGCACCGTCAGCACGAGCAGCAGCACAAGCAGCACAACCTCCAGCGGCTCCACTTCGTCGGCGTCGTCTGACACCCAGTCCGTCACCGTTTACATCACCCGTACCGGCGAGAAGTACCACCGAAGCGGCTGCCAGTATCTCAGCCAATCCAAAATAGCTATCAGCTTGTCCGATGCCAGGGCCAGGGGCTACACCCCGTGCTCCCGGTGTTTCTGATGGAGGGAAAACAGGTCTGCGCTTTGCGTGGGCCTGTTTCCTACTTTTTGCGAAAAACATTCACCAAATTATGGGAAATAACACGCAAGTTGTGACAAAGCTGGTATAATAGGCTCACCTGATTACAGCAATCAGTGACAACAAACAAGGGAGGTGGTCGCCATAGAGGGAATCCTCAGCGGCGTTTTCGCTTCCCCGTACCCGAGGCCGGGGAACCACACCCGGCTTTCCGATGCGTTGAAACACAGGCCGTTACTGTGAGTGAGGATGCAAAGGGGATAGAAGCATGGTGACTCATGCGTCTATGGTTCAAACCAAACCGTAGTCTGCACCCTGCATCGGGTTCAAGAACGGGAGAAAATGTCCGGGAGTCACACCGGGCATTTTTCTTTTTCAGATGAGCCGAGACGGGGTTGCGGTTGGGTATGAAAAAAGACGGCTCCGAATAACGGAACCGTCTTGGTCTGGTTTGTTTACTTCACTTTGGGGAGGGGGAACTTAATAACGTTCCCGCATTCTTCCGCCCACTCAAGCAGGGCGTTCACGCCGCTCCTGGTTTCTTCGTTGGCTTCCTTGAGTTCTGCAACGTCTTCCTTGAGCTCTGCAACGTCTTCCTTGAGTTCTGCAACGTCTTCCTTGAGTTCTGCAACGTCTTCCTTGAGTTCTGCAACGTCTTCCTTCATTTCTGCCAAGTCTTTCTGAATGCCTTCCAGCAGTCCCAGAATCTTTTCTTCGTTGTTCATGGTGTATCACCTCATGCCGTTATTATAACGGTTCCGCTATTCGGTTGTCAAGGTGCCGTGTGGGAGGGGTTAAAACCGAAGAATCGTCGAAAAGCAAAGCTGCCAGGGAACGGAGTGCGAGGGCATTCCCGTCCCTGGTGTCCTGTGTATGGACACAAATGGCTGTTTTTCTTCCAAAATTTATTGAAGATTCTTTGGGTACGAGATAGAATATATGTATAAACCATATTGGGGCAAGCCATCAATCAATGATTGTAAAGATTTTGGATTTTACAATGGTTGGTTGGTGGCTTTTTTGTTTTGTCAAGACGGGAAGGGAGGTGAACGGATGGACTGGAACGCAGGAAAGAACGGCGTGCTGGCGGCTCTGGCGGCCTTTGGCAGCTGGATTGCCAACGAACTGGGAGGCTGGGACACGGCTATGGTTCTGTTGGTTGCCCTCATGGCGGCGGATTACATCACCGGCGTGCTGGTGGCCGCTGTGTGGCACAGGTCCGCCAAAAGCCAGAGCGGCGCCCTGGACAGCAAGGCCTGCTTCAAGGGCCTTTTGAAAAAGGGCGTGATCCTGCTGCTGGTGTGGATCGGCGTCCTGCTGGATCAGGCCCTGGGCGCTGCCTATGTCCGCACAGCGGTGATTTTGTTTTTCGTCGGCAACGAGGGCCTGAGTCTCCTGGAGAACCTGGGACTCATGGGGATTCCCTACCCCGGGTTTCTCCAAAAGACCCTGGAGACTCTCCATGACAAAGGAAATCAAGGAGGAGATGATTGATTGCAAGAAGTAAAAGTGAAACATTCCGGTGAGATCATCCAACTGGGCAGGCAGGGGGAAAACCTGGCCCGGCGGGCTGTGTTTGATCTGACCAACTGGCAGGCCCTCTACGGCGAGGGCGTGGCGGAGCTGATCTGCCAGCGGCCCGGGGAGGACAGCGTCTACCCTGTGGCCATCACCCAGGACGGCCCTGCGGCAATCTGGGAAATCACAGACACCGACACCACGCGCCCCGGCGTGGGACACTGTGAGCTGCGGTACTATGTGGACGAGACCCTTGCCAAGTCCGAAACCTGGATGACCAAAATTACCAAGGCGATGGAGGGGGATCTCGTTTCGCCGCCTGCCCCCGGCCAGAGCTGGGCGGATCAAGTCCTCCAGGCAGGAGCAGCGGCGGTGGAGGCTGCGGAGAAAGCAGAAAGCGCAGCCGTCCGCCAACCCATCGTGGGCGACAACGGGAACTGGTGGACCTGGGACCCGGAGGCCGGGGCCTACGCGGACACCGGCATCTATTCCGGCGGCGACGCACCGTACATCGGGGCAAACGGCAACTGGTATGTGGGTCAGACCGACACAGGAGTGGCGGCTGCCGGACCCGTCGGACCCCCTGGCCCCCAAGGCCCCGCTGGCCCCCAAGGCCCCGCTGGTCCTGCGCTGGCTGTGACCAACACCGCCGCTGTCGGCCAAACCATCAAGGTATCTGCGGTGGACGAAAACGGCCAGCCCACCGAGTGGGAAGCGGTGGATATGGCAAGCGGAGGAGGAG